>JAYUUC010000127.1:0-6843 GCA_043755105.1 Myxococcales bacterium
CAGGATTGCGAGAGCTTGGCGCATGGCAGACGGGGAGGTGGCAGACCACGGGCCGCTGCCTTGCCTGCTTGCTACCAGCGGAGTCGATACAACGCTGAAACCGGCCCCATCTCTTCTGGGGTGACCGCGGGTCGAGCACCGAGCAACCCCTGCGCTGCCTGCCTCAATAGCCCGACGTAAAAACGGGGAGGAAGCACATCGTTCCGGAAACGGATCGTGGCCTCGCCTTGTCCTGCCGTCTCCAGGGTGTGCAGGCTGGGCGGAGCCAGCGCGTCCAGGGCTGTCACCAGCGCGAGCAGGCGACCCCGTAGCGGCTCGATTCCCGGCACGGTCGTCTTCTCGCTCGCTGCCCGAACGACCCCGGCGGCGCAGGCGGCACCCAGGGCAGAGAGTGCTCCGTCGGCGTCCGCGGTCCGGCTGACCAGACGTTCGGCTGCCTTCCAGAGGCACCGGAGGAACTGAGCGGCGGGGTACGAACGACTGTCGATGTAAGCGCCGGGCTCTCCCGCTGCGGCACGCACCGCCTGCGTGGCCGTTGCTCCCGAGAGGCGCTCCACTTCGGCCAGGAGTGCGTTGAAGAGCAGCCCGTGAATCGAATGGTCCGTGGCGGCGGCGATGCGACGGTCCCGCTCCGCGAGGTCGAGCGGTTTTCCGGACGGGGTGAGGGCGGTGCCTTCCGGGGCTGGCGCGCTCCGTCGGCGGCTTCCGGCGCTTCCCGGTGAAGACGCGCTCTTCGGCGCCGAAGGGGTGCGCGCTCCGCCTGCAGGTCGACCCTTGCTCGGGGTTCGCCCGGTGGGCAAGACGCCCTGCTCGAGCGGAGAAGCGAGCTCGTGGGCGTAGAGCTTCTGCATGTAGGCGGCGAGATGCGAGGGGGTAGACGCGAGGCGCTGGCGGACCAGGTAATCCTCGATCGCCAGCTGGAGCTCGGCGGCGCTCTGGAAGCGGTCCTGTCGCCGACGGGCCAACGCCTTCATCACCACCACGTCGATCGCCTTGGGAATACCCTTCACGATCGAAGAGGGAGGTTCGATCTTCGCCGCCACCACCGCCTTCATCGTGGCGGTGTCCGACTCTCGCTTGAACAACCGGGTGCTGGTGAGAATCTCGTAGAAGACGATGCCGAGGCCAAAGATGTCGCTGCGGTGGTCGAGCTCCTCGCCGCGGGCCTGCTCTGGCGACATGTAGGCGTATTTGCCCTTGATCGCCCCGGTGAGGGTGGTGCTGATCTTTCCTGTCGCCTTGGCCACCCCGAAGTCGATCAGCTTCACGCTGCCGTTGAAGCCGACGAGGATGTTCTGCGGCGAAACGTCTCGGTGGATGAGCGAGAGCGGCTGTCCCGCAGGACCGCGGGCCCGGTGAGCGGCGTCGAGCGCTCCGGCCGCGTCGGCCACCACCCGCAACTTCAGCGGCAGGGGCATTCCCCCCTGGAGCGCGTTGGCCTGGTGGTTGACCGCGCGAAGCGAATCGCCGTGCACGTACTCCATCGCGATGTAGAAGATGCCTTCGACTTCACCGAGGTCGTAGATCTGCGCGATGTTCGGGTGGTTCAGCAAGGCAGCGATCCGCGCCTCGTCGAAGAACATGTTGATGAAGTCCTGGTCTTCGGAGAGGTGGGGCAGAATCCGCTTCACCACCACCAGCTTCTCGAAACCCACCAGTCCCAGCTGGCGCGCAAGGAAGACCTGGCCCATCCCGCCGGTGGCGAGCTTCTTCAACAGCTGGTATCGGCCGAACGTTTCCTGCATCGCCGACCCTGAGGAATATCACGCGCCGGGGCTGGCCAGGCGAAAGCGCTGCGGTCCTGGGGGAAATTCGCGCAGACGCGCTCGGGGTGAACGGTCTCGTCGCCCCGGTTGAGGGCGGTTTCGCCCGCCCGGCTGGGAGGTTTCCGCCGCGGGTCGGAGGCCGGTGGGTCGCTCGACGGAGGACGGTTCGACAGCCGTCCCCTCAGGGAGGCGGGGGCGCTCCGCACACACTCCGGTACTTCACCTCGACCGTCTGGCCAGACCCCGGAATGGCGGTGGGAGAGAAGACCACCGCGTTGTGAACCGGGTCGTAGCTCCAGTCGGTCGTGGGCATCTCGACCCCGTCCACCTTGACGTGGATGTCTGCCACCGCCGAAGGGGTGGCGGTGAGACGGAAGTCCGCCTGCTTTCCTGCCGCCCGCTGAAGCAGCTGGTTCAGCAGCGGTGCGTAGCTGGCCTGGCAGACCGAGAAGGGGGAACCTCCGGTTTGAATTGCCACGTCGGTGAACCGGGACCCCGGAGGCCCCGCGGTCACACACGCAGGGTCGGTGGGGACGATCGCGTAGGCCGAGCTGCGGTGCGCCATGCCTGGGCCCTTGATGGACCGGAGCAGCTGGATGTAGCTCGACGGGTCGAAGCCAGAGTGGTCGTCCTCATCGGACACGAACACCACCGCCAGCCGGGCAGTGGCGCGGAGGAACCCGAGATTGCCGTCATTCGGCTGAAGTGTGCGGATGTCGTCCTGAGAGTCGATCAGCGGCGACGAGAGCGCGGCGCGCATCGTCTCCAATCCCTGGACCAGGTTGTGGCAGAGGCCGACGTCGACGTTCTGACTCAGCACCGACGCCGCGTTGGCGTTGTTGCTCGACACCACCCGGGCCCGGCTGCCGTCGACCGGAAAGAGCCTGCCCGCCTCGCCTCCGTTGGCGCCGCCACCGCACTGGGCGCTGCGCGGCACCAGCCCGGTGGAGGTCACTCCCATCCGCACGTTCACCCCCATCGACGCCGCTGTCGATAGCCACGCGGGAAAGGCCGCCTTGAGCTTGTCCTGGGTGGACTGCATGGTGGTCGAATTCGAGACCACGAAGAGGACGTCGAGCTGACTGTCGTTGCCCTGAATGTAGCGCTCGGTCTCCAGCCCTTCGTGGTTGGTCTCGGCGAGCATCGGCACCAGCAGCGGGGTCGGTTCGGTCGACGTCTTCACCCACAGGGGGCTGTAGTGCTGGCCGAGTACGGTCCGCGCATAGGTGGTCTCGACCTCGAAGCCCGCACCAGGCGCGAGCAGGGTCGGCATCGGGGGCATCGCCACCACGCTGAACTGGTTGCTGGTGCCGGGGCCGATCTGCACCGAATCCACCTGCACCGGGTAAGGGCACTGGTTGCTCACCAGCGTCTTCCGCGGCGTCGGCGAACAGTCGTATCGGATCGGCCCGAAATCCAGATAGGGCGGTGCCGCGGTGAGACAGGAGCTCGCTGCGACTGCGGACAGCGGCAGCTTGAACACCGGTTGGTGGGGGTCGTTGACGGTGATCGACAGCTCGCCCTGGTACTGCCCGTCGGCAGCGGCCTTGAAGGCTATTTGCGAGGCGAAGGAGTCGTCTTTGATCAGCACCCCGCCGGTGAGCGGACCGCCTGGCATGAAGAACGTGCCCCCTGCGCTGCCAGAGAGGTGAATGTCCTTCACCACGCACTCGTTGGTGCCCGCATTCTCGAAGCGGAAGCCAAGCACCGCTCCGGTGCCGGTGGGGACGTTGCCGAAATCGAGGCTGCCCTGCGGCAATACCTTGAAGGTGCAAGGTCCAACCGGACGGGCGCGGCCGGTGAGGGTGATCGTCCGCTCGGGGTTGAACATGTCGTCGGAGACGAAGGTCAGCTGCGCGCTCATCGTCCCGGTCCGGTCAGGCTGGAAGTAGACCTTGAAGTCGAGGAAGTCGTTGCCGGGTGCAATCGGAACGGGCGGCGATTGCAGCTGCGGCCACACCGAGCCCGAGACCCAGGGGTACGCGGTCTTTCCCCGATAGGCAGGCGAGACGTCGAACGCAGTGAGGACTCCCACCGCGTGGACGCCGAGGAAGTTCAAGTTCCCGTGGGTGCCCGCGTTGCTGACCCGGACCACCTTCTCCACCTTGCCGCCCACCGGAAGCTCGCCGAAATCGAGCGCCACCGGCGCCACCGCCAGCGTCGGCTTTCCGCCGCGGGCGTCGAGCATCACCTCGGAGGCGCGCGCCTTGTCCGAGCGGTACTCGAGTGTAAGGGTGCCCACGGCGGGCCCGGAGTGACGGGCCGCGAACTCCAGACTCACCTCGACCGACGCGCCCGACTCGACTGTCTGATGACCGAGCGCGCCGTCAGAAGAGAAGGCCTCGTCGCTGGTGACCAGGTTGCCGATCTCCACTGCGCGCCAGGTGATGTTGGTGGCCCGGGTAGCGGAGTGGGTGCGCTCGTGGACGGGCACGTTCTCGAAGGGAACGGGAGACGGGTCGAAGGCGAAAGCCGAGAGCACCGCCGTCCCCACCAGCTGGCTGTGGCTGGGAGTGCAGGCGGAACAAGAGCGAACCTCGAGCCACCCTGCGCTCTGACCGGCGTCGCGGGGGAAGTACTTGGCCTTCACTTTCTGGGTCGAGAACGGAGGAACCGTCACCACGTCGGCCTCGAACTGGGCCGCGGAGTCACCCCCCACCGAGACGGTGAGCGGAAGGTCGACCGGGTTCTCCACCGTCAGCTCGAGGGTGCGGTCGGAGTCGATCTCCAGCGTCTGGTAGTCCACCCGCTCGGGGTAAATTCGCACCGGGGTGGGCGTTCCAACGCCGGTGACCTGAAGTTGGTGGCTGCGGTTGTTGTCGGCGTCGGTCGCCACTTCCACCGTCTCGTCGAGCGCTCCTTCCCTCAACGGATGAAAGCGCACCGTGACCTTGCGGTCTTCGCCGGGCAACACCTTGCCCCCGTCGAGCTCCACCTTGAAGGACGGGTTGCTGGAGAGGCCCAGCGCCTCGAGGGCGTTGAACGGCACGTAGCCGACGTTCTGGATCCGCACTTCCTCGCTGCGCCATTCACCCACCGGCACTTCACCGAAGTCGAGCGCGGCACGGTCGAAGATGGCACTTGCCTGAACCGAGTGAGACTTGCCCGGGTCGTGACACCCCATCGCCAGCAGCGCCCCCAGCACCCAACCCCATCGCCCCTGCCTGATGCGCATGTCCGGCTCCTCAAAGACACTGCTCGCTGGGTTTCCGACAACCACCGTCCATCGAGCTGTATCAAGCGGCGTACCGGACCTGGTGGCCCAGAGGTCGTTCGCCACTCACTGTATTTTCAGCGACTTGGCTGCAGGGAGGGGGCGGGTGCAGACGCAAAAGTACCCCTCGGAAAAAGTTTGCCCAGAACTGGAGAAAGGATTTCCTTTCGTTTTTGGGGTGGCGAGCGCGGACAGTGGCGGAGGCTGGCGAAAGGCCGCGAAGTTTTGTAGGTATCTGTTGGAACCTCTTGGTTCGGAGCGTTGATGGCGTTGCCCCCTTCCCCCAGCCGATCGACGCTCCCGGAGTTCCTTCGCAGGGCGTGGCGCTCGTGGGCGACGCGCAGTCTGGCAATCGGTGCGGTGGCCACCGTGCTGGACATCGCCGTCGGGCTCACCTGTCTCAACGTGTTCCGGCTCTCCACGCGGCCCGGGGCGATGCTGGGCGTGGCGATCGGCGCGACCTTCACCTTCTTCGCCAACCGGCACTTCGCGTTCAAGGATCGCTCGCAGGCCCTGGCTTCCCCCGCGCTCAAGTTCCTCGCTGCCACCGCGGTCTCGATGGTGATTCACGGGCAACTGGTGGTGATGATGCGCGATCGCTTCGGCATCCCCTTCGTGCTGGCGAAGATCATCGCCGACATCGGCGTGTTCTCGGTCGGCCAGCTGTTGCTGCTGCGCTTCCTCGTCTTTCCCAAGAAGAAGGTCGACTCCGCTCCGCCCGGCCCCAAGAAAAAGGACTTTCCCGAATCGCGCCTGGAGCGAACCCCTTCTTCCGCAGACGCCTGAAAGCACTGCTCAGCCGACGACGCTTTGCTTGGGGGGGTCGCGAGGCGCTTCCTTGGGCAACAGCACGGCCGCCAGCTGCTTGGCCTGAAGCTCGGAAGCGCAGCGGTACTCCTGAACCTTGCCGTTCTCCTTTTCAATTCGCACCACCCACACGTCCTCCTCTTTGACCACGACCGCCTTGCTTGTCGACATCGGAGCCCCCTTGGTTACCGGGGAGGTAGCATTGGACATGCCGGGCGGATGCACATCGGCGAATGCCCAGGGTTTCACGCGTTTTGGGCGATGTGGGGTGTGGGGGCCCAGGTAGGTGTGACGAAATCTGTCACCCCTCGGCAAAGGCTGTCGGGCGCACAGCTCAGACTTCTGGCCACTCCCACGCCGAGCGGTAACCCCCGAGGGCCTGGGTGTGCTCGATGAATTGGGCATAGAAGGGATTTCCCGACAGGGTTGCCGAGTCCCCCACCACGAAGAGGTGCTTGCGGGCGCGGGTCATCGCCACGTTCATCCGGCGGAGGTCCTCGAGGAACCCGAGCTGGCCCTCGGCGTTGGAGCGGGTGAGGGTGAGCAACACCACGTCCTTTTCCCGTCCCTGGAAGGCGTCGACGGTGTCGATCTCCAGCTCGGGGAGTGCGAGCTTTTCCCGCAGCAGCTCGACCTGTGCGCGGTAGGGGGCAATCACCGCCAGCTCTCGGGGGTCGATGCCTGCACCGAGCAGCTCGGCGACGCGGGCAGAGATGAGCCCCGCCTCGCCTTCGTTGCGAAGGCTCGAGCTTCCCGGCGCGGTCGACTCCTCGAAACCCTTTCCGGCGGTGTCGAGGAACAGCAGCGGCGGGGCGTCGACCGACGGCGGAAGCGTGAGCACCCGTCCCGCAACCGAGGGATGCGCCCGAAGCTCGCCGCCGTACATCTGCGCCGAAGGGAAGGACATGATCTGCTCGTTCATCCGGTGCTGCTCGCGGAGCATCTGCTTCACCGCCGCGCCGTGGTCCTCGAGCAGCCGTTCGAACAGGCTTCTCCCCAGGCCAGCAGAAGCGGCCTCGCGCGAGAGCACGGTGGGACCGAGCTGCTTCGGGTCGC
>JAYUUC010000128.1:0-2289 GCA_043755105.1 Myxococcales bacterium
AGCACGAAAGCAGGCCGCCTCGGCACATTTCCGCGCTTCTGCCAGGGCTTCGGGCGCGAACTCTGCCGGGCCGAGCACCGTCGCGAAGTCCTTGGACTGAATTGCCTCCGCCACCAAACTCGCCGAGAGCCGTTCCAGCTTCAGCTTCGCCACCAGTTCAGAAGAAGCTTTCGGGTCGGCCAGCTGAACGCCGCTGAAGGCCACCCGGGGGCGGTAGTCGGTGGTGTCGGTCAGATCGAGGCTCATTTCCTGAGCAACCGCCAGGGTGGGCGGAGCGACCAAGAAGAGAATCAGCACAGCCCGAGCAGCGGCTCGTCGGTGAGGTCGGTTCATGTCGACATGATGCTACCGGGGCGCCGACCGCCAAGGTATTTCTTGAGGGTCCGTTCTGATAGTCCGCGCTCGTCGCGAAAGGTTCCTCGAACGGCTTGCGCGGCAGTACGCTCTGTTCCGTGAAACTCAAGGTGCCGGTCGCGATCGGTGTGATGCTGCTCGGCTCGGTGGCATGCGGGCCGAAGACGCTTCAGGCCAAGTTGCTCAACTCCGAGAAGCAGGCCACCGCAGCCGAAGCGTCACTCGATGAAGCCGACCGCCAGCTTGCGGCCCTCGAGCCTGACCGCGCCGAAGCCGCCATCTCTTCCGCAGACAAGGCCCTTGCCGACCCCGACGTCGGCTACTACCCCGAGCGGGAGCAGATCCGGCAACGGTTGGTGGCCGCGCAAACCCGACTTCCAGAGGTGCGGGTCCAGCGGGTGGCCCGCGACCTGGAAGTCCGGCTCCAGGAGCGCCGAGCCCTGCTCGAAAAGGCCCTGGTCATCTTTCAAGAACGACTGGGGCCCTTGGGGAAGAAGGGCTTCACTTCCGACGCGCTCGACGAGGCCAAGGATGCCACCGGGCGCCTCAAAGACGCGATTTCCGATGGAAGCAATCTCGAAAAGAAGGACCCGGCCTATTCGGTTTACGCGGGGGACCTCCGCCACCGCGTCGAGCAGGCCGGGCTCGAGCTCGATAATGCGAAGCGGGTGCTGGAGTTCATTCGCGGCCCTGGCGAGCTTCGGCGCACAGCCGTGCAGTCAATGATGGAGGCCAAGGCGCAGACCGATGCCTCGAAGCGGCTGAGCGCCCTCGCCGAAGCCCAGGCGGCCTACCGGCGCTGTGCAGACGACGGTACAAAGGCGATCGCGACGGCGGCTCCTCCCTTTGCCCGCACCGTTGTGGAGCTGGAAGGAGCCCCGGTCACTCCCGAAGCGGTGGTCGGGGGCTGCAAGTCCCAGGCGGTCGCTTTGGATAAACGCATCGCTACCCTGACGCGGGCACAAGCGCTGAAGCCGCGGCCAAAGGCGAAGCAAAATCCGAAGCTGAAGAAGCCCAGGAGCAACCGCTGAGCGCTACTTCTGAAGGTGCAGCTCCCCGTGGCCCCCTGGCTTCGCGGCCATGCCGGTGACCACCGCCTTGGCGAACCCGAGCAACTGAACCATTCGCCCTGACGGATTGTCCCAGTACTCCGCCTTCTCCACACTCACTTGCAACAGCGCCAGCTCAGGGTCTTCGAGCCCCTCCGGGAACCAGGCCTTCAGCATCGGGTTCCACAGGTCCTTGGCCTTCTCGGGATTCTTGCCCACGGTCGCAGTTCCCGACACCGAGATGAACCGGCTGTCGCTGGGGTCCGAGTAGCTGAGGTTGACGCGGTGCTGGCGACCGACTTCGTGCGCCATCCCGGAGTCGATGCGGGTGAAGAACCAGAGGTCGCCGTCGAAGTCCACCTGCTGGGTCCACATCGGTCGGCTGCGAAGCGAGCCCTCCGCCTCGACCGTAGTCACCATCGCTACCTTCTGGCCCTTGATCAAACTGCCGAGCTTTTGCACGTCGCTGCCTTTTTGAACGGTCACCATCGAACCCTCCCTTTGTTCCTACAATGGCGACGTCCGTCGTTTCGCGCTCCGGAAAAGCCCGACGAAGGTTAACAATCGGTCGTGGGGGCGCTGTTGATCGTCCAGCCCCTTTCATTCGATGTCTGCGGGGCAGGGCGCGGTACACAGAAAGCCCTTTGTCCCTGTCCCCTCCGGTTCTCGGCCTTCTCTGCGCGGTCGCCTTCTTCGCCGGTATCGTCGATGCCATCGCAGGCGGCGGCGGCCTGCTCACCGTGCCGGCCCTCCTGGCTGCAGGTTTGCCGCCGCAGCTTGCTCTGGGAACCAACAAGGGACAGTCGGTGTTCGGTTCGCTCTCAGCGGTGTTCCGCTATGCGCGGGCGGGGCTGGTGGACCGCAAGCAGGCCGCCTGGACATTCCC
>JAYUUC010000129.1:0-2286 GCA_043755105.1 Myxococcales bacterium
CCAGGCGATCTTGCAGGCGCCGATTTTCGGAACCCGGTTTCGCTGGAGCGCCACTCGGTCGCTCTCGCTCTCGCGCTTCTCGTCGGGGAAGCGGGTGCCGCCGCAGATTCAGCGCTCGCGCTCGGACGACCTGCTCGCGTCCGTCTTTCCGGCCCAGGTCGGCTGTCAGGACAACCACGGGGGCGCCGACCTCGAGCTGCCCGACCATCCGCTGGTGCATGAGTCGATGGGCGATTGCCTCCGCGAGGCGATGGACGTCGATGGGTTGAAGGAAGTGCTGCGGGGGATGAAGCAGGGGCGGATCCGCAAGCTCGCGGTCGACCTCCCCGAGCCGTCGGTGCTCGCGCATCAGATGCTCAACTCCGCGCCCTACACCTTCCTTGACGAGGCGCCGCTGGAAGAGCGTCGGGCCCGGGCGATCAGCGTTCGGAGGACCTTGCCGCCCGCCGACGCCGCGGCCTTCGGAGCGCTCGATGCCACCGCGATCGCCCAGGTGATTTCCGACGCGGCGCCAGTGATTCGCGACGCCGAGGAGCTTCACGACGCGCTGCTGCAGTTCGTCGCCGTGCCGAAGGAAGGGCTGTTGCCGGTCGAGCCAGAGCTGCTCGCCGCGCTCAAAGCCCAGCGCCGGGTGGCAGAGTTTTCGGTTGGAGACGGGCGCCGATTTCTCGTTCCTGCCGAGCGGGTGACGCAGGTGCAAGTGCTCTACCCCGAAGCGGTGCTCGAGCCGGCGCTGCTGCCGCTGCGAGGGGATGCTCCGGTGGAGCGCGAGGCCGCAGCGATCGCGATGGTCCGCGGGTGGATGGAAGCGGTGGGGCCGACGACGAGTCTCGAGCTCGGAATTCGCCTCTGCCTCCCGGATTCGGAAGTGGAACAGGCGCTCTACCGGATGGAATCCGAAGGACAGGTGCTGCGAGGCACTTTCCGCCCGGCGTCGACCAGGCCGGAAGGTGCGAACGCGCTGCTGGAGTGGTGCGATCGGCGACTGCTGCAGCGAATTCACCGGCAGACGGTGGGGAGGCTGCGCAACGAGATTCAGCCGCTCTCGGCGCAGGACTTCATGCGCTTCCTCTTTCACTGGCACCACCTCGATCCGAAGGAGTGCCTGAGAGGTAGTGGGGGATTGCTCAAGGCAGTGGCACTGCTCGAAGGATTCGAGGCCCCGGCGGCGGCGTGGGAACAGTCGCTCTTGCCGTCGCGTGTGAAGGGCTATGATCCCGAGCTACTCGAGAAGCTCTGCTTCGGAGGGGAAATTGCCTGGGGCAGGCTGACGCCGAAAGAGATGCGGCCGGCACCGGGCCCGAGGCGAGGAGTCCCGGCCGTCCCGGTTCCGAAGACGCTGCTGGCCGCGGTGCTGGCGAAGAAGGCCGGAGCCGGGCTTGTCGCGACGCTCCCCGCAAGCACTGACGGAGAGCTCGTCACCGATGTTGAGCGGGCCAGAGCGCGGCCCGTCGTTGCCGGACGGGTGGCCTCCCTGACCTTCGTTCGTCGGGAGCAGATGGATTGGATGCTGCTCGCGGCCCGGCCCGATGCTGCGAAGAGCGGGAACCCGACTGCCTTCCCCGAGGACCTGACGCCCGCAGCGGCAGATGTGGCGGCCTCGCTGGCCCGCCGGGGCGCCTCCTTCTTCACCGAGCTGGTGACCTCGAGCAAGCGACTGCCGACCGAGGTCGAAGATGCGCTCTGGGAGCTGCTCGCTCGAGGACTCGTCACCGCAGATGCCGTCGAGAACTTGCGGGTGCTTCAATCGCCCAAGGCAAGGAAGCGGCAGAAGGCGCTGCGACGGGGAGGCCCAGGTCGATGGAGTCTGCTCGTCCCCCTTGAGCCGCCGGAACCGGACCAGATCCCCGAGCGACTGGCGATGCTTTTCCTGAGGCGTTACGGCATCGTCTGGAGAGACCTCCTCGCCCGTGAGCCGCTTGCCCCCTCATGGCGAGAGCTGCTCTACGTCTACCGGAGGCTCGAAGCCCGCGGAGACATTCGCGGCGGGAGGTTCGTTGCCGGGTTCGCCGGAGAGCAATTCGCGCTCACCGACGCGGTGGAACAGTCGCGGGCGGTGCGAAGGCTGAAAGCGACCGGCGTCCGCATTCAGCTCTCCGCAGTCGACCCGCTCAACCTCACCGGAGTGGTCACCCCGGGCCCGCGGGTCCCTTCGGTGATGGGCCACTTCGTCAGCTACCTCGATGGCATTCCCGAGGCGGCCGGGGAATCAGCCCCAGCGGCACTCGAGATGCTGGGTACAGCATCCCTGGCGCACTGAGTTGTCTTCCGGCTCCCCCCGCTTCT
>JAYUUC010000130.1:0-2285 GCA_043755105.1 Myxococcales bacterium
AACGAGGTCGAGCATCGAATTCTCTCTGGTGGGGCCACGTCTTCACCAGATTTATCGCCTAAAATCAACCCCTTCAGATGCGCCCGCCCTGGCCCAAGCGTCTGCCCGAGTACCTGCGCTTCGAGGAGGTGCCCCGTGTGCTCGACGCACTGCCGCCTCAGCTCCGGCCGCTGTTCGCCACTGCGGTCTACACGGGCATGCGTCAGGGCGAGTTGCTCGGGTTGCGCAAGGGCGACGTGGATCTGGAGGCCGGGACCATCACGGTCGCGCGCTCGTACGATCACGAGACCACCAAGGGCGGCCACGCGGACATGCTCCCGCTGGCAGACGAGCTACGGCCCTTCCTGGAGGAGGCGCTCAAGGCCTCGCCCTTGCAGTTCGTGTTCCCAGCGGGCGACGGGAGCATGCCGACCAAGGAGACTGCGCTCGATAAAAGGCTCCGGGCCGCGATGGGAAGGGCAGGGCTGGTGACGGGCTTCATCCACCGCTGCCGGCGTTGCCACAAGCAGGTGCTCGCCGCGACCGCAGAAGCGGGTCGCTGCACCGGGCCGCACCCGACGCTGATCGGGCAGACCTGCGGGATGGCCCTCTGGCCCAAGCCGGTGCCCAGGCACGTGCGATTCCACGACCTGCGCCACACCACCGCCACGCTGCTGCTCAAGAACGGGGTGCCGCTGGCCACCGTGCAGCGCATCCTCCGGCATACCGACCCGCGGCTCACCAGCGAGGTCTACGGGCACCTCGACGTGGAGGACATGCGCAAGGCCGTGAATGGCCTGCGCTTCGGTTACAAGGCCACGCCGGGCCCCAAGGCGGGCGAGCCCGCGCCGTCGCGGCTGTTCCTGCCTCAGGGGCGGCTCCTGAACATGAAGCAGGTGGCCAAGACGCTCGGGGTCTGTCGCGCCACGGCGTACCGGATGATCGAGGAGAAGATCCTGCCGCACCTCCGGGTGTCCAACTCGATCCGCGTTGCCGAGGAAGCCCTGAGGGAGTTCATCCGGCAGAAGAAGTCGTGACGCAATCGCCGCTGGCCGAGTCCGCTCGGCCAGCGGCCGGCGGGCCGAAAATGTGACCCTCTACATACAGGGTGCTACTTCCGAGGGATTCTCCCGGAGGGACGCTTGGCGAACGACACGACGGAACTCGACCTGCCGCAGCAGCGCAAGAAGGGCATGAGGCTGCTTTGGGCCATGCGCTCCAGCTGGATGGAGATGGCCGCCTTCCTCAAGCTGGTCGAGGACAACGAGTGGTGGAAGAAGTGGGACGGCAAGTCCTTCAGCGATTTCTACAAGCGGGAATACGACCTCACCCCGGCAGAGGTGAAGCTGCTGAAGCTCGGCTCCGACACCGTGAGTCGTGTCGCCCCCGAGGTGATGAGGCTCCCGCCGGAGAAGCGCGAGGTGCCGTCGCTGAAGGTGGTCCAGGCCTTTGCCAAGGGAGAGCAGCTCATCGGCCGCGAGGCCATGGCTGAGGTGGGCAAGTCCGTCTTCACGGAGGACAAGCCGGCGGCCCACAAACTCGCGATGATCGAGAAGGTCGTCGCTGCGGCCAAGCCGAAGAAGGAAGAGAAACCCGTGACGCCAGGCCAGGAGGAGAAGCGGGTCGCAGACCTGGCAAGGAAGCTGAGCCTGGAGATCGAGAAGCTCCAGGGCGTCTCCAAGGCGCTGCGAGAGCAGGCGGCGGCGCTGGTCTCGGGGCTCGATGCCTTTGCCGAGAAGCACAAGGCAGCCTGAGCGGCTGCGAATGATTCGGTGGGGGAGCGGTGCTCGAGAAGCTCAAGCCACATGCAACGCTGGCGACCGCACTGGTGTGCCTGACTGCGCTGGTGGGCATTGGTTTGCTCGCCTCCACCGAAGCGACCGCAGACGTTGCCTGGGTCTCAGCCCGGCAGATGTACGGCCTGACCGCGTTCGGCTTCTTGATGGCAGCCAGCTTGATAGGTCCTGCGGCGGCAGTGGTCACCCGGATGCCGGGCAAGTCCCTCTGGATCTCGGCGCGGCGCGCGGTGGGCGTCTCCTCGTTCGCGCTGGTCGCCTCTCACGTGGCCAGCTACCTGGTGCCCACGTTGGCTCGTTCATGGCGCGAGATCTTCGCTCCCGGCTGGCTGTGGACCGGTGGCCTTTTCCTGGGGCTCCTGGCCTTCACAGATCTGCTCATGTTGAGCTGGACCAGCAGGGATGCCGAGGTGAAGCGCCTGGGTGGTCGGCGCTGGAAGGCCCTTCACCGAAGCGTCCACATCGCCATCCCGGTGGTGTTCGTGCACGCCCTGCTCATCGGCGGAGACT
>JAYUUC010000131.1:0-2283 GCA_043755105.1 Myxococcales bacterium
CTGCTGGACCCCGCTGGATGTGGTCAGCCTTCAAAGCACCCCACAGGGCCATCGCCGCGCGCTCGAAGCCGTTCGCGATGCGGGAATGAACCTGATTCGGCTCAGCGGCACGCTGGTCTACGAATCGGACGCGTTCCATTCCCTCTGCGACGAACTGGGCATCCTCGTCTGGCAAGACTTCATGTTCGCCAACATGGACTACCCGGCGGACGACTCCGACTTTCAGCGAGAGGTTCGGGAAGAGGCCACCCAGTTGCTGCAACGGCTGGCGGGGCGCCCGTCGCTGGCGGTGCTGTGTGGGAGCAGCGAAGTGGAACAGCAGGCGGCGATGCTCGGGCTTCCCCGCGAGAGCTGGAGAAGCGCGCTCTTCGACGAACTGCTGCCGGCTTGGTGCACAGAGCATGCGCCCGGAACACCGTATCTGTCCTCCAGCCCCACCGGAGGCACCCTTCCCTTTCACGCCGACGAGGGCGTCACCCACTACTACGGCGTCGGCGCTTATCTGCGCCCCCTGGAAGACGCGCGACGCGCCCAGGTTCGCTTCGCATCCGAATGTCTGGCCTTCTCCAATGTCCCCGAGCCGGCGATGGTGAGTCGGGTACTCGGCAATGGACAGAGCCCGGTGCATCACCCTGCCTGGAAAGAGCGGGTGCCCCGCGACAACGGCTCGAGCTGGGATTTCGAGGACGTGCGGGACCACTACCTTCAAACGGTGTTCGGCGTCGATCCGCCCAGGCTTCGCCGGGAAGACCTCGACCGATATCTGGCGCTCAGCCGGGTGGTCACCGGCGAGGTGATGGCGAGCACGATCTCGGAGTGGCGGCGGGCGCAATCGAGTTGCCGTGGCGCGCTGGTGTGGTTTCTGCGCGACCTCTGGCCGGGAGCAGGCTGGGGAGTGTTCGACTCCGAAGGTGAGCCCAAGGCGGCACTGTATTACCTGCAACGTGTCTGCGCGCCGGTGGCCTTGTTTCTCTCCGACGAGGGAGTGAATGGACTGGTCGCGCACGCCAGCAACGATGGACCGACGCCCTTGCACGGCGAGCTTCGCTTCACCGCTTGGCGCGACGGAGAAGTGCGGGTCTTGTCAGCCGCCATTCCTCTGGAAGTTCCCGCCCACTCATCGGTGAGCCGGCCGATCGAGGCGATGCTCGAACACTTTGCCGACACCAGCTACGCGTACCGCTTTGGACCTCCCAGCCATCAACTCTCGGTGGCCGAGTGGGTGTCGATTTCAGACCAGCGAACCCTGGGACAGGCTTTTCACTTTTCACTCGGGTTGCCTTCGAGCGTCGAGAGCGGTCTCGGCCTCGAGGCCCAGTGGCTTCACCCGGACCCGAATCGGCACTTGCGTCTGCGGGTGAGCACCCGACGCTTTGCCCAATCGGTGCGAATCGAGGTTCCGGGCTGGCGCTGCGCAGACAACTATTTTCACCTTCGGCCGGGTCAAGAGCGCGTCGTGCTGTTGACCAGCGACGCGCCCGAACGGACTGCTCGCGGGACGGTCCAGGCGTTGAACGGTGACCAGCCGGTGAAGATCCAAGAGGAAAGGCCGGAGGGCGAGCGATGAAGCCCTCGAAGGTACCGTCCACTCAATCTCCGAACCGAAACACCAGGTTGATTCGGCATGCCTTCGGCCCGAAAGAGCGGCGGCTCTTCGGTTGCTATCACCCTGCGATCGGGCCGGCCCGCGGGCTGGGGGTGGTGCTCTGCAATCCCATCGGATGGGAAGCTCTGGCGGTGCATCGCAGCTATCGGGCGCTGGCGGAGCAGCTTGCTGCCCAGGGCTTCCCGGTGCTGCGGTTCGATTACGACGGCACCGGCGATTCGGTCGGCTCGGACGAAGACCCTCAACGGCTGGAGGCGTGGCTGTCCAGCATCGGGCAGGCGCTTGACCACTTGAAGCAATCGAGCGGCGCGAAGCGCCTCGCCCTGATTGGCTTCCATCTCGGGGGCACCCTGGCAGCTCAAGCCGCGGTGAGAAGGAGCGACGTCGAGCGGCTGGTGCTGTGGAAGCCCTTTGCCCAGGGGAAGCGCTTCGTTCGACAGGTGAAAGCCTATCGAGCACTGAACCAGCAAGCGGCGACGTTGCCCGCTGGCGATGAAGAGGCCGGCGGATTCTATTTTTCCGCAGACACCTTGTCGGCGCTGTCGGCGCTGAACCTCCTCGGGCTCGAGCACCCGGTGGCGAAAGTGCTGCTTCTGCAGGACGAGCCCGGAGCAGACGAGCCCCTGGTCCAAGCCTGGGCGGCCCGCGGAGCTCGCCTCGAGACCGTCCAAACTTTG
>JAYUUC010000132.1:0-6809 GCA_043755105.1 Myxococcales bacterium
GGTGGAATTGCTCTCGCAGAACACCCCGGTAGAGCTGACGATGGTCGAGCTTCCGCCGCCGCCCGAGGTGAAGGAAGAACCCAAGCCCGAGCCGGTCAGGGTCCGCCCGAGCAAGCCGCCACCGGTCAAGGTTGCCACGGTGGCCAAATCGCCGCCGAAGACCGACGATGCGCCGCCGCCGCCCAACGAGGTTCTTCCGCCTACGAAAGAGGCGAAGCCGGCGCCTCTGGTCGTGGGGATCACGATGTCATCCACCAGCACCGCCGGCGGTTTCGCGGCGCCGGTGGGGAACACCCTCTACGGGAAGACGGCGGACAAGGCAGCGGCGCCTTCAGAAGTGAAGGCCTACTCTGCGCCGCGTTACACCCCGATCTACAAGGTGGACACCGAGCCCACGGTGATTCACGAGGTGAACGCGGAGTCGATCTATCCCCCGGAGGCGAAGGCCGCTGGCATCGAGGGAACTGTGATCGTCTCGATCACCGTCGATCTCGAAGGCAACGTGGTCAACGCCAAGGTGATCAGCGGGCCAGGGAGCGGCCTCGACGAGGCAGCCCGCAAGGCGATGCTGTTGTTCAAGTTCAAGCCCGCCACCAAGAACGGCGAGCCGGTCTCCACCGAGCTCAAATACAAGTATCGATTCGAGCTAAACTGACTTGACTGCCGGCTCGTCCGGAGAGGTTCTCAGGGACAGACGGCTTCGCAGCTCTTCAGGTCCTTCCTCGACCCACCGTCAACCTTCGGGCAGCTGTTCAGCGTTCGACCGGGCTCCGATTTGCTCGAGACAACCGCGCTTCGCTCCGCGCAGAGTGGCCGCAAAAAGGAAGGCTCGCGATGCTCAGCGCCGTCATCTTCGACATCGATGGAACCCTGGTGGACTCGGTGGACCTGCATGCCGCGGCCTGGTCGGACGCGATGGCCAGGTTCGACCGCCCGGTTCCCGCACACCAGATTCGCCCGCATATCGGCAAGGGCAGCGACCAGCTGCTCCCGGTGTTCTTCACTCCGGAGGAACTGGAGCGATTCGGAGACAAGCTCGATGCCGCGCGCTCCAAGCTGTTCAAGGCCGAGTACTTGCCCAGGGTGAACCCGTTTCCCGGGGTGCGATCGCTCTTCCTCCGCTTGCGCGAAGACGGAGTGCCGATCGCGCTCGCGACCTCGGCGAAGCAGGAGGAGCTCGGCCACTACAAGCAGCTCTGCGAGATCGACGACCTCGTCTCCGAAGAGACCTCGAGTGACGACGCCGCAAAGTCCAAACCGCACCCCGACATCTTCGAGGCGGCGCTGCGCCGATTGGGCTCGGGCATTCACCCGGGTGCGGTGCGGGTGGTCGGCGACACCCCTTACGACGCCTTTGCCGCAGGACGTGCCGGCCTTCCCGCGGTGGGAGTGCTCTGTGGCGGCTTTCCCGAGCAGGACCTGCGCCAGGCCGGCTGCCGCGCCATCTTCCAGGGCCCGGCCGACCTCCTCGCCCGCTACCGCGACTTCTGGCGGTCCTGACCGATTAGTCTTTCGATTCCTCGGTGGCGGAAAGGACCGTCTGACGCAGCTCGACGCAACTCCTCGAGGCGCCCTTCGAGAATGCGATCGATTTCGAGGAGGATTGAATGATGAACCGCCGTCGCAAGAACCTGGCCCAGATCTCCCGCTTGGAGACGGCTTTGAAAAAGCTGGAGGACGCCAAGCAGCTGCTCTGGCTGGGCGGAGAGCCGATGATGTCCACCCAGGTGTCAGCCCTCGCGCTGCGCACCGACCT
Source organism: Myxococcales bacterium (assembly GCA_043755105.1). GTDB lineage: Bacteria > Myxococcota > Myxococcia > Myxococcales > Myxococcaceae > JAYUUC01. The sequence continues at coordinate 1,757 of JAYUUC010000132.1, forward strand.
CGAAGTGCAGCGGGCGCGCTCCAATCTGGGGCTGGCGCTGGAACTTCAGTTGCCGATTGTTTCCCGGACGGACCTCTGACCCGTCCCGCGAAGTCCCACCGCGGGACGCTTCGTTTTGTCTTCCGTTCGAGCGCAATCCCCTCCAAGGTCGTCCGATGCGCATCACCCTCTGGCTTGCCAGTCTGTTCTTGCTCCTTCCGCTGACCGCGCGGGCCAGCGGCGCCTGAGCGGGCTGAAGCAGCCCCACGCTCCCGGTCGGGGGCGCACAGTCATTGACGGTGGACCCGCAGCACCTGCGGCTCGACGTATCGCTCGCCGCGAGCCGGGCGATGGCCGAGCACGAAGAAGATTGTCCGGACATCGGGCCGATCTGCAGCGTGCGCGCCGAGCCGCCGCAGCGCCACGTCACCGAGCTGTGGCTGACCGAGCTGCGCCTGCTCGGAGAGTATGGGCTCGCGCCCGGGTGGGCGGTGCAGGGCAGCCTGCCGCTGCGGGTGATCCGCACCACCACCCGCTTCACCAACCTCGCCGGCGAACCGGTCACGCTCGATTACCAGAACATTCATCACCGCGATGAGACCCTCGCGGGCCTGGGCGATGCCCAGCTGTTCGTGCACCGCGGCTTGGGGCTCGGCCCGCTGAAGCTCGGCCTCCGAGTCGGGGTAAGCCTGCCGATCGGAGTGGTGCACGACAACCCGTATCTACTCGGCGACCAGGGGCTTCCCCACGAGCACGTGCAGATGGGCACCGGCACCTTCGACCCGGTCCTGGGCCTCGACCTCTCGCATGCCTTCACCGGATTCAGCCTCTCGGGCTTCGTTCAGACCCAGGTGCCGCTCTATTCCGGCCCCACCGGTTATCGCGCCGGGGCCCGGGGCACCGCGGGGCTGCTGGCCTCGAGCAAGCTGGGCCTCACCGCCCCCGACTTCCGGTTGGCGCTGATCGGCGTCCACGAGTGGGCCGAGCGCTGGAATGGCGAGGTCCCCCTCTCAGACGGCAACCAGGGCAAGACAGACCTCTTTCTCGGACCGGGAGTCACCCTCCCCTTCGGCAAGGACTGGAGCGTGAGCCTGGATGTTCGCGCCCGCATCTACGGTCACGCGGTCAACGCCCAGCTCGAGATGCCCCTGTTGCTGGAAGTCAGCCTCGGTCGGCTGTTCCACCTCGAAGGTGACGACGACGAGAAGCACGAGGACCCCCACGCCGAGCGGGGCGATGTCATCGACCTGGTCACCGAAGGGGAAGCCGCAGTGCTCGAACCTGTCGGAGGGAAGCTGACTGTGTTCGATTTCTGGGCGCCCTGGTGCGAGGCCTGCAAGCCACTCGACACACAGCTGCGCCAGCGCGCCGCCACACACCCAGGGATGGCGCTGCGACGAATCAACATCGTCGACTTCGATTCCCCGATCGCCCTCGCCGCGCTCCCTGGGGTTTCCGTGCTCCCCCACGTGAGAGTGCTGGGCCCGAACGGCGAGGTGCGCCTCGACGAAAGTGGGCCGCCCGACGTGCTGCTGCGAAAGCTCGACGCATTGCTCGCCGCTCCCTAGCGTTCTCCGTCCTCCGTCTGGGACGAGAACGGCCACGCGAATCGAGAACGAATGCGCCGAGCAGCCATGCCGGGTCGCCGAAAAGCACCCCGCCCAGGGTATCGAAGCTGGACAGATAAAACTCGCGCGCAAGTCGGCCCCCGAAGGGGGTGCCGATGCCGCCGAGAGTGACCCATCGCACCCTCCCGGCAATCGGAAACTGCCTCTCAGCGTCGAGGCGAAGGTTGGCGAACGGCTCCTGCCGCGACGGCTGATACCCGGTAGCCGCTTCGAGCAACACCGAGCTGCCTTCGAGCGGAAGCGGAGGAACATGAACGGACCTCCGCCCCAGGTCGTGCAGTGTTCCTGGTTGATGTAGAAAAGCGCCCCTTCGGTGAGATTGAATGACCCCAACGCGGCGAGGTTGAGCACCAGTCCGTGGTTGCGGAGCCTGTCCGTGGCCGGGACCATCACCTGACTGGCGATGCCTCCGCTGCCGCCGCCCACCCGTGCGAACACCGGCCCGAGCTGCCAGTTGCGAGCGCTGTAGCGCGGGTAGGGCTGGGCGCCAATCAGCGACATCAGGGGCAACGACGCCGCTTCCAATGGCGCGGGTTGATAGAACGACGGGCCGGGCATCATCGCTTCCCACCATCGAGCCTGCGCGTTCGAGGATGCGTTGAATCATTCCCTTCCCGTAGAGCTCCTCGAGGAAGGCAGAGCGGGCCTGGCCCAGCGTGTAGAGGGTGAGGAAGCTGCGCGCGCCTTCGTCGAAGAAGTCTCGCAGCACGTGGCCCTGCTCAGGCTCGGGGTTCACCACCAGGTCGCGAATCATCATCTCGGCTTCGGGGTCGAGACCGTGGGGGCCAAGAACTCGGCCAACCCTGCGATGAACCAGAGCGGCAGCTTCTCGAGAGGGTCGTTGCGCTCCTTCTCGTCGAGCGTTGGAGATCAGCGCGACCACGTGCTCAGAGACTTCCGCGGAATTCTGTTCGTAGTAGAGCCGCACGCCGACCTCGGCTGCGGTTGAACGCACGGACACGAAGCCTCCCGGGTGAACCGCGGAACGATGGCTGCTCTGGAGGGCACCCACCATTATCCCTGTAGCGACGGGTCCTCTCGGCCATGTGACCGTTCAGCGCCGGTTCCTGGCCATCGTTCACACCTCCGCATCGAGACAGCGTTGAACGAAGTCGGTAGAGGGACCTCTCTCGACTCTGCCTGCGGCGACGCTCGAGATGAGCGGCGTCTGTCTTGCGTGCGAAGAATGAGTCGTTCGCCTCGACTCTGTTTCAGCTCAGCCCCAAGCGCTTGATCATCGTCCGCACCGTGCCTCCGGGATCCCGAGCGGTCCCACGGCCCACTTCTCCGAGCAGACGGGCAGCCGCTGCGGCGTTTCCCCCGGAGCGCCTCAACGCCGTGGCCACAGCGGCACGCTCGAGCAGCTCGACCTCTGCACGCAGGTTCATCGTTCCCAAGAAGATTCTGCGTTCGATTTCTGCGCCATTGACGACCTGGGCACTGAGAGCTGTGGGGGCTGCGCGCCAGAGCCGCTTCGGCAGGTCGGAGAGCAGCAGCTCGTCTCCGGACTTCTTCGCCACCAATGCGCCGAAGATGACGTTTCGAAGCTCGCGCACGTTTCCCGGCCACGGGTAGGCGCGCATCACCTCGAGGACCTCGGGGACCACGCTCTTCACCCGGGCCCGCTTCCGGGCATCCTCTTCGAGCGTGTAGTAGCGATTGATCATCTGGAGCACCAGAGGCTCGAAGTCCTCCCGCCGTTCGCGCAGCGGAGGCAGCTCGATCGCCACCGTGGCCAGTCGCTCGTAGAGATCAGACCCGAACGCCCCGGCGTCAATCAGCAGCCGAAGGTCTCGGTTGGTAGCGGCGAGAATCCGAAAGTCGACCTTGTTCCAGACGCTCTCGCCCAGCCGTGACACCACGCCATCTTCGAGTACCCGCAGCAGCTTGTTCTGGAGTGGATGAGGGGTGTCGTCGACCTCATCGAGAAAGACCGTTCCACCTGCGGCCGCTGCCACCAGTCCTGGATAGCTTCTCACCGCTCCCGAGAAGGCGCCCTTGGCGTAGCCGAACAGCTCGCCTTCCATCAGTTCGTTGGGAATGGCGGAGCAGTTGATCGGCACGAAGGTCTCCTTGCCTCGCGCCGACCACTGATGAATCAGCCGCGCTGCCAGCTCCTTGCCGGTGCCAGTCTCTCCGGTGAGGAGCACAGGCATCGACGTCCGCGCCGCCTGCGCGATCTTCCGCAGCAACGCTCGAGACGCCGGACTCTGGGCCACGAACGACGCGGGCGGAGCGGGAACGTCGTCGCTGACCAGGGACTCCTCGAGCCTGCGGAGCACCCGCTCCTGCCAGCCTGTGGCGCCCACGGTGAGGGCATCGAGCGCTCCCCGTTCTACTGCCGCCTGCATCGCGGCGAGGGTCATCGTGCCATCGCACAGCCACACCCAGCGCTGGTCGACCGGTGCATCGACCCGGCTTGCCCCCGATGTGCGGACGATCGCCACCGCTGCAGGGGAAGTGCGCACCGTCCACCCTGCCTTGCGCAACCACTGCGCCATCTCCGGGGTCGGTGGCTTTCCATTCCAATTGAGCTCTTTCGTCATCGTGGTTCACGATTCAAACACGGCCCACCGCGATTTCAATCGGTATTGACCTTGGGAGTCTCCCCGGAAACCAGGCACTTGGCTCTGGCCCGAGCGGTGCAATTCCAGGAGCAAACGCAGCACTCACGAGGAGGCAGCACATGGAAGTCACCCTGATCATCGCAGGCGCAGTGTTGGCAACAGTCCTGGCAGTCGTTTGGGCAGGTGTCCGGACCATCTCGGAGGACGAGTCCGGACTGGTGGTGAAGCTGTTCGGGAAGCCGCTCCCGCCGGGAGAGATGGTCGCGCTTCACGGAGAGGCCGGCTACCAGGCCGAGATGCTGCCGCCTGGATTCCATTTCGGGTTGTGGCGCTGGCAATACAAGGTCACCCCGGTACCGGTGCGGGTGACGCCTCCGGGGCAAATTGCCTTGGTGGTTGCCAACGGGGGCGCTCCGATCGCCAACGACCGACTGCTCGGCCGCGAAGTGGCTTGCGACACCTACCAGGACGCGCGGGCGTTCCTCGAGAACGGAGGTGAGAAGGGTCGACAGCTGGGAGTCATCACCGCTGGCAGCTACCGGATCAACCCGGCGCTGTTCACGGTGATTACATCCGCCGAAGCAGAGAGCTTTGACATGCGCCCTGAGGACCTGCAGGTGTTCAGCCTCGGCACCGATCGGGTCGGCATCGTCACCACCCTCGACGGGCGTCCGATCGGGGCGGGTGACCTGGCCGGTCCTCCGGTCAATGGTCACAACAGCTTCCAGAGTGGCCAGAAGTTCCTCGACGCCCGAGGATGCCGCGGGCTGCAGGAAGAGGTCCTTCTCTCCGGTTCGTGGAACTTGAACCCCTGGTTCGTGCGGGTTCAACAGGTGGCGATGACCGAGGTGCCGATCGGCTACGTCGGCGTGGTGGTGA
>JAYUUC010000133.1:0-6808 GCA_043755105.1 Myxococcales bacterium
CTGCCAGGCATGAAGTGCTCAGCGCGCATCGGGGTCAGGTCCGGCTGCCAGGAAGTCCCCGAGCCCTCGCGGTTCATCCCCAATCCCAAGGGGAAGGTCATCGGGTGCATCTCGGCTTCTTCCATCGCTTCCCCCATCGAATGGCCGGAATGCATGTCGGCTTCCCCCGGCTCTTCGGCTCGAGGCTGCTCCGGAAGCCCGCTGTCCCGCTCGATCAATGAGGCCTGTTCGGGGTTGGCCTCGAGCAGGCGGGGCGGCTGGGGAGGGGTCGCATGGGCCGCGCTCGGCGCACCCGCAAACATCAGCGAGGTGCCGAGGACCACGACGGGGAAAATCTGTTTTCTGAATGAATGCACCGGAGAGTCATACGCAGCGGCCCGCTCCCCGCGCAACCGTCCGCACTGAACCCAACGGTGAGAATAAAAAGAGGACCCAGCCGACTTCCGGCCAGGCCCTCCTTTGCACTCCGTTCAGCAAGTCCCTCTAGCGGGGGGTGTTGGTGTTGCTGGAGTCGCCCGACTTGGTCTTGCCCTTCTTCTTGCTGCTCGGGGAGGTGGGGTTCATGCCCGAGGTCGAATCGGTGGACGTGGTGCTGTTGCCCATCGAGTCAGTGGTGCCAGGGGTCCCGGTCGTGGGATTCATGCCCGAGGTCGAATCGGTGGTGCCGCCCACCGAGCCGCTGGTACCGGTGCTGCCCGAGCCCATCGAGCCCATCGAGCCGGTGGTGCCCGTGCTCCCGGCCCCTCCGGTGGCGGTGTTGTCGCGGCCCATGGTGTCGGTGGAGCCCATGCCACCGGTGGTGCCGGTGGTGCCGGCGGTGCCCGTCGTCCCCGGCGCGGGAGTGTCCGTGCGGGTCGTGGTGGGGCTACTGGAGGTGCCCGTCTCGGTGTCCTTGCTGTGGGCGCAGCCCTGAGCGACGAGCGCTCCAGAGGTGACGACGCCGATCGACAGCCAACGCTTGAATCCGTTCATGTATGTGCCCTCCCAGGCAGTGGGGTGTTGGAAGCTTCGCAACCTAGGAACCCGGACCTTCGTCGTAAACTGATCGTGCAGACATGGTCTGTGTCGAACCGTGCCCAGTGTCCGGCATCGAAGAGCGAAACCCGCAGCCCGTGGTAGAGGAAAGAAGATGACGCTCACCCTGGTCCCCGAAGAGATCGAGTCCTACGCGCAAGCTCACAGCGAGCCGGTCGAACCGCTGTTCGAAGCCCTTCGCGAAGAGACCCATGCGCAGATGAAGTGGCCCCAGATGCAGGTCGGGCCTCTCGAGGGAGATTTCCTCAAACTGCTGGTTCGCCTCACCGGTGCGCGACGGATTCTGGAGATCGGAATGTTCACCGGCTACTCCGGACTGATGATGGCCTCGGCACTGCCCGAAGGCGGTGAGCTCATCACCTGCGACGTCGATCCAATGGCGGAAGCGATGGCCCGGAAGTTCTTCGCCCAGAGCCCACATGGAAAGAAGATCCAGATCCGGATGGGACCCGCGCTGGAGACGCTGGCCTCCTTGAAGGGGCCGTTCGACCTGGTGTTCATCGACGCGGACAAAGAGAACTACGCCGCCTACTTCGAAGCCAGCCTGCCGCTGGTGAAGCAGGGCGGGCTGTTGATTGCCGACAACACTCTTTGGAGCGGCAAGGTGCTCTCCCCCCAGGAGGCCTCGGACCACACCATGGTCGCTTTCAACGACAAGGTGGCCAGGGACCCGCGGGTGGAGAAGGTGATGCTCACGGTGAGGGATGGAATGACGCTGATGTGGAAGCGGTAGTTTCGGGTCCTAGCGGATTCCTCGGAGCAGCTCGAGTAGTTCTCGACCGTACAGTCGCAGCCGCTTCTCTCCGAAGTAGGGGACCTGGCCTAGCGCCTCGAGGTCCGCAGGGGGCTCTCGCGACAGCTGGTCCGTGAGCGGGTTGGTGAGCACCACCGACGGCGTCACTTTCCGCTCGGTGGCCTTGGCTCCCCGGAACAGCTTGAGCGCCTCTTCCCGCTTCTTCTGCAGCGGGTCGGGGCCGCCTCGCTTGTCCTGAGATACCGGCAGCTCGCCCGCTTTCTGTTGCGCGGTCAGGCGGGCGATCAGTTCCATTACCTCGACCCCATGCTCTCGCACGAACGGGCCCCGCACTCCCTGGGCCCGGGCGAGGTCTCGCGCGGTCGCCGGAGGCTGGGTGACGATCGAGGTGATCGCCGCGTTCGATAGCATTCGCCCGAGAGGAACGTTGGCGACTTCGGCCCAGCGCAGCCGCGCGGTGTGCAGCTCCTGGGCGAGCGCGTGGGCCAGGGCCAGCTGCGCGCTCGAGAAGGAACCCCGGGGCAGCTTGGGCCGGAAGGTCGCCACGTCCGGCCGGTCGGTGGCTTCGTCGGAAAGCCTCTGACAATCGAGCTCGACCTCTTCGAGGATGTCGCGGGTGCGGCACTCCTCTTTCACCTGCCGGCCAATCTCGCAGAGATAGCGCACGTCGTCGGCGATGTAGTCCCGCATCCCGGGGGGCATCGGGCGGAGCGAGAAGTCCGACTGCTGATGTTCCTTGGCGAGCGTCACCCCCAGCCGCTCCTGGGCCAGGTCGGCGAGCCCCACCTTGGGCCAACCGAGCAGCGTCGCGGCGCGATGGGTGTCGAACAGCCCCTTCACCCGCACTCCGGCTTCCGAGAGGTACTGAAGATCGCCTCCCGCGGCGTGGAAATACTTGGTGCGGGTGGGGTCGCCGAAATAGGGCGCGAGCAGCTCGGCCTGAACCCCTGGCTTCAAGGTGTCGAAGAGGTAGATCTCGGCATCCGTGCCCAGCTGGACGAAGCAGAGCCGGGCGCGAAAGGCGTGCATCGCGTCGGCTTCGACGTCGACCGCCAGCTCGGGACTCGCACCGATCGAGCGCACTGCTGCCTCGGCCACCTCGCGGGCTTCGACATCGACGGCGACCTGGGTGAAGGGAGCAGCACCGGAAGAGGAGAGAAGGGCCATGGCAGCCGGCACCTAAAGCACACGCCGGGCGCGCGGTCACCCGCCAAACCCTGCTATGGAGCGCCGCGATGAACCCCGAAGCCCGCCCGGAGAAGCTCCTTCTCAACGACGTCGGCCGCGCCATCGCCGACTTCCGCCTCATCGAGGAGGGGGACCGGGTGATGGTGGCCATCTCCGGCGGCAAGGACTCGTACACCTTGCTCCACTTGCTGCGCCTGCTGCAGCGTCGTTCGCCCGTGAAGTTCGAGCTGCTCGCCGTCAACCTCGACCAGGGCCACCCCGGCTTTCCGGGCCACGTCCTCGAGGCCTGGCTGCAGGAGCAGGGCCACCCCTACAAGCTGCTCAAGGTCGACACCTACAAAGTGGTGATGGAGAAGCTGAAGCCGGGGCAAACCCAGTGCTCTTTGTGCTCGAGGTTGCGGCGCGGAATTCTCTACACCGCCGCCCAGGAGCTGGGCTGCACCAAGATTGCGCTCGGCCACCACCGCGACGACCTTGTCCACACCCTGCTGCTCAACCTCTTCTTCGCCGGCTCGCTCGGTTCGATGCCGCCGCTGCTCCGCTCGGACGATGGGCGCAATACCGTCATTCGCCCGCTCTGTTACGCGCCCGAGCCGCTGATCGCCGAGTATGCGGCGCTGATGAAGTTTCCGATCATTCCCTGCGACCTCTGCGGCTCACAGGAGAACCTTCAGCGGGTCAAGGTGAAGAAGTGGGTCGACTCGCTTGGCAAGGATATTCCCGACCTTCGCCACAGCATCCTCTCGGCGATGGGCAATGTCCGCCGCAGCCATCTGATGGATAGAAGTCTGTGGGCGAAGGCGCTGCTCGAAGGTGGCGGCGAAGGTTGACGCAGCGGTTGCTCTGGTCGATACAGCAGAAGGGCGCCATGGCCACCACACGCCCACCGAAAAGGCGGGGGTCCCGATGTCAGTCGAACGAGCTGCAAGAGTCCGCAAGGAGCGCAACGCTGCGCTGATCGAGATGATGCTGCTTGCCGCGATGGCGGACGGTTCGGTCTCGGACATCGAGCTGGAAACCCTGCTTCGGAGGGTACTCGAGCGGCCCGAGTTCGAAGGCACCCGGCCTGAAGAGCTCAACGCTCTGGTGGAAAGCTCGGTGCGCGCCCTCGCCGGCGCCAAGAACCTCGACGACATTCTCAAGTCCCTGCGGACCCGGCTGCCCGACCACAAGAACCGGATGCTCGCCTTCGGGTTGGCCGCTGCCGTCGCCTTTGCCGATCAGCGCGCCACCCGACTCGAGCTCGGGCTGCTGAAGACCTTTCAGGCCGCTCTCGGCATTTCCGAGGACGAGGTCGCGCAGATCATCGACGTGATCGAGAAAGACGGCTCGCTCGCCGAGGCGCTGGGCGAACCGCTGGAGCGGCTCTATGCCGAGGTGATGGTGCTGGTCTCGGCAGCCGATGGGCAGATCAAGGACGCGGAAGCCCGGGCCCTGGTCGAGAGCTTCGCGTCGGATCCGATCTTCAACGAGGTCAGCCCCGAGCGGGCCCAGGCTTTCGTCAGCGATGCGGTCGCCGGCCTCGCGGAAGAGGGGCTGCCCCAGCGACTGTCGGTCCTGGCCCACGGGCTCACCACCCACTCCCAGCGATTGAAGGCCTTCGGGCTGGCCTCGCGAATTGCCAATGCTTCCGGCAAGGCCTCGCGGCCAGAAGGGAAGATCCTCGAGCTGCTCCAGGCGACCTTCGGTCTCGCCGACGACGAGGTCGAGCGGCTGCGCCAGGAAGGGTGAGCGGGCGGCATGGTTCCCCTCCCGGTCATTGCCCCTGCCCCTCCAAGGCAGGATCTTCGCTTCGGCTTGCCCCCCTCGCTGGGCGAGGAGGCCGCCGGGGAACGCGCGCGACGGCTCGAAGCCTTTCTCGGCGCGGCGCTGCAACGGCGAGTCGAGGTCGTGGTGGCCGCCAGTTACGATGCGCTCGCGCGCGAGCTGCTCGCGGGAAAGCTCGATGCCGCCTGGGCGCCGCCCTACGTCTGTGCCCGTGTGGAAGCGATGGGGGTGCAGGTGCTGGTGCGGGGCGTGCGCGGCGGCAGTTCGTCGTATCGCGCGGCGCTGATCTGTCGAGCAGGGGCGCAGATCAAGCTCGACCGGCTCGACGGCCTGCGCGCACTCTGGGCCGACCCTGATTCGGTGGGCGGCTACCTGCTGGCGGTGGCGCTGCTGCGCTCGAAGGGAATCCACGCCTCGACGGTGTTCACCGAGCAGGGCTTCGCGGGTTCCTACCGCGCCGCGGTGGAAGGTCTGCTTGCAGGCAAGGCCGACCTCACCAGCGTCTTCGCACCGCTGGCCCGCGCCGGCAGGCCCGACGCCACCGGCATCGAGGAAGTGGCGCCGGGGAAGAGCGCGGACATTTCCGTGGTGGCCTTCACCGAAGAGACTCCCAACGACGGAGTGGCGGTGTCGGTGACCGCGCCCATTCCGACGGTGAAGGCGCTCGAGGCGTCGCTGCTGAAGCTGCAGGGCAGCGAGGAAGGATCGCAGCTGCTGCGCGACATCTTCAACGCCGAGCGTTTCGAACCGGCGCCGCGCATGGGCTATCGAGCGCTCTACCGGGTCGCGCTCTCGAGCCTCTGAAGCCGATCAGCGCAGCGACTTCGTGCCCACCGCCGCCCGGGCCCGGTTCCGGCGGGGAATCGCGAGCGCGAGCAGCAGCCCCGCTGCCGCCACCGCGGGAAAGGTGTTGCCGGTCCCGGCGCAGCCTCCGGTGAGGGGCAGAGTGCCGTCCTCGGTGTTCAGCTCCGACTGCTCCTGGACCAGCGAGTGGCTCTCGTCGACGCCAGGGTCTCCAGAGGGAGGTTCGACGTTGATTCCCGCGAGCGCGTAGCCCAGGTGGAGTGAGGTGCCCTGGCCTTGGGGCAGGCCAGCTGCCGGCGCGCGATCCGCGGCAGCAGCCGCAGGGGCCGTCGGGGGAGGCGCCGCAGGCGGCGCGCTGTCGGTCGCGGGAGGTGCAGCCGGCGGGGTGCTGTTCGCCGCGGGAGGAGCAACAGGCGCGGGCGGTGCGGGCGGTGCGGGCGGAGGCGGCATCACGTCAGCGAGGGTGGTGGCCATCGTCATCCCGTCATGGAACACCACCCCATCGGGGACGATCGAGGCGTGCCGGTAGAGGCCCATCTTCAGGTAGTTGAGCGCGTTGCCGAACTGGGTCGCGAGCATCGTCTTCGGGGTCGCCAACCCGCCGTCGAAGTAGAGCTCGACGAAGCCGATGCTGGGGTTCGTCGACCACTTCACGTGAAGGACGAACGTGTGCCAGGTGCCGCGCAAGAGCGGTGCGGTCCAGACGATGGTCCCGTTGGTGCCGCCGACGCGCATCCGCAGCTGCTCGCCGACCACGTAGAACTCCACCGGCGGCGAACCGCAGCAGTCTTCCTGGTGCCACTGGGTGAACAGCTGCCACTTGTTCACGCTGGGGAAGTTGGGAGCGAACATCGTGCTCCACTTGTAGAAGTACTCCGAGCCGGGAGCCTCGTGGCTCAGATACACCAGTTCATTGCGGTTGCCGCTCGCGTGAATCGGGTTGTCGCCCTGCTTCACCGTGGCCTTGATCGCATAGCTGCCCTGCGTCACCGGCGACTGGGTGATCTGCAGCCGATCGGCCGAAACTTTCTGCTCTTGACTCCATTGAGAGGCATCACCAGTTTCAAAGTCGCCCCTCCAGACGATTCCAGCGAAAGCGGCGGTGGGAAACAGGGACAGGAGCAGCAGGGTCAGGGCTCGGGTCAAAATTATTCCTTTCCGGAAGTGGCGACCGGCTAAGGACAATTTGAAAACCCTTTCGCTTCCCCTATCCGTACTGGCTTGCCCAATTGACAGACATACAGCGCTCCTGTCCTTGTC
>JAYUUC010000134.1:0-6808 GCA_043755105.1 Myxococcales bacterium
GCTCGAACCGGGCTGCGCGTCGTCGAGGCTCGAACGAGCGCGGTCTCCTTCAGGGAAAGCGTGTACTCGCCGATCAGCACCAGCGAAACAGGAGTGACCGCGGCGGCCCGTGCCACCTTGACCCCATCGAGAAAGGTGCCGTTGGAGGACCCGATGTCCTCGACCCAGACCTGGTCCTTGTCGATGAAGAAGCGAGCGTGCCGGCGCGAAACCCCGCCCTCGGTGAGCACCAGGTCGTTGACCTCGGAGCGCCCCACGGTGAGTTGATCGACGAGCTCGACGTCTCGCTCTTCGCCTCCGGGCTGGACGATTCGCAGGATGGCCATCGGGGGCTTCGCCTACTCCTCGCGGAAGATGCTCATGTTCACCGGAATGCCGCGGCGCTGGAGGTCGTCATAGAAGCGCGGCACGAACCCCGAGGAGACGAAGCGACCGCGGATCTTGCCCTCCTCGGTGAAGCCCTCCTGCTTGAAGTAGAAGATGTCCTGGAGGGTGACGATGTCCACCTCCATGCCCGACACCTCGGTGATGAAACAGATCTTCCGGGTGCCGTCGGAGAAACGGGTCTGTTGAACGATGATCTGCACCGCGCTGGCGATCTGCTCACGAATGGCGCGGATCGGCAGGTCCATGCCGGCCATCAGCACCATCGTCTCCAGCCGCGAGAGCGCATCGCGCGGGGTGTTGGCATGCAGCGTGGTGAGCGAGCCGTCGTGGCCGGTGTTCATCGCCTGGAGCATGTCCAGGGTCTCGCCGCTGCGACACTCGCCGACCACGATCCGATCCGGGCGCATCCGGAGGCAGTTCTTCACCAGGTCGCGAATCGAGATCGCCCCCTTCCCTTCCAGGTTGGAGGGCCGCGATTCGAGCTGGATCCAGTGGTCCTGGGGAAGCTGAAGCTCAGCCGCGTCCTCGACGGTGATGATCCTCTCGTCGTCGGGGATGAACGAGCTGATCACGTTCAAGGTGGTGGTCTTCCCCGAACCGGTGCCACCGGAGATGACGATGTTCTTCTTCGCCTTGACGCACATCTCGAGAAACTCGGCCATCTGCGGGGCCACGGTCTTGTAGCGAACCAGATCTTCGATCCGCAGCGCTTCACGCTTGAACTTGCGGATGGTGATGCAGGGCCCCTTGAGCGCCAGCGGAGGAATGATCGCGTTGACCCGGCTGCCATCCTTGAGGCGGGCGTCGACCAGCGGGCTCGACTCGTCGATGCGCCGGCCGATCGGAGCCACGATGCGCTCGATCACTCCAAGCACCGCCTGATTCGAGGAGAACACCTTGGGTGAGAGGGTGATCTTGCCCTTCCGCTCGATGTAGATCTGGTTCGAGTGGTTGACCATGATCTCGCTGATATCTTCGTTGGCGAGAAAGGCCTCGAGCGGGCCGAGGCCGAGAGCCTCGTTGAGCACGTCGTTGAGCAGCTCGGCCTGATCAATGCCCGCGGGGAGCTCGTCGTCGGCCTCCATCTGGGCGAGAATGTCGGTGATCGCCTTCTCGGTGCGGCGCCAGAGCTCTTCGTCTCCCAACCGGTCCATGTCGAGTCGGCGAAGGTCCAGGTATTCGATCAGCCGGTCGTGAATGTCCTTCTGCAGCCGGGAGTAGCGCTCCACCCGCGGGTCGAGCTTCTTCTGCTTCCTCGCCAGCGCCCCGGCCATCGAGGCCGGCATCCGGCTCGCCGACGGCGGACCCGGAAGCTTGGCGGCGGACTCGGAAAGCTCTTCTTCGTAGGGAGGCTCGTCGTCCTCCCCGTCCTCGCGCCCGTAGTCTTCATCGGGGTCGTAGCCGTCGCCTTCGTCCTCGACGCGGGCAGCGGCGGTCGCGGCCGAGGTGTGGCTCTCACCGAGTTCAGGTGACTCGACCCGAAGAATGTAGTCGCCGATCTCCACCTGATCGCTGGGGCGGAGCACCTGGGGAGCGGCGATCTTCTTGCTGTTGACGAAGGTGCCGTTGGTCGACTTCATGTCGACGATGATGAACTTCCCTTCCTTGAGCACGATGCGGGAGTGGTATTTCGAGACGTTCCCCTTGGCGAGGACGATGTCGTTGCCCGCCAGCCGTCCGATCGTCACCTCGCTCTTCTCGAAGGTGAGCTGCTCGCTGCCACCGGTTTTTTCCGCGAGGGTGATCAAAAACATGGGCCGACTGTAGCAAGGCAGTCGCCCGCTCCCAAGAAGACGACTCCAAGGGCCCTACGGAGGGCAGTCGCTCAGTCGAAGATGCCGAAGCTGACCTCGCTCCGGGCCTGCTTGTAGCGGGCCTTCACGTCTTCGATCATCGACCGGATCTTGTCCGAGTCGGGGTTGACGATGCGGGGGGTGACGAAGATGGTGAGCTCGCGCTTGGTGGAATCGAAGCCGCGGCTCTTGAACAGCTCGCCGATGATCGGAAGGTTGCCCAGGCCCGGCAGCTTCGAGACCGCCTTTTCCTCATCGTGGGCGAACACCCCGGAGAGGACAATGGTCTCGCCGTGGCGCACGGTGACGTTGGTCTTCACCTTGCGGGTACGGAATCCGGGGATGTTCACCGAGCCACCGATGGTGACCGATACCGAGTAGTCGACCTCGGACACCTCGGCCTCGATCTCGGTCTGGATGTTTCCGTTGCGATCCGCGGTGGGCCGCAGCTTCAGACCCACACCGTAAGGCTTCCACTCGACGGTGACCTGATTGTTGGTGATCAGCGGGATCGGCACCTCTCCGCCGGCGAGGAACTCGGCCTTCTCTCCGCTGGCGCAGACCAACCGGGGCTGGGCGAGGAGCCGACCGTAGCCGTCGTTGTTCTGAAAACCGATCGAGAATTCCGACCCGATTTCAGTGGGCAAGTTCAGGAGGCCCGTCGCTGCGTTCCCCGGGAACAGTTCCTTGGTGAAGGTGAGGTTGCCCTTGAGCTTTCCAATGATGTCGGTGGGGTACTTGATGCCATAGCGGTCCTTGGCGGTGCGCCGGATCTCGACGAACTGCACCTCGGAGAGGATCATCCGCTTGATCCCCACCACCAGCAGATTCTCGACCTTCTCGCCGATCGCCTTGGTGATCAGCTCTGCCTTCTGCAGGTCTTGCTGACTCTCGACCGAGCCTTCGAGGAAGATGGTGGCGCCGACCACGTTGGCCTGCACGTTCTTCAGGCCCGCCTTCTGGAACGCTGCATTGAGGTTCTGGGCCACCAGCTTCTTGGCGTTGGACGCGATCTTCACGAAGCTCTTCACGTTGGGGTAGAGGCCGACGATCTGCTCTATCCGCTCCGCGTCTTGCGTGGTGTAGGCCTGCCCG
This sequence comes from Myxococcales bacterium, assembly GCA_043755105.1. Taxonomy (GTDB): domain Bacteria; phylum Myxococcota; class Myxococcia; order Myxococcales; family Myxococcaceae; genus JAYUUC01. The sequence goes on from JAYUUC010000134.1 coordinate 3,276, forward strand.
TCGAGGTAGACGCGGTCGCCGACCATCCGCACCGAGACGCCTTCGATCTCGCCGAGCAACTTCTTGATCTCGCCGATCACCTCGTTGGGGTCTTGCTTGCGCACCGAGATCAGAAAGCTCTGGCGCTGCGAGCCCTTCCACACCAGCAGCGTGGTCTTGCCTTCGCCCTTGCCGACGATCAGCACCTGGCTGTTGCCGATGTTGCGCACGTCGGCGATCTCCGAGTCGCCCACCGCAATGCGGGTCAACCCCGGCATGTTGATCACCTTCTGGGCGCCGACCCCGAGGCTGACGTTGGTGCCCTCCTGGGCAGAAGCGGCCCCGCTGGCAGTAAGCAGCAACAGCGCCGAGGCGGCGAAGCAGAGGGAATTCAGGCGCGAGGGTTTCATTTTCAAATCTTCGAATGTTCCCACCACATTGCCCAGAAAGATCCGATCGCAATCGCCACGGCATAGGGAATCGGGCGAGTCCACGGGGTCTTCTCCGCCCGAGGCGGGCCGAAACGCTGCCAGAGCACGGTGAGCACCGCCTGCCCGGCGCCGGCGAGTGAAATGAAGAGAAGTGCCGCGACCACCAGCGGGTAGCCGAGCGCGGCTCCCACGGTGCCGGCCAGCTTCACGTCTCCCCACCCGAAGCGGCTGCCTCGAAAGGAAAACAGTGCGAAGAGCCCGGCAGCACCGGCAGCGGCGACTGCTCCAGAGACGAGGCCGGTTTCCCAGCTGCCCCACCCCTGAGCCGCGAAGCGGACCCCGAGGCAAAGCAGCAGGACCGGATAAGTAAAGAAGTCGGGGATGCGGCGCGAGCGAACGTCACTCGCAGTGGCCGCCAGCAGGCAGCCGGCGAGCAGAGCCCAGAGAAGACCCGGAGGAACGTTCACGTCGGCGCCGCAGCAACGTCGCTAGCGGTTGACCAGCTTAATCTTTTCGCTGCAGATGAAGTACTCGTCGCCATCTTCGATCTTGCGACGCTTGATCCGCTGCTTGTTGAACCAGGTTCCGTTCGACGAGCCAAGGTCTTCGATGAAGAAGTCGGAACCCTCGCGCACGATCACCGCATGCTCGCGCGAGACCTTGCCCGAATTGATCACGAAGTCGCAGTGCTTACCGCGGCCGATCACGAACCGGTCCTTGGCGATCTTGTCCAGCTCGCCGCCCTCGGCCATCAAGTAGAGGTTGCCGCCCTCGTCTTCGGCTTCCGCTTCCGACTCGTCGCCATCGCTGTGGTCGCCGGCCCCGCTCTCGTCGAGCCCATCGACGCTGCTGTTCTTGCCCTTGATCAGCCGTTCGAGTTCGGCTGCAGTCTCCAGCACCCGCTCCGCCACCTCGCGACGGACCGGGTCGTCGTCGAGGCGCTGCTGCGCGGCCTTCTCGTCCATTCGTGACGACGTGCGGGGAAGGTTCGCGCTGCTCGGCGAATCCTTGGGCGCCACCGGTGCCAGCATCGGAGGCGCGTTTGCACGCGGAGCCCCCGTCGATGGGCGTGGAGCGCTGCTTCGCGCCGGCACCGCATGGGTGTCGAGGAAGCCATTCAGCCGCGCGAACATGAACATCGCTTGGTTGATCAACGCATCCCGGTCGTTTCCCATCGAAGAGGCCATGTCTTCGAAGGCGTCCCAGATGTGGTCGGCGATGGCGACTTTACGCGCGGGTCTCGAGCTCTGTTCCATCATTCCCTGGAGGCTAAAACAAATGGGCCGCAAGTAAAGATAGCAGTCTCACCGTTTGTAGCCAACTCATCGATATGACACGATCTTTCCCAGGTTGGGTCCGGGGACGATCGTCGCGGGAGGAATCTCGAGCAAGCCGTTGGCCGAGGGGTACACCACGAAGGCGTGCTGGCTTTCCGGGTCATGGACGACCGAACCAGGCAGGTAAAACGCGTTCCCTGCCGAGGAATCGACCCGGGGGTCGATGGTAATCGCATAGGGCTGATAGTTCGAGGCAGAGAGCAGATCGAACCGCCAATCTCTTTGCACGTCGGGAGGTTGAGCCGCGAAGTGGAAGCTCAGCTGGGGCGCCGAGGGGTTGAAATCGGTGCCGCCAGGATGGAAATAGTAGCGGGTCGCGGCCTCGGCGGGCGTTCGGGGGAACACGAAGTCCTGGTTTGGGCCTACCCGACCCATGTAGCCGCTGAGCTGACCTGCCACCACATAGGGCTGGGCCCCATCGGCACGAACGCTGAAGGCCACTCGCCCTGTGCAGCCGGCAGGAACCGAAGAGACGACCAGGGCGTGGCCAGCGAGGTCGATCGACTGCACCACCGCCTCGGCACAGCTGCCCGAGGTCGCGGTGAGCACGAGGTGATCGCCGACCGCGGCCTGATCGAGCTCTGGGCCTGCCACGGGAAAGCGAACCCCGTCGGCATCCGTGCTCGGCAAGGAAGCCAGCCCGGGGACCTGCCCCTGGAAGGTCATCGCGATCCGCTCGTTGCGCGCAGCCCCATTGCTCAGGGCCACCGTGGCAGTGACCGGCCCTTCTTCATAGGGAACCACCGCCCCGTCGGGGTCTTCGGCAGTGGGCGCGGTGCGAAGCGCGATGGCTCCTTCGGGCGGGCTTCCGTTGACGTCGATCAGCCTCAGCCCCGCGGCGTCGAAGAAATAGATCTTCCCGTCCGAGGCGGTGGTGATGCCCAGAACCGCCAGCGAGGTGATCGCCCCGGTGTCGCCCACATCGGGGCGGAACAGCTCGCCTCCGGTGGCGAGCTCGAGCCCGCGGGGAAGTGCATCGCCCAGCCGCAGCGTGGCCATCGGTTGACCGGTGATGTCTTTCGAGCGCTGTCCGGTGGCCTTGTCCACCGCGACGATGCCGCCACAGAAGGGGGCAACCCCGCAGGCCTCCTCGTCGAGGACGCCGAAGATCCGGCCTCCCGCAGGAAGCTCGAAACCCGTCAGGTGTACCGCACCGTGGGTAGCGAGCATTCGCACCGGGCCAGGGAAAGCGAGCTCGGCCTTCTGCGATCCCGTCCCCGAGTCGAGCAGCAGCGTTCGTCCGGTCGTGCCAGAAGCGCCGCGCGTGGCGACCACCACTTCGCCCCCGGGAAGCGCCAGCACGTCGGCGATCGCCTCGCCCGCGAAGGTCTGCAGGGGCCGGGTGCTGGCGAGCAGGGCCTTGATGTCCGTCGAAGGCAATACCCCTTGGGAGGGGAGCTCGAGCGACCACAAGGTCCCCGAGCGGCCGTCGTAGGTTCCGAAGAACAAGGTGCTGTTGCCGACTCCGCCCGGAGGGCCACGACCTGCCGCCGCGGTGACCGGGCCCACCGTGGGCAGCCGCTTCGCTTCGACCAAGGGCGCGGCCGACGGGGCAGCATCGGCAGGGGCTTGAGCGGCCACCACCGAGATCTCCGCTGCGCCGGGGCTGATGGCGTAGACGTAGGGTCCTCCGACCTCGACGTTCTGGACGGTGCCATCCTCGCGGGTCACATCTTCGAAACGAACATCGCGCGCCAGCCCGACCGGTCGATCGAGCACCGGAATCGCCAGAGCCTCGAGCGGATTGGGGGCGCGCACGAAATCATGCGCCGGAAGTATCGACAGG
>JAYUUC010000135.1:0-2273 GCA_043755105.1 Myxococcales bacterium
TCTTTCTCAGGGGCATCGGCTTCGCAGCGGCTCCGCTCCGTGCGCGCGAAACAGTCTCATCCACCGGCTCGGGCGGCGCGACCTGCGAGAGCTCCGGCACCGCCAATTCTTCCGACGCTCCAAACGCCGGCGCCCAGATCTGCTGCACCGCGTCCGACCGAATGAAGCGCGCGACCTCGGCAAACACCTCACGAGGCCCGCCGAGCTGTTCGGCCCACTGAAGGCCCCGCGCCGAGAGGTTTGGGACGAGCGGACCCAGCGCCTTGACCCGAAGGCGGTTCGCGATCTCCGGGCCTTCCTCTCGCACGCGCTGCGGAACCCAGAGCGGCGCAAACCGGGTGTGCTGATACGCCGTCACGCAGCCCGCTTCCTCGAGCAGCTCGGCCCACAGCGGCAGCTCGCGAACATTGAACACCAGCTTGCACCGCCCCTGGTGCGGATCCCACGCGCCGTGCAGCCGGTGATCCCCGCGGGGAATCAGGCCGCGATCGAGGTAGCAGAAGCCGGTCGGACCGCGAGAGGCCGCGCCGCGATACCGGATGAACGCCCGCACCTTCGCGGGGTCGATCGCCAGCCCGGTCGGCAGCGCCGCCAACTTCACCGCGCAGGACTCTGGAATCCCATGCTGCTTCGCGAAGTCCGCGAGCTTCGTCCTGGGGGTTCCCATCAGCTCGGTCAGCCGCCCGCGCAGCCGTTCTGGATCCGCGTCGGTCAGCAGCTCGTCGAACCGCGTCTTCAAGCCCGGCAGGCTGACCGGAATCAACTGCGTCAGCAGCTCGCCGCCTTTGCGCCACGCTTCGTGCAGCGCGCCCGCCTCGGTCGAGACCTTCTTGAGCCGGAACTGAGGCGCCTCGGCGCTGACAGTCGTGCCCTCGCGCCCCGTGGTCCAGACCGTGAGGCAAGTGCGCACCTTCGTCCCGCGGAAAACCCCGGCCCCGAGATCTACCGCTTCGCGCAGCGCCAGTCTGGAGAGCAGCGTCTGCCGCAGTGGCGCGTAGACGAACGCGTCGAGCAGCGTGGCGCTGGTGACGAACCCGAGCGCGCCTTGGCGGCCCGCCAGACGCTCGGCGGCGACGAGCAGGAAGAACGCGAAGTCGTCTCGTAGGCTCTGGCCTTTCGCCATCGCGGCCTCGGGCGCCAACAACCCCTGCATCCGCGCGAATGCCTTCGGATCATCCAGCAGCGCCGATCGACCGTTGTACGGCGGATTCCCCACCCACAACTCGAACGCTCGGGGGGGGATTCGCTTCAGCAACTCTCCGAGCGCGGGCCCGCGCAGCGCATCTCCCGTGACGATTGTCGCCCCCGGCACGCGGGCGCTGCACTCGCGCGCCGACTTCTCCTCCAGCTCGCATCCAAGCAGCATCGCTCGCGGAAACTTCTCGGCCGCAGCCGACAGAAACGCTCCGGCCCCGCACGCCGGATCCACGATCGCGAGCGGGCCTTCCGCGGGAACGAACGCGGCCGCCGCTTCGAGCACCCGAGTCACCAGCCAGGCGGGGGTGAAGTAGATGCCGCCTTTGCGCCGCGCGTGCGATTCGAACCGCTCGCCCAGCGCCTCTTCGTCCACGCTTTGCATCGTGGTAAGTCGCGCCGCCACAGTGAGCCTCCGCCGCGTTCATCTTCGCATCCACGGCCTCGTGCAGGGCGTGTCTTTTCGCGCCTGCGCTCGCGACGAAGCCTCGCGCCTGAAGGTCGGCGGTTGGATTCGCAACCTCGACGATGGGGATGTCGAGGCGCTCGTCGAAGGAGAACCCGAGCAGGTCGACCAGTTCGTGGCCTGGTGTCACGCAGGGCCGGCCCACGCCGAAGTCGAGACGGTCAAGCAGCTGGATGATCAGCCTGCGACCGGAGAGTTCACGTCGTTCGAGGTCGTCCGATGAGCTTCGGAGGCCCATTCCTGCTCGCCCCGCTTTCCTCGCTGCTCGGTATCCGGCCCGGGATGCACTTGTCCGTCCTCAATGCGCCCGATGGTTTTCTCGACGCGCTCCAACCCCTTCCTGACGGGGCCGAGCTGCTCGACTCGGCCCGGACAGGGCTCGACGTCACCGTCTTTTTCACCAGCAAGAAAGTCGAGCTGGTCGAGAAGCTCCCAGGCCTGGCGCGCGGCATGGCCGTCACCGGCACCATCTGGGTCTGCTACCCGAACGCGCTCGATGGGCCCGCCATACCCACCGAGGAGTTCGTTCGCCTCGCGGCCCTCGAGATCGGGCTCAACGACAACAAGCTGTTGCTGCTCGATCCCGCCTGGAGCGGCCTGCGGCTGGTCTGGC
>JAYUUC010000136.1:0-2272 GCA_043755105.1 Myxococcales bacterium
CGTCGAGGTAGCTGTTGCCCTTTTCCGAGAGCGCTCGAATGGACTTGACCTCGCTGGCCTTGGCGCCCGCGTTGGTCGCCTCGTCCGGCAGGATTTCAAAGTAGGTCCCGAGCGAGGCCGTCTGGGTGGTCACAGCATCGAATTCACTGGGGAGGATCAGCTCTGCCATGTTCGAGCGGAACCGCTGGTCGGCACGGTCGAGCGCCGCGTCAATCGCGCCCTTACATTGGGCGAAGTCGCCCTTGTAGAGCTCGAAGATCGGTTCGAGCGTTTCGGAGGTGGCGGCCCCGAGCCCCTTCTTCATCTGCTCCCCGAGCGGGTTCAGCAAGTCGAGGACCTGTCGAGCCATCGCGAGAAGGGGCGCGAGGTCGTCGACGGCGGGGCGACGGGCAACGATGTCCACCACGAACAGGCGCTCGCACTCTTCCAGGTCCGCATTGGGCTGATGAAGCGCCTGGACTCGGGCTTCGATCTCCGCCTGCGTGAGCCGGGGGTCCACCTGGACCGAGACCATCTCTCGCGAGAGGTCCAGGTTGGTGGACATGTCGAACTTGGAGAGGATCGCCCGGTGAAGCCGGAACTCCAGGTCGTAGAGCGGCTCATGCGGTGTGGCGAGGATCCGGCCCAGGAGTTCCCGCGCCTCGCGCTCAACCTGGACGTGCAGTTCTTCGAAGCCGTCAGCCCCCTTCATCAGGGGAAGAAGCTCGAAGGCGTAGCGCTCCATCGTCTTCGCATCGAGGTGGACGAACTCTGCCTTGCCCGAGATCACGCGGGTCCCTTCGGATCCGAGCGCCGATGCCATCAAGCTTTGGGCGCTGCCCTGCTGGTTGAAGTCGAATACCCAGCGGACCCGCGCGTAGTCCGGCGTGTCCCTGGCGGCCTGGAGCAGTTGCTTCAGTCGACGCGCAATCGACGGTGCCCGGGTCTCCAGGGTTTCGGCGTTGCGGACAACGATGAGAGTCTTGTCCTTCTTGGCAAGCTCAAGCAGCGTCTTCATCTTGAGCCGCCCTTCGTCGCCGAAGAGTGCCCCGTGGTCCTTGTCCGTCGCCTGGCCGAGGTCCACCTCGACCAGGGTGTTCGAGCTGTCGAGCGCTTCCCTGACGAAAGCCTCGACCGCCTGGTCCTTGCCGTGGCCCGGGTCTACCGTGGTCACCAGCACGGCGGGATAGCGGCGCAGAGGGGACAGATGGTCCTTGTGCCACTGGATGTAACCGTCGACGACAGCCTCTTGACCCCACGCCAGACCCGTCAGTGTCTGGCGCAGCTGTACGATCGGCTCCGGTTCATTCTGGACGGCAGTCCTGGCCGTGGTCTCGAAGTAGACGCTCCTCGGAAGCACGCCCGACCCCTGGCTGCTCACATAGGTCGAGCCTTCGTGATTGGAGACGCCCCGAAGGCGATCGAGCACGTTCTTGGCCCAGCGATACTGCTCCGACGACTGGAAACCGGTGTCGCTGACGAGGGTCGCGAGCTGGTCGAGGGTGGGCTCGCGGGTCTGAAGCTTGTCCTGCAGCCCTGCGGCCTGCTCGGCGGTCAGTCCGTAGTCGGTCAGCACCACTCCCGCGGCACCTTCTCGTCGAATGCGTGCTGGCATGTCATGCTCCTACCGCTGCATGAAGTAGCTGGGGGTAAGGCCTTCGTAGAAGGGACCGACCACCAGGCCACCCACGTGGGGAATGACGGCCAGGTTCTCATTCGGAGCCGGGAGCGGCTCCCGCTTCTTCCACTTTGAACCCGAAATTTCTGCGTTCAGGCGCGTCACCCGCGCGGAGGCGGCGTAGTCCCGGCCCTTGTTGATGCGTTCCTGACCGCCTGCCATCACGATGCCGCCGAACTCGTCGATGTAGGCAGAGGCGAACGAGATCGGCTGCGGGAGCGGCTGCGCTGCGGAAACGGTTCCCGTGGCGAGGTTGAGCTTCTGCACGTCTTCCATCGTCACTGAGTAGAGGGTTCCGTGGGCGTTGCGGACGACCTTTTCACCGCCCATGATCCACATCTCTCCGTTCTTCACCACGGCGCTGGCGCCCGCAGTGGGGGTGAGCAGTCGCTGAGGGCTCAGCGTCCAGGCCGCTTCTGCTCCGGCGGAAACGTCCAAAGTGTAGATTTCGTCCGTGGGCGCGATGTCGTTGTTTTCGAGAGCATCGGAGAACAGGCTGAGTTCTCCCTCGTCGGCAAAGAGCTTTCGCCCACCTGCAAGCACAACCTTGCCATCGATCGCCGCAAAGGAAGCGTGGACCAGCGCAGGCGGAACGGGCAACTCGGTGAACGCCCG
>JAYUUC010000137.1:0-6769 GCA_043755105.1 Myxococcales bacterium
AGCGGAGGCAGCAGCGCCAGCGCCCTCAAGGTGGCGACGGTCTTGTGGCCGTCGGCAGCCAGAAGCAGCTGTTGCTCTTCGTCGCCCAGCCCGGCGTCCTGGAGCGCATAGAGCGGGTCAGACGTGGGGTGCACAAAGAGTGCGTCGACTTCGCCCATCGCTCGCGCGAGCCGGGACTGATCGAAGCGACGAATGCCTTCGTAGATCGCGGCGGCGGTGGTGAGCTCGAGGTTGGCGAGCTCGGGGACCGGATCGGTCGTCGGGTTGAACTGATACTCGCCCTTGTTCCAGGTGAAGATGTCGAACAGCTTCGCCTGAAGTTGAAGCGAGAGCCCGTAGACCAGGTTGTGCGGGCTGATCGACCCCATCTCGATCAACACCGTGCCCTGTTGCCGGCGGCTGCTCTTCATTCGCAGCACCGACTCGTCGCACTCCGCTTGAGAAATCATCTTCTCGCGCACCATCACCCGGCCGAGACATTCCGAAGCGAGGTTGCTCTTGATTGACTGGGGCTGACCCTCGCGGAAGTAAACGATCTTCTTCACCTTGTCGCGGCGGAGCAGCAACGCTCCGGTGCCGCGCCAGCGGTAGACCTCGGCGAGGAGCTCGGGGAACGGCTTCTGGGAAAGGTCTCCGCGAATGGAAGGGGCGGCGCCGGCCTTGCGGGCGTGATCCTCGACCAGCTCTCGTTCTTCCTTCAGCGATGGGTCGGTGATCGGGTCATCGTCGTCGACCTGTGCGGTGGGGACGACGGGCGCGTCCGGAGCTCGGGGGTAACGGTCCTTGAGCACCGCTCGCAGTACCTTGAGCAGCTCGGCCACCTTGACCGGCTTTTCGAGAAACGCGAAGGCGCCATACTTCGAGACCGCTTCGGCCTGGTGAACGTTGCTGGTGTTCACTGCAGACATCATCAGGATCGGCGTCTTCCGGCCCCGAGGTGAGCTCTGGATTTGCCGGGCCACCTGATAGCCGTCCAGTCCCGGCAACATCAGGTCGAGCAACACCGCATCGAAGCTCTTTTTTTCGAAGGTCTTCACCGCCCAGGCGCCGTCCCGCTCGACGGTGACGGTGAAGCCCTGGCGGGTGAGCGCGTCGGCGAGCACCCGCTGCACCGAGCGGTCATCGTCGACGATCAGCAGATGGACGAAGTCGTGGTTGGCCAAGGGGTGGGGTCAAGACCTCCGGAAGACGCGAGCATACACCGCACGCACCCGGTCGGTGTAGGCGCGATACTCGCCGAGAAATTGGGGCCCCGGGTCCGACCCGAGATACCCCAGACGCCGGGCCAGCAGCGCCAGCGGTCGCCCGGAGGTGGGCATCGACGAGAGTGGCTCTCCGTGCACCAGCCGGAGCCGATTCTCGACCCGGCGCAGAAAATGATACCCCTGATGGAGGGTATCGGCCGAGGCCGAATCTAGGCAGCCGGCTTCCCGCAGCGCTGTCAGCGCGGCCAGGGTGCCTTGCAGTCGCACCGACGGCAACGCGCCTCCGTGAACGAGCTGCAGGTACTGGGTCGCGAACTCGACGTCGACCAGCCCTCCGTGGCCGAGCTTGAGATTGAGATGCTCTGACGTCTCGCGGCCGACCTCCTTCTCCATCCGGGTGCGCAGCCGGTCGATCTCTTCCGCCGCGTTCTCCGGCAAAGGCTTGAGGTAGACCTGGGACTCGAGGGTGTCGAGACGGATCCGCTCGAAGAGAGCAAAGTCGCCCGCCACTCCGCGCGCCTTGATCAACGCCTGTCGCTGCCACAGCTGCGCCCTTCGTTCGTGGTGGTCGCGGAAAGCCTCTTCGCTCACCACCAGTAGCCCCTGGTTCCCCGACGGTCGAAGGCGGGCGTCGACCTTGTAGAGCAGGCCTTCCCGCAACTGGATCTGAAGGAAGGTGAGCAGCCGCTGCACGGCCTTGGCGAAGTATTCGTGGTGGGTGATCTTCCCCCGCGTGCCTCCGCTGGTCTCGGAGTCCCCTCGGCCCGAGTAGACGAAGATCAGATCGAGATCGGAGTGATAGCCGAGCTCTCGTCCGCCGAGCTTGCCCATCGCGATCACCGTCAGGGTCGCGAGCTGATTTCCCTCGCGGGGCGGACCGTAGCGTTCGCGCTGCTCGCCCTCGGCGATGAAGAGCGATTCGTCGATGATGCCATCTGCGATCGCCGAGAGCTGAACAGCCACTTCGGGGACGGTGAGTTCCCCGGCGATGTCGTCAAGGCCGATTCGCAGCACCTCTTCGTTCTTGAACCGGCGCATCGAGCTCAACTTCTCTTCCGGATCGGGGTGGCGATTGGTGCGCGAGAGCAGCTCCCGGCGCATCCGGAGCGGGTCCTTGTGGGATTCGAGCCCGGGCTGAACCAGCGCGTCGAGCAGCTCGGGGTGACGGAGAAAAGATCGCGAGAGGTAGTCGCTCTGGCCGAAGAGGTTGAGCAGCCGGCGGCTGGCCTGGGGCAATCGGGTGAGCAGGTCCAGGTAGCCCTGGGGAGCCTTGAGGGAACCGAGAAACTCGGAGAACAGCTGCAGTGCCTGGTCCGGGTCGGGGGTGCGCGCGATCTCGGCGAGCAGCTTCACTGCCTGCAGGCTGGGCCCCGAGGGTCCGGCTCCGAACGGCGAGTCGTGGATTCGTCCCAGCCGTTCAAGCGCGGCGATCGCCCGCTCGGGATCGTTGAAGCCGCGCTCTGCCAGCGCCTGGCTGCGCTTCGAGAGGTCGGCATCGAAGTCCAGCGCCAGTGCCAGCTGCGGCTCGTCGGGCACCTCGTCGCGGGCGGTGCGGCCGAGCAGGGTGGTGAAGGCCTCGCGGACGAAGCCGCGGTGGCCCGCGAGCTCGGCTTCAAAGGCACTCCAGCTCGGAAAGTGGAGGCTGCGCCACAGCCGGGCGCGGTCGCGTTCGCCGCTCGGGAGCGCCTGGGTCTGACGCTCGTCGACCATCTGGAGCCGGTTCTCGACGCGGCGGAGAAAAAGGTAGGCCTCTTCCAGCGCATCGGCGTCCGTTCCAGAGAGCAGACCGGCCTTCTCCAGCTTTCGCAACGCCCGCATCGTGTTCCGCTCCCGCAGCGCTGAGGTCTTGCCGCCATGCACCAGCTGGAGCGCGTTGACGAAGAACTCCACCTCGCGAATGCCGCCCGGGCCTAGCTTGACGTCGTCGGCGCTGGCCTTGCCTCGCAAGTCGATCTGCGCCTTGAGCTCACGAAGGCCGTCGACCGCAGAAAGATCGAGGCTGCGTCGCCACACGAACGGGGTGAGGGCCTGGAGAAACTCTTCCCCCAGCGCCAGGTCTCCGGCAATCGGCCGGGCCTTGAGCAGCGCGGCGCGCTCCCAGGTTCGCCCCTGGGACTCGTAGTAGCCGAGCATCGCCGGCATCGAGAGAGCGATGGCTCCACTGCGCCCTTGTGGCCGAAGGTTGAGGTCAACCCGGTAGCAGAAGCCTTCGCCGCTGTTGTTGCCGAGGGCGCCGGTGAGCGCTTCAGCGAGCTTGGTGTAGAGCTGGGCGAGGCTGAGGGAGGAGGGGAGCGCCGCGCCCAGCGCCGGGTCCTCGCGATAGACGTAGATGAGGTCGATGTCCGAGCTGAAGTTGAGGTCTTCTCCGCCCAGCTTGCCGAGCCCCAGCACACAGAAGCCCGGAGGCGGGGAGCCGGCATCCCCTGCCGCGAGCCCGTATCGGGCGGAGAGCTCTCGCCAGCAAGCGGAGAGCGCTGCTCGGGTCAGGCCTTCGGCGAGCTGACTGTGCTCACGCCCTATTTCAGGCATCGGGGCGCGCGCGATCAGCTCGCGGGCACTGAGCCTGAACAGCTCGCGGTATTTGTAGCGACGCAGCTGGCGTCGAAGCCGTTCCCGGTCGCCGACGGGCACCCGCCGCACCCCTGCGGCTGCCTCTCGAAGCGTGCGCTCCTTCGACTTCGGCTTATCGAGCGCGCGGGCGCTGGTGAGAAATCCGAGCAGACCGGGGCGACTGATCGCCAGTCTGGGGAGAAAGGCGCTCGCCTCGACGAGAGCCAGAAGCGCTTCGAGGGCCGCGGGTTTCAATGAAAGGCCGAGCCGCTCGACGGTGCTCACCCATTCGTCGGGGTCGAAAGCCGAAGCGGCCAGCGCTTCCACCTGTGCTGCCGCCGCGTCGCCGAGGGTCTGGGCGATCGCCTTCAACTCCGTCGCGGCCCGGATCGGGTTTTGGTAGGTCACTTGAATCTTTCAAACCACGGGCGGTCGGCTAAAACCGCATCTTTCTCGTGCTCGGGAGTCGCCATCCATGAATCGTGCCCTTGTGCGCAGCCTGTTGCCTGCGCTGCTGGTCTCGTCGCTCTCCTTTGCCCAGGGCACCACCGGGCCGTCTGACCCGGAAACCCCGAAGGCGGCGAAGTCCGAACAGACCCCCGACACCAAGGCTGCCCAGGAGCTGCTCGGTCGGTATCTCACCGCGGTGAAGGCAAAGAAGTGGGCCGACGCGAAGAAGTTCATTCATCCGGACACCCTGAAGGTGATCGCCGAACGGAAGAAGCGGCTGGGGAAGGAAGACCACCCGATGGCCCCCTGGTACCAGGAGAAGATCTCCTCCTACTTGAAGGAGTTCAAGGTCACCGATTCCCGACCCGCTGCGCAGAGAACGGTGGTGGTCGAGACCAGCGAGGACAATTACCAGGTCGAGGAGAAGGGCGTTTCCGAAGGCGATCTGGCCTCGTACCTGGTCGGCCGCAAGGGGGGACACTGGTACGTGGTCGACAAGAAGCGCAACGAGACCTTCAGCAACGACTCGATCAAGCTCGGGTACAAGGGCTTCTTCGACGCGATGGAGAAGTAGGTCCGAAGTCGTTAGAGAACCAGCGAAGGCAACTGGGCCCGAGCCTTCTCGATGTCCGCCTCGTGCTTCAACACCAGGTTGAGCGTCGCTGCCACCAGCTCCACGGTGAGCACGTCGGCGTTGAGCAGGGCGAGGCTCTGGGCCCAGTCCAGCGTTTCGCTCAGCGAGGGCGCCTTCTTCAAATCCAGCGAGCGCAGCTTCTGGATCGCGTCCACTACCTGACCCGAGAGGCGCTCGGAGATGCCGGGGAGCCGCGAGCGGACGATCCGCAGCTCCCGTTCCCGGCTGGGAAAGTCGATGTACAGGTGCAGGCAACGCCGCTTTAGCGCATCGGAGAGCTCGCGCGCATTGTTCGAGGTCAGCACTACCCGGGGAACGTGGATCGCCTGAAAGGTGCCGAGCTCGGGAAGGGTGACCGCGTTGTCGGCCAGGACCTCGAGGAGAAAGGCCTCGAACTCGGGGTCGGCCTTGTCGATCTCGTCGATCAGCAGCAGCGCCGGGACCGGGGAGCGAATCGCGCGGAGAATCGGGCGGGGAAGGAGGAAGCGCTCGGAGAAGAAAACGGCATCGCCCTGGGCAATCCGGTCCGCCGCTTCGCTGAGGGTGGCCGCCCCGGCAGTCATCTCGCCGATTTTGTCCTTGAGCAGCTGGGTGTAGAGAAGCTGCTTGGCGTACTCCCACTCGTAGAGCGCCTTGGCCTCGTCCAACCCCTCGTAACATTGGAGCCGGATCAGAGGCCGACCGAGCGCGGTGGCCAGCGCCTTGGCGAGCTCGGTCTTTCCCACCCCCGCGGGACCTTCGACCAGAATCGGCTTTTCCATCCGGTCGGCCAGGAAAGCCACCGTGGAAATCTCTGGCGACGGCAGATACCCGACCGCGGTCAACCGCTCCGAAGCGTTCTCGACTCCCTGAAAGGGTGGTTGGACGTCGGTCATGGTGATCCCGCTCCTGACCTTAAGTCATCACAACCGCCTGAACCGAGGCATTTTTGACAGGGTTTTGCGGTCTGCCTCCCGCGAGCAGTTCCGCTACTCGGCAACTTTCCAATCCAACTTGCCGAAAATATTGACGCACTTTATAAGTTGGTGCGGGCACGAGGAGTGCAGAACAACTGCCCGGACGAAGTGCGGAGGTATGACGGTGATGGCAGCGTTGGCGCGGTTGATCTGGGTCGCAATGGTGTTGCTCGTACCGGGAGGCCTGGTCCTCCTCTTCACCTATTTGCTCGCCCGCGCGCTGCTCCACACCTGGCAGCACGAACAGACCTCCGAAGGGCTGACCAAGGTCCGCCGGGTGGTGTCGTCGGTTCGGCTCCGGGACATTGTCCGGGAAGCCCGAGCGGCGATCTAGAAAACATCCGCGGCTCATTCCGCGCGGCGTTCAGCGAACATTGGCCGGTAGAGAACCTTTCTTTGGCTTCGGGATGCGCCTAAGAAGCGCCCTCTTCCTGAAACCGGCGGTGACCTGATGCGACCTTCTCTGTACCAGGGCCTGGTGGCCTGTGCTGTATTCGCTCTCTTGGTTGGCTGTGGTTCGTCGGTCTGCGACAAGGCCGGCAAGGTCGACCTCGTCGCCCAGGCGGGAAGCTGCGCGGTCGACGCCACCACCGGCTTGGGCTCGAAGGCGGAGTGCAGCGCCGGGGTGAAGGCCTGCACCCCCTCGGACGAAGTGGCTCTGGGAGCCATGGCCGATTGCCTCGGCCAGCTTCCGGTCTGCTCCGTGGGCAATGAGCTCTCGTGGAAGGCGGCGCGGCAGCGTTGCTATGACAAGGCTGTCCTGAGCAGTCCTTGCCAGGCTGCATTTTTTGCCGCCGGGCCTCCAGGGACTCCGGTGGACGGTGGGTCGGTCGACGCCGGCCATCAGCCTGCACCTGACGGTGGAGCCGGGGTGGACCTGGTGGTGGTGGCGGACGAGCAGAACTTCGCGCTCGCCTGGAGCCCCCGGCAGCGAAACGGGGTGGCTCGCTGGGAAATCAACTCCGACAACGTGG
>JAYUUC010000138.1:0-6761 GCA_043755105.1 Myxococcales bacterium
GTCGCTCGGGTGGCAGTCCCCCAATTCGCCGAATGGTGCCTGGTGGTCATCGGCGATGCCGCTCAAATCGAGGGCTGGGCGCTGGCCCACCGCAACCCCGAGGAAGAGCAGCAGGTGCGTCGACTGCTGCCGATGCTCCCGCCTCTCTCGGAAGTCAGGGTGGGCTTTGGCCGGGTGCTGATCACCGGCGAGCCCGAGCTCTACGAGACGGTTCCCGAGTCGGTATGGCAGTTGCTGTCCGGGGGCAAGCCAACGCTGAAAGGGGTGCTGAGCAAGTTGCTGCAGTCCTCGATCGTGGTTCCCCTGCGGGCCCGGGACCGGACCCTGGGGGCGATCGGCTATTTCTCGGCTTCCTCTGAACGTCACTTCGTCCGGGCCGACCTTCTCATCGCCACCGAGATTGCTGATCGCGCCGCTCTGGCGCTGGACAATGCCCGGCTCTACAGCGAGGCGCGGCTCGCGGTGCGGGCCCGGGAGGACATGGTGGCGATTGCCTCTCATGACCTGCGCGGACCGATCAACGCTTTGAAGATGGGGACCGACTTGTTGTTGAACCGTCTCAAGGAGCTGCGAACCGGGCTGCCGGACGCAGTCCTGTCCGGGCTGGAGCGCATCAAGCGACAGGCCGATCGGCTTGCCGAGCTGGTCACCCTTTTCCTCGAAGTGTCGAAGGTCACCTCGGGGCAGCTCAGCCTCAAGCTCTCGATGATCAACCTGGCCGAGGTGGTCCGCGACACCCTGCAGGTGTTCCGGGAGCAGATCGTCGAACAGGGCTGTGAAGTCACCGTGAGGGGCGACGTGTCGCAAGTCGGTCTCTGGGACCGGATGCGGCTGGAGCAGGTGGTGTCGAACCTGCTCTCCAACAGCCTCAAGTACGGGCGCGGAAAGCCAATCGAGATCTCCATCGAGGGCGATCAGCACGCCGTGCGGCTCACCGTGGCGGACCAGGGAATCGGGATCAGCGCCGAAGAATCAGGTCAAATCTTCGAGCGCTTCAGACGTTCCTCGGGAGTGACCGGCTATTCAGGGGTCGGCCTTGGCCTCTACATCGTCAAGCGCATCGTCGACGGGCTCGGGGGCTCCATCTCGGTGGATTCACACCCGGGAAGCGGCGCCCGGTTCACCGTCGAGCTGCCCAAGGGGGGGCCTCCGGCGCCTGCACGGAAGTTCCTGCCCCTGCAGCCCAGCTGACCGCGCTAACCGACGTGCGGAGGGCCGGCGGGGTACTTCTTCTCGAGCAACGCGTCGGTGTCGGTGAAGCGGAACTTCTCGCGACGAAGCCGGTCGATGATCTGCCCCAACACCCGGGTGGTCTGCGGGTGGATGTCGTGCATCAGCACCACGCCGCCACGGCCGTAGACGCTGTCCGGGCCAGAGAAGACATTGTCGAGAATCTTCGCGTCGTCGTTGGGGTAGCGCCAGTCATTGGAGTCGATGTTCCAGAGCACGGCGACATCGCCGGCGTCGCGCACGGTGTTCCTCACCTGGTCGTTCACCTCACCGTACGGCGGGCGAACCTGGGTCAGCTCGTAATGAAAGCCGAGAGCCGCGTCGACCGCCTTCTGGGTGTCTTCGAGCTCCGCCCGCAAAGCCGTTGCGCTCAGGGTGGTCAATCGGGCGTGATCGAAGCTGTGGTTTCCGAGCGTGTGCCCCTGGGCGACGATCTGGCGGATCAGCTCGGGGCAGCGGCGAGCGTTCTGGCCGAGGACGAAGAAGGTCGCCTTCACTTGTCGCGCCTTGAGCGCCGCGAGAATGGCAGGTGTCGTCGTGGAGGACGGGCCGTCATCGAAGGTGAGGGCGATCTCCCCGGGGTGGGCGTCGCCCCAGAACAGGCCACGCACCGGTCCTCCCGTCGTGGTCGGAGCAGACCAGTGGTCGGAAGCAGCAGGAGGCGTGGGCAACGAGGGCGGATGCACCGGCGGCTTAGGAACGCGCGGGCTCGCGAACGGCAAGCGAATCCTCTGGCCCACTTCGAGCTTGTTCGGGTCGGGCAGCAAATCCTGGTTGAGCGCCGCGAGCTCCTTGTACCGCTTCAGATCGCCCAGCACGTCGCGGGCGATGATCGACAGTGTCTGGCCCTTGAGCACGTCGTACCAATGAAACGTACCGGCGAGCGGCAGCGGCTGCGGTTTTTGAACAGGAGGAGACGACGGGATCGAGAAGGGTTTGGGCATGGAAGTCGGACGAGGGGCGGGTGACGCGAAACCTCGCCCTGTTGTCGGAGATGCCCTGTTGAAAGTTTACTGTCGGGGCAGCAACCCCAGAAAATCAGGGGGCTGCGAGCTTGATCGCGTCGGCCCAGGTTCCGGAGAGGAAGGTCACCAGCTGCGGGCCACTGACCGCCCGGGTGCCGTATCGGAAGAGCGGGTCAGCGACGATGAAGGTGTTCGCGTTGGTCATGCCCAAGAGCGCGACGAAGTGGTTTCCGGGGTCATGGCTATTGAGGTAGTTGCCCGCGTTGTACTGGGCTTGGCCCCAGGCGGCCCAGGGCTCACCCCCGGCGATCACCGAATGGCCTGCCTGGAGCGCAGCCTTGACAGCGCCCAGGGTAGGGGTGATTCGGGAAGTCACCGCCCCCATGCTGCGAAGGCCGATCATCACCCGGTTCAGTGTCATTCGCTGGGACTGAGAGGTGTTGTAGCCGTACATCAGGTCGCGCAGATGGTCGATCGCGGTCATCGCGTCGCGGGGAGTCGGGTGGCCGAGCAACTCCTGGACGCCGAGCGCCATCACTGCGCTGGTGGGGCCGCAATCGTTGAACCCGTAGAGGGTGCCGCCGGTGTTCGAGGGGGTAGGGCCCCACTGGCTGACGAAGTGGGCGTCGGCCTGGGTAAGGGTGAGGGGCGTCTTCGGCTTCGCCGGTAGCGCCAGCTTTCGGTAGTAGCGAACCGCGGTGTAGCCGTTCAGGTCACCCGCCGTCACCCGCACGAAACCGTTGACCGCGGGGGCAGTGCCGAGGGTCTCGACATGGCTGCCGCGCCTGACGACGTCCAGCACGGTCGCGCCCATCGATGCGGCGCTGCGGAGGTTGACGTTGTCGTTGGCCTCCAGGGTCGTCCCCTCGGGAATCACCCCTTGCAACTCGCTGGAGATCACCCCTTCAGTCGTTTCCACGGCAACCGATTCGGCCTCCGGAGGTTCAAACGCCTGCCCTGCTCCACACCCCACCAGCGCCAAGACCACCAGCGAACCTGCAAGAACCGCAATCGGCTTGGCTTCAAGAATGGAACGCAAAAAGGGGCCACCTCTCGCTAGGGTTGGCCAGTACCAAAGCAATAGCCACGCCAATTCCGTTCCTACTGAAGTCAGCCTAACTGCTCGATTTTCGTAGGGTCACCTCGACCTAAGGGAGGCGAGGTTGTCCGATTTGTGAACATATGGAGCATATTCGTCCTATCTCTGTCTCAAAGTAGGCGCTCCGCGGGGGTCGGTCGTCTCGGGGACTGAGATTCATGAGGCCGTCCTCCGAGATTTGACGGGCGGTTCAAGTTCGCCGGAATCGTGCTAGCCGCCACTCTCACGTTCGGAGTGCCCATGCCCCCTGACCGCCAGACGGAACTCCTTCGGCCTCGTCCCCCGTTTGTTACACTGGCACCGCCGGTGGAGGGGTCGGTCCCCGCGTCGCAGGCGAGTATTTTGATCGTCGACGATCACCCGGCCAACCTGCTCGCTCTGGAAGGAGTGCTCTCGTCCCTGGGGGAGCGGCTGGTGCGGGCCCGCTCGGGTGAAGAGGCGCTTCGGATTCTGGAGCAGGAAGATTTCGCTGTGGTGCTGCTCGACATCCGGATGGCGGGGCTCGACGGTTTTGAAACCGCGGCCCGCATCAAGGGAATGGAGCGGGTTCGTCACCTGCCGATCATCTTCCTCTCGGCCGACTCCGAGGAGTCGACCTTGCGAGAGGCCTACGCCCGCGGCGCGGTGGACTGCGTCACCAAGCCGTTCCAGCCAGACATCCTGCGGGCAAAGGTTGCGGTGTTTGTCGAGCTGTTCCGGAAGACCGAACAGCTGAAGCTTCAAGAGACGGCGCTGCAGGCGACCGCGCTGATGTCCTCATCGCTCGACTATCAGACCACGCTCGCCAATCTGGCCCGGCTGGTGGTGCCCGCGCTGGCGGACTGGTGCGCTCTGGACATGGTTCGGCCCGAGGGGGGAACGGAGCGGCTCGCGGTGCAACACCTCGACCCGGCCAAGCTCCGCTTTGTCGACGAGCTCGAGTTGCGCTACCCGCCCGACCCGCAGGCGCCCACCGGCGTGCCCAACGTGATCCGGACCGGTAAACCCGAATGGTTGTCCGACATTCCCGACCAGCTGCTCGTCGCTGGCGCAAAGGATGCGGAGCACCTGCGGCTGATCCGGACCCTGGGGTTGAAGTCCTACATCTCGGTGCCGATTCTCGCCCGCGGAAGGGTGCTCGGGGTGCTCACGCTGGTGATGGCCGAGTCGGGTCGTCGGTACAGCGAGGTCGAGCTCCACCAGGCCGAGGACCTGGCCGCGCGTGCGGGGTTGTTCGTGGAGAACGCCCGGCTGTTCCGCGAGGCCACCGAGGCTCGAAGCCGGCTCGAGCGGCTCGCCGCCGAGCTGACCGAGAGCGAGGTGAAGTTTCGTTCGCTGGCCGAGGCCATTCCTCAGCAGGTGTGGACCGCGGCCCCCGACGGCCAGCTCAATTTCATCAACCAGCGGGTGTCGGACTTCTTCGGTCGGCCCCCCGAGCAGCTGCTCGGCAACGGCTGGGTGAGCGGGGTTCACGACGCCGACCTTTCCCACTGCGTCGAGCGGTGGAGTGACTCCCTTCAGCACGGAACACCTTACGAGACCGAATTCCGGTTGCGGCGCGGCTCCGACGGTTCTTACCGCTGGCACCTCGCCCAGGCGCTGGTGATGCGGAACGATGCCGGAGAGATCGTCAAGTGGTTCGGCTCGAACACCGACATCGACGATCTGAAGCGGACGGAAGCCGAGCGAGAGCAGCTGATCCAGGCGCTCGAGCGCAGCAATGCCGAGCTCGATCAATTCGCTTACGTGGCTTCCCATGACCTGAAGGCGCCGCTGCGAGGCATCGCCAACCTCTCGCAATGGGTCGAAGAGGAGCTCGACGGGAAGATGACCGATGAGGCGCAGCAGCACATGGCGTTGCTGCGGGGCCGGGTCCATCGCCTCGAGGCGTTGATCGACGGCATTCTCGGCTACAGCCGGGCGGGTCGCACCCCCCAGAAGGCAGAGCGGGTCGAGGTCGGCCGCCTGCTACACGAGGTCGTTGAGCTGCTCGCACCTTCCACCGGAACGTCGATCGCCATCGGCCCGGGAATGCCGATGATGCTGACGGAAAAGGTGCCCTTGCAGCAAGTGTTCATGAACCTGCTCGGGAATGCGCTCAAGCATGGCCGCCTGGGCGACGGGCGAATCGCAGTCTCGGTGAAAGAACAGGACGCTTTCTGGGAGTTTGCGATCGCGGACGATGGGCCGGGAATTGCCGCCGAGTTTCACGACAAGGTCTGGGGTATCTTCCAGACGCTTCAAGCGCGCGACAAGGTCGAGGGGACGGGAATCGGTCTGGCCATCGTCCGAAAAATCGTTCAAGCCAAGGGAGGCCGCACCCGGCTGGAATCCTCCGAGGGCGCGGGTGCGATCTTCTACTTCACGTGGCCACGCTCCAGGGCTTCAACCCATGGGTGAACAGGTGTTGAACATCTTGCTGGTCGACGACGACGACGTCGATGTGATGAACGTCAAGCGGGCGTTCAAGAAGAGCAACATCACCAACCCGGTATTCGTCGCTGGCAATGGGCTCGAAGCGCTCCAGCAGCTGCGCAATGGAACCATCCCCCCGGGAAAGCGGCTGGTGCTCCTCGACCTCAACATGCCGAAGATGAATGGAATCGAATTTCTGCGCGAGCTCCGGACGGACCCCGAGCTCCACGGAACCTCGGTGGTGGTGCTGACGACCTCGAACGAGGACCGTGACAAGGTCGACGCTTACAACCTCAATGTGGCCGGCTACCTGATCAAGCCGGTGACCTTCGTCGACTTCGTCGAGCTGATGTCTGTTCTGAACAAGTACTGGACCCTGGTCG
This sequence comes from Myxococcales bacterium, assembly GCA_043755105.1. Classification (GTDB taxonomy): domain Bacteria; phylum Myxococcota; class Myxococcia; order Myxococcales; family Myxococcaceae; genus JAYUUC01. Next base: position 6,072 of record JAYUUC010000138.1, read on the forward strand.
AGATGGTGTGAACATGCCTTCGGTCATTCCCCTTCAGCTGCTGCTGGTGGACGACGACGAGGTCGATCGGCTCACCGTGCGAAGGTACCTGAAGCAATCGGGGCTCTCGGCAGAGGTGACCGAAGCGGTCGACGCGACGAAGGCCCTGGAGTTGTTGCGGTCGCGGCCCTTCGACTGCGGGATATTCGATTACCAGATGCCCGGTCGCGACGGGCTCTGGCTCTTGACCTCTGCGAGGGCGGCGGGAATCACCGTTCCCGTGGTGATGCTCACCGGCCAGGGCGATGAGCGGACCGCGGTCGAGTCGATGAAGGCCGGTGCTTCGGACTACCTGCCCAAGGACTCGCTTTCTCCGGCCCGCCTCGCGCAGAGCCTGAAGCAAGTGCGCCGGGTGCATCTGGCGGAGGCCGAGTCGAAGCGGGCGGCTCAATCGCTCGACGATGAGCGAGTTCGCTTTCAAATGGCACTCGCCGCCACCTCGCTGGGAATCTGGGACTTCGACACCGCCGCCCGGTCTCTGCACTGGGACCCGCGCTGTCGGCAGCTGCTCGAGCTGCCCGAGAGCGTGGGTCCAGACGTGTCTGCGATCGTCGACGCGCTCCATTTCGAGGACCGGGAGCGGGTCATCGAAGCCGCGCGACTCACCTTTTCTTCGCCCGAGACGGGACTGTTCGAGACCGAGTTCCGGAT
>JAYUUC010000139.1:0-6761 GCA_043755105.1 Myxococcales bacterium
TCAGGTCGTTCGTGCCCACGCTCAGGGTCCGTCCGGCCAGCTGCAGCAGCTTCTTCGCTCCCACGGGTCCGGCGAGAAGTCGGTCGGCCTCGAACGGAGAGAGCGCGTCGAGCGGTTGCCCGTCGATGGAGACAATGCCATCACCGACCGCCAACCCGGAGGTCTCGGCGTCCGAGCCGGCGAAGATCGAGCCCACTTGATACCGCGGGCTGGTGCCGCTGGGTTCGGCGCGCAGGGTGACTCCCACTCGGATGAACTCGTCGGTGACGTGGTCGCGGTTGGCGTAGCGCCGCAGCACCAGGGTCTCGTTGGGGTAGTCGACGGTGACGTAGAACTCGCGCAGGAAGGTGCCGCCAATCAACGCGTCGACCGGGTGGTGGACCTCGGTGGCCAACGCCTTCAGCAATGCGGGCGCGGTGGTCGCCACCGGCGAATTCACGACTTCGGCATCGCCGATCCGGATCGAGCGCACCCGGGTGATCTCGGTCGAGGCGTTCCCCATCACCGTGCTGGCCGAGAGCCCGCCCAGCCGTTTCCGCCCATCCGAGGTCAAGTCGAGGAACAGGGAAGGGGTCACCACGGTGAAGCTCGCGCCGGTGTCCAAGATGAAGGTTCGCTCCTTGCCTTCGAGCAGCCCTTGGACGACCACCCGGGTGGGGAGAATCTGGAGGATCTCTTTCGAGTTGGGGAGCATTCCGGGTCCGCCGCCCTCGAGGGCGAGCGAGGTCGGGGTGCCCGGGGCCTGGAGGCCGCTGGGGGGCGTCGCTTCACCGAGAGTCACCGTGGCGTCGCGATAGTTGAACGAAGACGCGAAGTGGCAAAGGTAATCGGCCCCGAAGATTCCGCCCACGGTCAGCCCAGGCCCGCTCAAACCGACTTCTCCGCCAATCACCGGCGCCTGCTCGAACGAGAGCCCCGCCGCGTCGAGACGGTCGACGGTGCCCGAGCCGGAAGGAATGGTCGCTCCCGGGTAGGCGCCGGGCTCGAGCAGGGTCACCGGAGCGCCGCTGTCGACCAGCACCTTGGGGCCATGCACTCCGCTCACCGCCGAGGGCACCATGAAGACATTGCTGATCAACGTCGCTGCGGTGACCGTTCCCGGGGTGCCCCTGAAGTTCCGGGGCTGGTCGATGCAGCGCTGCACCGGGGTGGGGGGAGGCGCCGGTTCTGGGGCAGGGCCACAGGCCAGAATCAGTGAAGCGGCAAGAACCGGAAGCGCGCGAATAGACATGGACAGCGGGCCCTATAGGGCCTGGCTTGCGCCGGGGTCAATTGAGCCGGGAAGAGGACCGTCGCTTTTCAACGCCTTCGCCCTGCATCGGTGACAAGGTCCAAATCAGGAGCCACCACTGTGCGACTGGGCATCGATTGGGTTTCGACCGTCATCTTCCTGCTGGCCTGGGCCTTCTCCCAGGTGCGAACCGTGTCGATCCGCGTGCGCTACGGGGTGCTCGCGGGTGCGTACGCGGCGATCTGCGGGGTTCGGCTGCAACAGCAGTTGATCGGCTTCAATCTGGCCGTGGCGGCCTTTGCCGGAGCGCTCGCGGTCTACTACCTGGTGCGGGCGATGAGGGTGAACGGGTCGCGTTGACGATCAGTCAGCTCAGATCGACTTGCTCGAAGGGCAGCTGCTCGACGTTCTTCTCTGCCCACTTCTGGTGAACCCAGTACCTGTCAGGCCGTCACGCAAAGCCGCGGTCTCGCGCCACGAACGCGTACGCGGCGTTGAGCTTTTGGCCCGGCAGGGGGTCGCCGCCGTTCCTGTCAGGATGAACCTTCAATGCCTGCGAACGGAAGGCCGTCTTGAGCTGGTCCTTCGTGCAGGCCTTCGGCACTTTCAGGACATCGTAGGGACTCTGGTCGCCGAAGGTCCGCCTCCAGGCTTCCAGCTCTCGACTCGCGGGAGCTTTCTCCCTCGTTTGACCCGCCGAAGACCACGAGGCCCTTTTCTGCCTGTCCGCTGCTTCCGCGATAAAGCCGTCAACGTTCATGAGGAAGGATTCCTGCACCTCCCGAACGATGCTGGCGGTGTTTCGATAGGGATTGAGGCTAACCCTCGACTCGTAATACTCACCAAGCCGGAGTTCCACCGCGTCAACAAGGTGCGGAAGAACCCTTTGCCTCACCTGGGTCTGGAGCTCTGTCAGGGCCTTCCGAAACTCCTCCGTGGGCTTCCCCCGGGCACGCTCCTGGGCCTGCGCGTCGAGGTAATCGTAGGCGGCCGAGCGGGCGTTGGCAGACATCGGTCCTCTTATTCCCATGACGACTCCTCGGTATTCCGGAAGGTCTTCAGGCGAAGCCGCGCTCGCGCCGAATGACCTGGTTGGGCGCGTTGACGAGCTGGAACTGGGCATCCTTGCCGCCGTTCTTGTCAGGATGACTCGTCTTCGCCTTGGCGCGATAGGCCTTGGTCAGGTCGTCTTTCGAGACGGTCCTCGACATCCCCAGCACGGCATAGGGGTCACGTCCACCCAGGCTCCTCCGCCACTTCTCCAGCTCAGGGTTAGCAGCAGCGCTCGCCTTCGATGGACCCGACGACGAAGCCGAGGCCCTGTCCTGCGGGGACGCCGCAGAATTGAACCCGCGACCGACGTCTGCTCGGAACTCCTCGCGCGCGCTTCGGGAACTCGGGCTCGATTGTGGAGTCCATCCCCTGTGGCTGGAGGTCCCTCGAGCAGCTTGCTCGACGGTTCGCATCAGGTCGTCGTACTGGCGGCCTGCACCCTGCTGGTGAAAAAAGGTTCGGTCGTCCCGAATGTCTCTCATCTAAGTTCCCCCGATTCTCAATTAACGGGGGAACGGATGCAGAAGTTGCTTCTAGCCTTTTGAAAACGGCAAGCCGGTTTACTCCGTGCGCACGTAGACGAAGTCTGCCGCCTGGTTGTTGACGCCTCGAGCAGGAGGCGCCAGCCACTGAGCCATTTCACCGGGCTTGGTCACCGCCCGCTGCTGGATGCTCTTCACGTACGCCTTGTCCGCCGCGGTGGGCAGCCACTCGTCCTTCCGGCCCGCCCACTCCTCCGCGGTGAGCAGCTTGCCCTCGGGGTCAAAGGGCATTCCGGTGAAAATCCCTTGCTGGCGGTGGAAGCGCCGGGAAGGGAGCTGGAGTCGGAACTCGAGGCCTGCTTCCTTGAGGACCTTGTTCCAGCGGTCGACGCCGCGCTGGCAGTCGTCGACATAGCCATCGCGCAGCACCTCGTTCATCGCCGAGCGCAGCGGCACTTCCTGCGACTTGAGCTGCCCGTTCTCCGGCACCTCCATCGGGTAGATGCCCTCAAGCGCAACGTGGTCGGCGAACTTCTCTTCCTTCGCGCGGCCTTTCAGCCCTGCTCCGAAGAACGACGCGGCGTTGGTTGAAATTTCCGAGCCGAAGAGGTCGAGCGAAAGCGTGTACCAGAGGTTGAGGTACTTCTGCAGCGTGGGCAGGTCGACCCCGCCGAGGCTGCGTGCGTCGCCATTCTTGGCCTGCTTGGTCAGCTCAGCGGAGCGCTGCACCACCCGACCGACGCCGGTCTCGCCCACAAACATGTGGTGAGCCTCTTCGGTGAGCATGAACCGGGTAGTCCGCGAGAGCGGATCGAACCCCGATTCCGCCAGCGCGAGCAGCTGAAACTTGCCGTCGCGGTCGGTGAACATCGTGAACATGAAGAACGAGAGCCAGTCGGTGATCGGCTCGTTGAAAGCGCCGAGGATGCGCGGCCGGTCTTCGTTGCCGCTGCGGCGCTGGAGCAGCTCCTCCGCCTCTTCCCGGCCGTCGCGACCGAAGTACCTCTGGAGCAGATAGACCATCGCCCACAGGTGCCGTCCTTCCTCGACGTTCACCTGGAAAAGGTTGCGCATGTCGTAGAGCGACGGGCAGCTCTGCGCGAGCAGTCGCTGTTGCTCCACCGACGCCGGCTCGGTGTCTCCCTGGGTGACGATCAGCCGGCGCAGGGTGTTGCGGTGCTCACCGGGAACGTCCTGCCACACCGGCTGGCCCATCATGTCTCCGAAGCCGATCTTCCGGTCTTTCACGGGCTCGGAGAGAAAGATGCCCCACCGGTATTCCGGCATCTTCACGAAGTCGTAATGCGCCCAGCCGTCGGTCTCGACGCTGATCGCGGTGCGCAGATAGACATTATTGCCCTGGAACCCCTCGGGCCCCATGTCTTTCCACCACTGAATGAAGTTCGGCTGCCACTGTTCGAGTGCGCGCTGAAGCTTCTTGTCGTCCGCGAGGTGGACGTTGTTGGGAATCTTCTCGTTGCTGATCTGGCTCATGGTGGCTCTCTCTGTGAGTTCGAAGAGGGTGGCTAGGTACGCCGCATGTCGAAGGTGGGCCGCTGACCGGCCTGCCCGTAAAGGGTGAGGGCTCCGCGCTCGCCGACCGCGTTGGGGCGCTGAAAGATCCAGTTCTGCCAGGCGGTAAGGCGGCCGAAGATCTTCGTCTCCATCGTCTCGGGACCGGCGAAGCGAAGGTTCGCCTCCATTCCGGTGAGCGCGTCGGGGGACATCGCCGCCCGCTCCTCGAGGGCAACGCGGATCTCATCCTCCCAGTCGAGTTCGTCCGGGGTGAAGGTCACCAGGCCCCCGGCCAGCGCTTCTTCCGCCGAGAACGGCCCGGAGTGGGCGAGCAGGGTCGCGGTCTTTTCCGGCTCTGCCAGCATGCGGGTTTGAAGCCGCGAAAGCCCGTTGGACATCGGCAGCGCTCCGGCGCTGAGCGGCCCGAGCTCGAAGCGAGTGGGGTGCTGGGCATCGTCGAGCATGAAGCTTCGGTCCGAGGCCAGCGCCAGCTCGGCGAGCACGCCGCTGAAGCAGGAAGACGGCTCGATGAACGCGAACAGCGTCTTCGCGGTCACGTCCAACCGCTTCAACACCCGCTTCTGGAGATGCAACGTCTCCCGCGCCAGCCAGTGGCTCTGACTCCCTGCCAGGAACTTGTCCCACGCCAGCACCTGCGCGGCGTCGCCGGAAGTCTTCAACACCAGGGTGCCGACATCGAGGTGGTTGATTCGCAGTCGCAGCAGCGCATCATCGAGCTCGCGGAAGGCGGCAATTGCCCAGGCCTGGGCGCCCTGAGCGGCCAGCCCTTCGCCATCGGCAGGAGGCGGCTCGGTGGGTGCGCGAACCGTCAGCTCTGCCATTCGCTGGGCCGGGTGCAACTTGACCGAGACGTGGCGGTAGTCGATGCCCGAAGCAGTAACCTTCGCGCCCAGGGCAGTGAGCGCGATGCCCTTGGCGCCGACGGGTCGCTGGCTCTGCTTCGCCAGTGCCTGCGCACGCTCAGCCACCACCTGATTGAACTTGCTCTTCGGGACCACCTGGTCGACCAGTCGCCACTCCACCGCACGACGGCCCTTGATGCCCTCGGCCACCGTGGAAAAGAAGTCTGCCTGGTCCCGGCGCACCTTTCGCTTGTCGACCACCCGGGTCAGCCCCCCGGTTCCCGGGAGCACTCCGAGAAGCGGAACCTCGGGCAGCGACACCGCGGAATTTCCGTCGTCGATGAGCAGGATCTCATCACACGCCAGTGCCAGCTCGTAACCGCCGCCGGACGCAGTGCCGTTCAGCGCGGCGATGAACTTGAGCCCGCTGTGGGCAGACGCGTCTTCCATCCCCAGCCGGGTCTCATTGGTGTACTTGCAGAAGTTGACCTTGAACGGGTGGGACGAGGTCCCGAGCATGAAGATGTTCGCCCCGGCACAGAAGATCCGGTCCTTGAGCGAGGTCACCACCACCACTCGAACTTCGGGGTGCTCGAAGCGCAGCCGCGAAATCGCATCGGCGAGCTCGATGTCCACCGAGAGGTCGTAGCTGTTCAGCTTCAGTGCGTAATCGGAACGCAGGCCTTCTTCTTCCTGCACGTCCATCGACAGCCGCGCGACCTCACCCTCGAAGCTCAGCTTCCAGTGCTTGTACTGGTCGGGGTGCGTCTCGAAAGTGCTGATGGCCTCAACCACGTGGTCGTTTCCCATCGGTACAACCTACCGGGAAGGAAGGCGCGGCGCAAGCAGCATAGTGCATTGCAGACGCCAAATAGATGCAGTATAGTGCATTATATGTCCCCGGCCCGTCCCGCGAAGAAGCGCCTTCATCCCCTGCTGGAAGCGATCGGGCAGCGGGTGAGGTCTCGCCGTCAGGAACTGAAGTTGACCTTGAAGGGGGTGGCTGCCCAGAGCGGGCTTTCGGAGCGCTTTCTCGCTGACCTGGAGGCAGGACGGGCCAACATCTCGGTGGTCAACCTCGCCGAGCTGGCCTCCTCTCTTCAACTTTCTCTCGCCGCACTGGTCGACCTGGAAGGGACGACCGCCGAGCCGAAGGGCGTGGTGGCCTTGCTCGGCTTGCGCGGGGCGGGGAAGAGCACGGTGGGCCGGTCGCTGGCCGACAAGCTCGGCTGCGGCTTCTTCGAACTGGATCGTCTGGTCGAGGCCGAAGCCGGAATGGGGCTGGCGGAAATCTTTGCGATTCACGGTGAGGACTACTTTCGTCAGGTCGAGCTCTTGGCATTGAGAAAGTTCCTCGCCGCCCATCCCCGAGCCGTCCTCGCCACCGGCGGAGGTCTGGTCACCTCGGCCGAGGCTTATCGTCTGCTGGTGGATCGCGCCCACACGGTGTGGCTGCGCGCGACTCCGGAAGAGCACTGGGAGCGGGTGGTGGGACAGGGTGACCTGCGCCCGATGCAGAACCGGCCGCACGCCATGGCTGAGCTGCGACGACGGTTGAAGGAGCGGCAGCCGCTTTACGCCAAAGCCGAGCATGTCTGCACCACCTCGGGGAAAGGC
>JAYUUC010000140.1:0-6746 GCA_043755105.1 Myxococcales bacterium
CCGCTCGTCGGGTTCGAGATCGCCGGGCGGAGCAGGGGCTTCGTGCTCCAGCACCTGCACCCGTTCGAGCTCGCCTCCGAGAATGCGCAGAGCGGACCGGACCGCGGGGTGCGAGCGGATCTTCGCTTCGAGACCCTGTTCGCGGGCGGCCTTGACCTGAGCGCCGGCCTCTTCGGGGCTCTTCTCGGCCTGGGCAATCACGGCTTCGTTGGTCTCCTCGACCAGGCGGGTGGTGCGGCCGAAGTGAAGCGTGAGCGCCTTCTCGACTCCGGCCCGCCCTGAGCCCATCACCGTCGACCGGTGGAAGGCGTTGGCCGAGGAAAATCCGAGCAGAACTTCGCCCGCCCGCAAGGCGATCAACCGGCCGAAGCCAAGCGACTTGGCGTGACGCGGCAAGCTCTCGCGGACAGTGTCCAGCACGAGTAGCCAGCGATCGCCCAGTGGCAGCAGCACCTTGTCTCGGCCCGCGGGCAAAGACGGCGGTGGCACGGCGGTGGGTTCAGCGACAGCACCCGCGCTGCTAGGAAGGCACTCGCCTGAGGCGCAGCCCTCGGCAGACCCTTCGGGAGCGAACAGCCGCGCGTCGGCGTCGGCGTCGGCGTCGGCAGGAGGTCGGGGCTGGGCGCGCGCAGCGAGGTTTCCGTCATCAATGGAGGCCGAAGAAGAACCATCCGTAGAGGCGGCGGGAAAATGACTTGCACCCGAACCGGTGCCCGAGCCCGTGTCCGCAACTAAAACCGAAACCGTGCGCGTGCCCGCGTCCGAAACCCTGTCCGGCTCAGTGACGTCGCTGGATCCAGCAAGCCCCAAAGGAGCCGCTCCTTCCTTCCTCCCGTCAGACGCGAAAGCCCGGCGGTGCGGAGCGACCCCCTGACGCTCCGGCGGACGGCTTATTGGGGTCCTTCGCTGGCTGACCGGCCGCCAGCCTCTCGACGCGCTCGAGCAGCTCGGGAATCGAAGCGGCCGGGGCGAGCGCGATCGCCTTGAGCAAGGCCATCTCGAGGCTGAGGCGCGGCTGAGGGGCTCGGGCGATTTCCCACACCGCCCCATGAACCACGTCGAACAGGCGGGCAAGCTGGGCGGCATCGGATTCCGCGGCGAGCGCCTTGATCGCTTTCTGCTCGCTCTCGGCCAGCTCGGCGGGGGCTTCCCCCACCGACAAGGCGACGAAGACATGTCGCAGCTGGAGCGCGAGCTCCTCGGCCAGTCGCTTCAGCTCGACCCCTCGAATGAAGGCCTCGTCGATGTGCCCGAGCAGCGCCTTGGCGTCGCGGCGGATCAGCGCTTCGGTGCATTGGTGAACCAGGGTGCGGTCGATCGCCCCCAGCGCCTCGGCCACCGCCTCATCAGTTGCCTCTTCACCGCAGGCGGAGAGAATTTGATCGAGCAGGGAGAGCGCATCGCGCATGCCTCCTTCCGATTGACGGACCACCAGCGCGAGCGACTGCTCGGAAATCTTGGCGCCCTCTGCCTGACAGATCTCCCACAACCGCTTCAGCATCGTGGCCGAGGCGATGCGGCGGAAGTTGTGGCGCTGGCAGCGCGAGAGAATGGTGTCCGGAAGCTTGTGCGGTTCGGTGGTCGCAAAGATGAACTTCACGTGGCCGGGTGGCTCTTCCAGGGTCTTCAACAGCGCGTTGAACGCCGCCCCCGAGAGCATGTGCACTTCGTCGATGATGTAGATCTTGTGACGGTCGCGCTGGGGCAGGTACTTCGCGTTCTCGCGAATCTCGCGAACGTTCTCGACGCCGTTGTTCGAGGCGCCGTCGATCTCTGCCACGTCGACCGAGGTGCCCGCGGCGATCTCCACACATGCCTGACACTTGCCGCATGGCTCCGAGGTCGGCCCGGCGTCGCAGTTGAGCGCCTTCGCCAGCAACCTCGCCGCGGTGGTCTTTCCCACTCCCCGCGGCCCGCAGAAGAGGTAGGCGTGGGCGACGCGGTCGCGTTTGATCGCGTTGGCGAGGGTCCGGACCACGTGCTCCTGGCCGGTCATGTCTTGGAAAGTTTGGGGGCGCCACTTCCGGGCGAGAACGAGGTAGCTCACCCCCAAGGCTTAAGGAAAAAGGGGCGCTGACGCCAGCCCCACGTCATCGTCCGGTTTTTCCGGCTTGCGTTCGGCCCCGGGGCGCCGCAAGAACCCCACCGCCCGATGGCGTCTTTATCTGTTTCCGCACAGAGCTCACCGGGGGATCGCCCGGTCTCCCGGCAGGCGCCCTGGCTGCTGCTCTGGTCTGTCGCGGCCTTGCCTGCGCTGATCGCCGTCGTCCAGCTGGGGAGGCTGCACCCCGACGAGGTCTACCAGGTTCTCGAACCTGCCTACCGCCGCGCCTTCGGTTACGGGACCGTCGCCTGGGAGTGGCAGACTGGCCTGCGCAACTGGGCGCTGCCCGGCTTTTTTTCTCTGCTGCTTCGGGCGTCGTCGGCGCTGGGGCTTCACCACCCGGTCGCCTACCGAGCGGTGCTCGAGCTGCCCCAGTTCCTGCTCCATGGGTGGATGCTGGTCGCCATCTACCGCTATGGCGCGCGTCGGTTGAGCCCCCGAGCGGCCGCCTGGGCCACGAGTGCGGTGGGGCTCTATGGGCCGGTACTCGCCTTTGCAGGAAGAACCCTGGGGGAGTCGATCTCCACTTCCTTCCTGGTGATTGCGCTCGAGCGCCTCGACCGCCCCGACGCGCGTGCCCGGTGCGGTGTGGAAGCCGGCGCGCTCCTCGGCCTCGCGGTGGTGGTCCGCTATGGCAGTGCGGTGCCGGTGCTCGCGGCAGTGCTCTGGCTCTTGCTCCATCGCCGCTTCCGCCTCACTGCGGCAGTGGTGGGAGGAGGAGCCGCGGTGGCGATGGCGCTGGGAGCGCTCGACGCCTGGACCTGGGGAGCCCCGTTCCATTCCCTGAAGGCCTACGTGGCCTTCAACCTGCTTTCCGGCAGCGCCGCGAAGCAGTTCGGTGAAGCGGGCCCGACCTTCTATCTCGGGCTGTTGTTCGTCTTTGCCCCGCTGTGGAGCTGGCCCGGAACGGTATGGGCCTGCGGGAAGCAACGGCCGAGTGTCCCGCTGCCGCTGTTCTGTGCGGCGCTCTACCTGGGGGCGCTGCTGTTCACCGCCCACAAGGAGGCTCGCTTTCTCTATCCCGGCCTGGTGCTCTGGGCGATGGCCGCGGCTCCCGGAGCATTTGGCGCGCTCGCCGCGATGCGCCGGGTCGACCTCGGCGCGGCACTCTCTTCCCTGGCGGTGATGGCGTCGCTGTCTCTGTGGTTCGTTCCCGGTCCGTTTCAAGTCGAACGATCGGACCAGTTTCACGCGATCGTCGAAGCCACCCGCCCGGAGGAGGCGACCGGGCTGCTGATCGTGGGCGAGGGCGTCTGGGGCGCGGGGGGGTCGTTCTACATCGGCAAGGACATTCCCTGGCGGACCTGCGACTTCGCGACCGACCCTGCGTTTCAAAACGCGATGACCGACCGGCGCTTCAACCGAGCAGTCACCTACGACGGTCGCGCCCGCGCTGAACTCGAGTCTGCCGGCTTCCGGGCCCTGCGCCAACTCGACCGCGCCACCGTCTTTGCGCGGCCCTGAACAACCCATGAAAAAGGCCAGACCCCCGAAGGGGTCCAGCCTGGGTGTTGCGTCGATGAAACGGCCGGGACACACGCGAAGGTGCGCTACCGTTGCTTCCTTCCGGACCTGGCGGGGTTGACGTCCCCGCGTTGTCCCGACCATAAAACTTGAGCGGAGAGGGTGGGATTCGAACCCACGATACCCTTTCAGGTACACACGCTTTCCAGGCGTGCGCCTTCAGCCACTCGGCCACCTCTCCAGAGGTAGTCTCAGCGGAGAGCGTAGGATTCGAACCTACGGTACCGTTACCGGTACGCCTGATTTCGAGTCAGGTGCCTTCGACCACTCGGCCAGCTCTCCAGTTGCATGCTGCTATTCGGTTGTCAGCTTCCCGCCGCTTGCTCGTAGCGCCCGAAAGAAGTCCTTCAATATCTCACCACAGGGTCCCGCGAGCACGCCGGACTGCACCTCGAGCCGGTGGTTGTGCCGCGCATCTTCGACCAGGTTGTAGAGCGAGCCGACTGCGCCCGCCTTGGGGTCCAGGGTGCCGAACACCAGCCGCTGCACCCGGCCCTGCACCATCGCTCCCGCGCACATCGCGCACGGTTCGAGCGTGACGTACAAGGTCACCCCGCTCAACCTCCACTCGCCTCGCTCGCGGGCCGCCTGGCGCAGCGCCAGCACTTCGGCGTGGGCAAAAGGGTCACGGTCCAGCTCCCGGCGGTTGTAACCCTGGCCGATCACCCGGTCCTGGTACACCGCGACTGCGCCCACCGGGACTTCACCCAACCGTGCTGCTTCCCGGGCGAGCTCGAGCGCCAGCTGCATGTAGCCGAGATCGGTGAGGGCCATGGGTCGGCGGAGCAAGTGGTGCACCCTGTAGGATTCGAACCTACGGCCTTCGGATTCGTAGTCCGACGCTCTATCCAACTGAGCTAAGGGTGCAAAAATGGCGGAGAGAGAGGGATTCGAACCCTCGATACCGTTTCCAGTATGCAGGTTTAGCAAACCTGTGCCTTCAGCCTCTCGGCCATCTCTCCAAATCAAATCATGTCAAAGAACTGCCACAGCGGAGGAGGTAGGATTCGAACCTACGAAGGGCTTTCACCCTCAACGGTTTTCAAGACCGCCGCCTTCAGCCGCTCGGCCACTCCTCCGAGGGGCCCCTAGAAGGCTGGCCTGATAGCAGGACCGTTTGGCTTTGCCAACAGGTTCCGCGCGCGGCATACGTGCGGGCCCGCAATGTCCCTCGCACCGACTCTTTACGACTTCCAGATCGCCCTGAGCCACGTCGACAGGAAAGTCGACCTCCCGCTGGGGTTCAAGGTGGCCCGACACCCCTCGGAGACGATGCAGCGGGTATGGCTGCGGGTGCTCGCCTACTGCTGGCAATGGGAAGAGCGACTTCAGTTCGGACCGGGGCTGTCGGACCCCGATACTCCCGACCTCGAGACGCGCGACTACACCGGCCGGCTCACCCGCTGGGTGCGGGTGGGCAAGGCGGACCCGCTCAAGGTTCAGCGAGCGGTGGATCAAAACGGCCAGGCGGCGGTGGTGGTGCTGTTTGAATCGCCGGAGCGGATGGCGACCTTTCTCGCCGAGGCCCGTGACGCGGGAGCAGCGCGGCTGGTCAAGGCAGAGCTGGCCGCGGTCGATGGGCCGCTGCTGCGCGCGCTGGGGGAGATCGACGTTCGGCGAAACCAGGTCGCACTGACCTTCGTCGGCGACCACTTCTACCTCGACTGCAACGGCCAGTCGCTCGACGGACCGCTGACGCGCGGATTTCTGGGCGAGGCCACACCGCGAACGTGAGCGCGTCGAGCTCGAAGACGGTGTAGAGCCCCTGAGCTTTGAGCTGGGCCACCTTGGTCGCGGTGGTGTTGAAGCCATCGACGTCGATCAACTTCGCACCGCCGGGGGGCACGATGTTGGCATCGCCGATTGCGCCAATCTGCCAGTCCCAGACCACCTTCCCGGCGGGAGGCAGCTTCACCCCGCTCGACGGAGGAGGCGTGCCGGCGTCCGTAGACGAGGTGCTTCCTTCGATATCGGCGAGCACCACCAGTTCATCCAGCTGGAAGTTGTCGTAGCTGCTCGCTGCGGCGATCCGGATCTTCATTGCTCCACCGCCGAAGAATCGAGCGAGGGGTGCAGGGACACCCAACGTGGCGGGCGACCACACCCAACTCTGAGCGCTGGTGTTGTCGACGACCAGAACGAGCGCTCCGGTCGTCGCGTCGATCGCCGAGAACGTCACCGCCATCTCGGATTTGGATGGCCCTCGGTAATTCAAACGCAGCCGGAGGCCGGTCACGTCCGCGGCAACCGCTCCGGTGGGGAGCCGATACGTGCAGGAGGCGACCGAGCCGCGCGAAAATTCCACGTACTTGTCCCAGCTGTCTTGAGTCAAGCTCTGGTCGCGAACTGCGAGCGACGCCGCAGACTGCCCTGAACCGATTGCGCCAGCAGTGAGAGCAAGGCTCGAACACGTGAGAGTCGACTTCGAGGTGAGCTCAGCTTTGCTTTGAAATGCTTGCTCGCTTTCCCTTCCGGGCTGGGAGGGGCCGCATCCAGAGAAAGCGGCAGCAACAACCAGGCTGACGGCGGCGAGATGTCTTTGCAAAAGCGGCTCCCTGATAGAGAGGGCAAGCACGTCAGGTGAACACCGCCTGGCACCCGCGGCAAACAACAGGCAGGCAAAGCGCAATTTCCACTCGATGCCAATCGCTGCGTTTTATGGTTTAGACATAAAAAAATCGGGTGGCCGATGTTTTGGCCCCCCGGTTTCATTTCCAGCGGATGATTTCAAAACATCAAGGGCAGCGAGTGTACTTGTAACCCGACATATTTCCGCCTGCCAAGCCGAGGTCCTTGCCAATGGTGTTGATGTTGAGGCTGTTGGAGAGGCTGCAGTTGGGAGCGCCCGAGTACTCGGTGTTGAGAGCGAGCTTGCCGCGGCTGACGTACTCGGCGAGAGGGCCGCACTCGTTGAACTGCTGGCATTCCTCGTTGAGGATACCGTCGAATTTTTCCACCATCATCTTTCCTGTGCGGTCCTTGAGGAGAACCTTGTCGGGGCCGTTCTTCTGGAAGACGGCAAGTCCCGCCGCGTGGGCTGCGTCGGCAAGCAAGCCGTTGAAGTCGATCTGCTGCTGGACGGTGATTCGGCCCCCGCTGACATTCTCGTCATTCTGGA
>JAYUUC010000141.1:0-2254 GCA_043755105.1 Myxococcales bacterium
GGAGGTTCTGCAGCGCGGTGAGCAGGCCGGGGTTGTCGGCGCGGGTGAAGCGCGACGTCATCGAGCCGGTGGAAGCGGGAAATGGATTCTTCACGTTCGTCTCGAACGGCACGAGCGAGACAGTGACGTTCGGCTGCGTCGAGAACTGCTGCAGCAGCTTCTTGAGCGCGCGAACCCGCGCCGGCTCGGTCACTCCCGGCGGCACGACGAGCGAGGCGATCTGCTGGCAGAAGCCGCCGACTTCCTGCGAGCCCGGGGGATCCGACACGCACATCGAGCCCGACTGGTCGACGACCAGCACGACCTTCACCGGGAACCCATCGGGCCGCGGGCGATCGGTGCAGACCCGGCCGGTGAGCGTGAGGCGGTTGTCGACGTTGTTCATCTCGGCGGGCTTCGGCTCGATGAACGCATCCGAGCAACCTGCAAGACCCATCGCCATCAGGATCAGCGCACTGAGTCGTTTCATGAAGCCTCCAGAACAGCGACCGCGTGTTGCCAATGATGCTTGTGAATCAAAAACGCGGCAGCCCCCCGTCAGCGTAGGCCGACGGGGGGCGCCATTTGAGCGATTCGTTTTTTCAGGCCTTGCGGCGGCGCAGCATCGACATCAGCGCCAGACCCAGACCCATCAGCGCCGGGTCGAACCCAATCGCGCTGCAGGACTTCGGGCTGTTCTTGCCGTCCGGAGAGGCCGAGATCTTCAGCGCCGAGGTCGACTTGTTCTGGTCAGGGTAGGCGCGATCCGGGAAGGCCAGCGTGCCGGTCACCTGGATGAGGTACTCACCATCGACGTCGGCGGTGAAGGTCGGGGTGTGACCGTCGGTGTACGCGTATTCCCAGTGACGGCTCAGGGTGACGGCACCCTTCGGGTTCTCGACCGCGGCGGTGGAGCCCGACGGACGGCCACCCGGAGCGACGGTCCAGACGTACTCGATTGCGGCGCCGTTGCGGTTGGCGAACAGCGGCAGGCGGAACTTCTCGCCGCGCTTGAGCATGACCGAGCCGCCGCCGTGAACCTTGAACGGGCCGTTCGGGTCGAGGCAGTCGTTCGGCTGCGACGGGTCGACGACCACGCAGTACTTGGCGTCGCACGCATCGCCGAGGAGGTCACCGTCGTCGTTCAGCTGCGAGCGGTTGCGAACGCCGACGCAGTTGTCGGCCGTGTTGAGGACGCCGTCGTTGTCGAGGTCGAAGTCGCACACGTCGCCGATGTTGTCGCCGTCGGTGTCCGCCTGGGTGGGGTTCGCCTTGCCCGGGCAGTTGTCGAAGCTGTCGCCGACGTTGTCGCCGTCGAGGTCGAGCTTGCAGACCGCGCCGGCCGGAATCGCCTGGCTGGGGTTGGCGACGAGCGGGCAGGTGTCGACCGCGTCCTTGAAGAGGTCACCGTCGTCGTCGTCGTTGCAGACGTCGCCGGGGCCAACGCCGCCCAGGGTGCGCTTCTGGTCCGCGTTCGGGATGTTCGGGCAGTTGTCCTGGAGGTTGGGAATCGAGTCTCCATCGATGTCGCTGTCGCACAGGTCGCCCTGGCCATCGCCATCGCTGTCGAGCTGCGCGAAGTTCGACGCGCCCGAGCAGTTGTCACAGGTGTCGCCGACGAGATCGCCGTCGGCATCAATCTGGTCGCGGTTCGACGCGAAGGGGCAGTTGTCCTTGTCGTCCGACTTGCCGTCGCCGTCTGCGTCGTCCGTGTACGAGAGGGTCTTGCCGTCGTCCGTGTAGGCAACCCACACCGAGCAGCCGCAGCCACAGCCGCAGCCGCCGCCTTCTTCTTTCGGCGTGCCGCACATCGAGCCGAGGCATTCCGGATTCTGTCCGTTCATCAGCTGTGCAAAGGCGGGAGTCCCGAACCCCAGCACCACCACCGCCACCAGCCACCCATGCTTCGTCTTGATGTTCATGAATTCTCCAGTTTAGGAATCTGACTGACAGGACGCTTTAGCAAGCTGCGATCCACCTCGGTTTCGACGGCAAATCGCAGTCGCTTCAATCGGTTACCAAAGAGAGCGCAGCGAAACCGATGGGGGGTGTGGAGAGGACTCCCCAGCAGATCTGGGGGATCAACCCCTCGGATCAGGAATCAGTTGCCGAGCACGAAGTCGTCCGGCGTGACCTTGATGGCGGTTTTCAGGATGACGCCACCGACCTTCTTGCGCCCAGGCGGCAGAAACTGCACCGGCACCACGAACAGCGAGCCGATGCCCGTGCCACGCGGGTCGTTGTCCCGACCGACCTGGAAGTAGAGGTAGATGTC
>JAYUUC010000142.1:0-2253 GCA_043755105.1 Myxococcales bacterium
GCCTTGTGCAACCGCGGCCGGCGCATGTCGGTGTCGAGCAGGAGGATCCGCTGGCCGCTCTGGGCCATCGCGATGCCGAGGTTGATCACCGTGGTCGACTTCCCCTCTTGAGGACCACTCGAGGTGACCACCATCGTCTTGAACGGCTTGTCCGGCGACATGAACAGCAAGTTGGTGCGCAGCGCCCGGCAGCACTCGGCGAGCGACGACTTCGGGTGGCGGAAGATGTAGAGGTCGCGAAGCACCCGGTTCCCCGAGGCGCTGGCCATCGCGTCGCCCTTGGCCCGCTCTTCCTCGGGAATATTCGGGATGAAGCCGAGGAACGGCAGCCCTAGCCGCTCCTCGATGTCCTGCTGGTTAGTGACCGAGGCATCGAGCATCTCGAGCATCATCGCCAGACCGAAACCGGCGAGCAGGCCGACCAGCATTCCAATCAGGATCGAGTTCGACACGTTGGGCCGCACCACCCCGAAGCTGGGCCGGGCGGCATCGAGCACGCGCACGTTGCTGGTGCGGAGCAGGCCCGACAGCTCGATGTCCTTCAGTCGCTTCAACACCAGGTCGTAGAGCCGCTGGTTGTTGTCGCCTTCGCGCTTGAGCTGATCGAACTCGATCTGCTTCTTGTTCACCTCGAAGGCTTCCGCTTTGGCCGCATCGAAGAGCGCCATCAGGTTGCGCTCCTTCCCCGCCGCCTCGCGGAGGTCCGCTTCCGCGGCGACCACGATGTTGTTGAGCTCGTGGAGCAGGTCCTTCTCCGCCGATTTCAGCTTCTCTTCACAGACCAGTACCTTGGGGTGGTTCTCGAGGTAGCGCGAGCGCAGCTCGTTGCACTCCGAATGCTGGTTGGCGAGCCGGACCTTGAAGCTCTGCACCAGCTCGTTCTCCGCCGCCGCGGGCAAACCTTCGGCCCACCGCCCCGGCTCGTCGGTGGAAGCCGCCGCCTTCTGCACCGAGCGGATCGCGTCCACCCGGGCCTTCAGCCCGGCGATCTTCAGATGCACTTCGGTGAGCGCGGAGTTGAAGCTGTCGAGCCGCTGGCTGACCATGCTCTGCCGGCCTTCGATCGGCGTGGTGAGCATGTCGGCGGTCTTCTTGAAGTCGTAGATCGCCATGTCGCTGGTGCGGGACTTGGTCTCGAGGGACTCGCGGCGCTCCTCCAGCCAGGCGGAGGCGTTCTCGGTGATCTTCAATTTCAGCGAAAGGGTTTCAGCGATGTAGGCGTCGGATACCTCATTGGCGAGCAGCGCCGCTCGGTTGGCGTCGCCGTCTTCGATCACGATGTTGACGATCCGCGACTCCTTCACCGGGGCGACCTTGATCATCCCCTGGAGCTTGCTCACCGCATCGACGTGCTTCATCAGCTCGCTGCGCTTCTTCTCGTCAGAGACCTTCTCGACTCCAAGAAACGACGCATCGCTCTGCAGCCCGAGTTTCTCCACCACCCGCTGAGACACCGAGCGGCTGGTGATCACCTTGTGCTGGGTCTCGTAATATTCGCGGTTGTACCAGTAGCCCGAGCCACCGGAGTCAGAGACTTCGGACACCTGGTTGCTGTCAAGAATCTTCGGCGCCGACACATCGATGATCATCGAAGCGCTGGCTTGATACACCTTGGGTTGGCGAATTGTGTACAGCGTGGTCACCGCGACCACCACCGCGAATACCGCGAGGATCAGCCACTTCCTCCGCAGCAGCACCCGCAGGTAGTACTTGAAGTCCGCGGTGCTGGGGCCAGAAGAGGTCGAGGCCTGGGGATTTTCTGGAATCTGCAAAAACATTCTCCAACGCGTGTCGCGGAAGGGCCGGGTGTTACCAGATACCGCCTCGGAAGTTCAATTTCAGCCAGGCGGCAGAGCTGCGGGTGGTCGGGTGTGGTAGGAGCGCGGCGAATGAATGCGGATCACACGGTCATCATTCCCCACGATGCCTCCAATGCCTTGATTGCGGGGGCCTTTGCCCGTGGGCTCGATGGGCGCGCCCACGTGGTTCTCGCCGGGGTCGGCGATCCGGGTGTGTCCGACTCGAAACACTGCCGGGTGCTGAGGGGAATCGAAGGCAAGGGCCGGGCGATCCGTGAAGCACTTCAGTGGGTTGAAGCGCCGCTCACGGTGGTCCAGGACGCAGAAGACGCCTACTCGCTCGAGGCCCTCGAGCCGCTCCTCGGCCCTCTGCGCCTCGATGCCGCAGACGCCGTCTTCTCGGCCTCGAGACCCGCCCAGCAGCCCCTGCCTGGCCGGGCGCTCTCCTCGCTGA
>JAYUUC010000143.1:0-19022 GCA_043755105.1 Myxococcales bacterium
GAGCGCGTCGAGGTCGAGCGGCTTCAAGTGGTCGCTCGGCCTCCCCTCGATTCTCGGAATCCCCTTCAGCACCGCGGTGCGAAGCTCCTCGGGAAAGCCACCCGGAGGATGGCCGAGCTGGCCCTGGAAGTACCCCACCACGCTGGAGGGGAAGTCGATGCGCGGCGATTCCTCGATCAACTTCGCGGTGGTCGCCGCCGCCGACTCCTCGAGACTGCCCCGGCGCACCATCAGGTCGTTCTTGAGCAGGAAGATGGCGAAGTCGCCCACCATCTTCGACGACGGGGTGACCTTGGGAATGTCGCCCACCACCTGGTTCACCAGCGCGAACGCATCCTTGACGTCGTTCCAGCGATGCAACAGCCCCATCTCTGCCACCTGGGGCCGGAGGTTGGAGTACTGACCGCCCGGAATCTCGTGGTAGTAGACCTCGGAGGTCGAGCTCTTCAGCGCTGCCTCGAAGGGGCTGTAGAAGTCGCGCACGTCCTCCCAGTAGTTGGCGAGCGGCTGCAGCTTCTTGTTGGTGATGCCGGTGTCCCACTTGCTTCCGCGCAGCGCCGAGATCAGCGCGTTCATCGACGGCTGGCTGGTCAGCCCGGCCATCGACGCCAGCGCGACGTCGACGATGTGCACCCCGTGCTCGATCGCCACCAGCAGCGAGGCGATCCCATTGCCCGAGGTGTCGTGGGTGTGGAGGTGGATCGGCAGCTGGGTGGTCTGCTTCAGCCGGTCGATCAGCATCGCCGCGGCGCGGGGCCGCAGCAGCCCGGCCATGTCCTTGACGCAGAGAAAGTGCGCCCCCATGTCCTCGATCCGCTTCGCCAGATCGGCGTAGTAATCGAGCGTGTACTTGGGCCGCTTCGGGTTGGCGACGTCGCCGGTGTAACACATCGCCACTTCCGCCACTTTCCCGGTCTGGAGGATGCGGCGGACCGAGACCTCCATGCTGCCGAGGTCGTTGAGCGAGTCGAACACCCGGAACACGTCCACCCCGGCCACGGCGGCTTCGTCGATGAAGGCCTCGACCACGTTGTCCGGGTAACTGGTGTAGCCGACCGCATTGGCTCCGCGGAGCAGCATCTGGATGAGCAGGTTGGGCGCCGCGGACTTCAGCTCGCGCAGCCGTACCCAGGGGTCCTCGTTGAGGAAGCGGTAGGCGGTGTCGAAGGTCGCTCCGCCCCAGGCCTCGAGGCTGAACAGCTCGGGGGCGAGGTGGGCCACCGCCGGAGCAATCTTGAGGATGTCGTAGGTCCGCATCCGTGTCGCCAGCAAGCTCTGGTGGGCATCGCGCAAAGTGGTGTCGGTGAGCAGCGGCCGCTTCTGCTCCAGCACCCACTTGGCGAGGCCGGCAGGCCCCTGCTTCTCGAGGATCTGCGCGGTGCCCGAAGGAGGCGCTCCCGCAGGAACGGGCGGAACCCGGGGCTCGAGAAAGCCGACCGGGGAGCGGCGCTGCTCCTTGCGGATGGTGGGATGGCCGTTGACCACCACCTCGGCAAGATACTGAAGCACCTTGCTGGCGCGGTCGCGGCGCGGCGGAAACTGGAACAGCTCGGGGGTCTCATCGATGAAGCGGGTGTAGGTCTTCCCGGCGAGAAAGGTCGGGTGGTGGAGCACGTTCTCGAGGAAGGGGAGGTTGGTCTTCACCCCGCGGATCCGGAACTCGCGCAGCGCCCGCTGGCCCTTCATCACCGCGGCGTGAAAGGTCGGCGCGAAGGCAATCACCTTCACCAGCAATGAATCGTAGTGGGGCGAGATGTAGGCGCCGGTGTAGCCGTTGCCGCCGTCGAGCCGGATGCCGAACCCGGTGGCCGCGCGCCAGGCCTTGATCGTTCCGGTGTCGGGCATGAAGTCGTGGGCGGGGTCCTCGGTGGTCACCCGCATTTGCAGCGCCCAGCCGCGGGGGACGATCGACTCCTGGTCCTTGATTCCGATCTCCGGAGATGAGAGCGGGTGTCCCTCGGCGACCCGAATCTGAGACTGCACCAGGTCGATTCCGGTGATCTGCTCGGTGACGGTGTGCTCGACTTGAAGCCGGGCGTTGACCTCGATGAAGTAGAACTGTTCGCCGGCGACGAGGAACTCGACGGTGCCGGCGCTGCTGTAGGCAGCTCCCCGGGCGAGCCGCAGGGCGGCGTCGAAGATCCGCTGCTTCAGCGCCTCGGCCAGCTCGGGCGCGGGGGCAATCTCGATCACCTTCTGGTGACGCCGCTGCACCGAGCAATCGCGCTCGTGAAGGTGGACCAGGTTGCCGTGGAGGTCCCCGAGAATCTGGACCTCGATGTGCCGCACCCGTTCGAGGAACTTCTCCAGAAACACCACCGTGCTGCCGAACGCGGCCTTCGACTCCGAGCGAGCCGCGGCGATCGCCTCCTCCAGCGCGCCGCGCTCGCGCACCACCCGCATCCCGCGGCCACCGCCGCCATGGGCCGCCTTCACCAGCACCGGTTGATGCTCGTCGAAGAAGCGCTGGGCGTGGGAGAGGACCTCGGCCGCATCGCCCTCGAGGGTGATGCCGGGAACCGATGGCACCTCGGTCTTTGCCGCCAGCGCCTTGGCCGCGAGCTTGTCGCCCATCAACCGCACCACCTCGGAGCGCGGGCCGATGAAGCGAATTCCCCGCGCCTCGCAAGCAGCGGCAAACGCCGGGTTCTCGGAGAGAAAGCCGTAGCCGGGGTGAATCGCATCGACCTGGGCACGCTCGGCCACGTCGAGAATTTCATCGATGCCGAGATAGGCCTCGACGGGCCGCTTGCCCCGGCCCACCAGGTAAGCCTCGTCGGCCTTGTGGCGATGCTCGTTGACGCGGTCCTCGTCGCTGTAGATGGCGACGGTGCGGATGCCGAGCTCGTTGCAGGCGCGAAAGATACGAATCGCGATTTCGCCGCGGTTGGCGCACAACACCTTACGGATCGGCGCGAGGGAAGGAAGGGCCATGCGACAGAGTCTAGCCAGGCCCCGCGAACCTCCCGCGGAGAATTAGTCAGTTGCTCAGCGCACAACCTCTGTCCCGACCTCGGGGCAGCGCGATGGTAGAGTGCCAGGTCGCACCCATGCGGATACTCACGCTTCTTGGACTCGGCTTCCTTCTCGCGATCGGCCCCGCGGCCCTTGCCGAGGATCTTCCTTCCAGCTCGCCGCCGCTGCTGTCCAGCGAGAGCGATGCAGGCAACGCAGGAGCGAGCGGCGTGCGGGTGTTCCGGCTGCCGAAGGGTTTCGACACCGACGCGGGCGTTGCGCCCGCCCCGAAGCCGCCGCTGCCGCGCTGGACCTTTCCGGTCACCTTCGAGGCCACCGAAGCGAAGACCTTTCGGCGCCGCGACGTCGACGCTGTCACCCAGCTGCTCATCGATGGTGAGGCTGCCCACGCGCAGGCCTCGCTGCTGAGGGTGGTGGCGACCGGAAACTTCGAGATCTTTCCGCACAGAAATCAGCTCGCCACCGAGGTGTTGCTGGTGCTCGAGGGCAAGGTTCGCGTCCGGGGTGCGCCCCGCGACTACACCGATCTCGAAGCGGGCGACGCGGTGTACCTCGCGCCCGGAGTGCCCCACGGCCTCTTCCTCACCGGAGAGAAGTCGGCGCCCTCGACGCTGCTGATCTTCTACACGCCTTCAGGACCGGAGCAGGCTTTCCACGGACCGGCTCGGAGCGACCGGGAGGTGCTGCCGTTGACGCCGGCAGAGCTCCGTCATCCCGACGCCCACCCGCCAGCGCCAACGGTGGTTCGATTGAAAGACGCCACTGACGTTCGAGTGGCCAACAGCCAGGCGGCGCTGCGACTCTATTTCCTCGGCTCCCGGGTCCCCGCGCGGAAGGCCTCTCTCGGGTGGCTGCGATCCACGTCGGGAATGGATCTGGCCGAGCATGTTCACCCCGGCTCCACCGAGCTGCTCTACGTGCTCCACGGCAGTGGCGAGCTCACCCTTGAAGGTCAGCGGCTTCCGCTCCGTGCGGGAACAGCGGTCCACGTGCCCCTGGGGCGAGCGCACCGACTCACTGCCAACCCGGGAGAAAAGTTCGAGGCGATTCAGTTCCTGGCCCCGCCGGACCCGGTGCAGGAATCGCTCGACCTTCCCGGAGCAGGCGCCGGGTTCAAGGTGATCCAGGCGGCGCCTTCCACCCCAGGGCAGCCGTAAACGATCCGATTTGTTGCCTGCCCTCGCGCGCGAAAGCCCGTCTCCTTCGAGCCAATTTCAGCGAGCCTCGGGGTCGTAAGCCTGCCCCAGCGCCGCGGGTGCGCCGCTTTGCTTATTCTTCAGCGCCAGCACTAGCAGCGTGAGGGCATACGGCGCGGCGAGCAGGAAACCGGAAGGAATCCATTCCAGCAGCGCAGGAGCAGAAGACGACACGCCGATGCGCAAGGCGTTGGCGGCGGCGAAGAAAGTTGCGGCTCCGAAGGCGCCCAGCGGCGTCCACCGACCGAATACCATCGCGGCCACCGCCATGAACCCGAGGCCGGCGGGCATGTGGTGCTCGAAGCGATCAAGGGTCGAGACCGACAGCGCCGCGCCGCCCAGGCCCGCGAGTAGCCCGCTCCCGAGCACACAGACATAGCGGAGCCTCTTCACTTCGACTCCCACCGAGGCCGCCGCTTCCGGACTCTCGCCCACGGCGCGGATGCGCAGGCCGAGCCGGGTTCGCTTCAGCAGTTGATCGAGCCCAAGTGCGAACGCGATCGACAACCAGGTGAGCAGGGAATGTCCGGACAGGCCCCGCAGCACCGGAACCGACTCGAACAGCGGTATCGCCCATCGGTGCAACTGGGTGACTGAAGGAGTCCCGGAGGGTGAATACAGAGACTCGAGCAGAAAAGTTCCCCCCGCGAGCGCCACCAGGTTGATCGCCATCCCCGAGACCACTTGGTCACTGCGCCAGCGGATCGACAGGTACGCATGCACGGCGGCCAGGGTTGCTCCTGCAGCCATGCCGAAGAGCACGCCCCAGCCGGTGGGGACGAACAGCGCGGCGACTGCCGCAGCGAAGGCGCCCGCGCGCATCATCCCTTCGATGCCCACGTTCACCACCCCGGCACGTTCAGAGAGCACCGCTCCCAGCGCAGCGAAGATCAGCGCCGGCGCGTAGTCCAGGGTCGAGGACAGCAGCGCATCGAGAAGCTCAAGCATCGGGCGTCCCAACTCTGGAAGTCACGCGCGCGAGCAGCGCATTCCACATTTGCCGACCGGCGATCAGCAGCAATGCCAGCCCCTGGATCAACTCCGGAAAGCTCTGGTGGACGCCGATCAGCTGCAGCCTGGGGCCTCCCGCGCGGAGCAGCCCGAAGCCCAACGCGGCGGCCACCACTCCGGCCGGATGGGCCTGGCCGATCAACGCGATCGCAATTCCGTCGAAGCCGTAGCTGCCTCCCAGCGTCGGGGGAAAGCGGTGCTCGGTACCCAGCACCAGCACCCCGCCGGCCAGTCCCGCGAGCGCTCCCGACAGCGCCATCGCCTGGTAAACCCGGGTGCTCACCGGAATGCCGGCCGCTCGAGAAGCCTCCATCCCCATCCCCACCGCCCTGACCTCGAAACCGTTGCGGGTGCGCATGAGCCAGAAGGCGCACAACGCGGCGAGCATCAGGGCGAGGACGAAGCCTCCGTTCAGCCGCGAGAGCTCTCCCAGCAAGCGGGGCAGCTCCGCCGTGGGAAGAATTTGCGACGTGCCGGAGAGGGAATTGTCTCCGCTGGCGTTCGCCCGAAGCGGCCCCACCACCAGCCAGTTCTCGACCAGGCTGATCGCGATCCAGTTGAGCATGATGGTGGAGATGACCTCGTGCACTCCGCGGCGAAGCTTCAGCGCCGCCGGAATCAGCCCGTAGAGGCCTCCCGCGACCGCCGCTCCCAGGGCACACACCCACGGATGGAGCCACCCCGGAAGCGACAGAGACGCTCCGAGGACTGCAGCCACCAGCGCACCGACCTCGAGCTGCCCCTGGGCGCCGATGTTGAACAGGCCGACCTTGAAGGCCACCGCCACCGAAAGGCCGGTGAGGGTCAGCAGCGCGGCCTTGGTCGCTGCCTCTCCCCAGGGCCGGGTCAGCGCTCCGATACCGCCACCGTCGAGAAAGCGGGGGAAGTCGCCCAGCCCCCCCCAGAGCATCTGCAGGTAGGCCTGCGCTGCCAGCCCGATACTTCCCCTCATCGCCGCGAGCACCGCGAAGCAGACCGCAAGCGAGAGAAGGACCGAGAGCAGGGAAGGAAAGATTCGGCGGCCAAGCCCGCTCGGCTCACGCATCGGCCAGCTCCGTGTGAGCGCCCATCATCAGCGCGCCCAACCGCCGCTCATCGAAGTCCAATCGATCGAGGCCCCCGACGAACCGACCGCCATAGAGGACCTCGATGCGATCGCAGAGCGTGAGCAGCTCGTCGAGGTCGAGCGAGAACAGCAGCACCGCGCCCCCACGAGCACACACCGCGCGAAGATGCTGATGGACGGCGGCCACTGCTCCCAGGTCGAGGCCACGGGTGGGCTGCACTGCCACCATTAGAAGGGGAGCGCTCTCTAGCTCTCGGCCGACCACCAGCTTTTGCTGGTTCCCTCCCGAGAGGTCGCCTACCCGCGAGCGTGGATCGAGCGGTCGGACATCGAAGGCCCGCATCACTTCCAGCGTTCGTTGTCGGCGGCCCTCGACGTCGATCAGCGGTCCTCGCGCGAAGGGAGGCTGCCCCTGTCGGCCGAGCGCAAAATTCTCCTCGGCAGACATCGAGGAAATCAGCGCGGTGCGGAGGCGATCTTCGGGGATGAGGGCGACGCCCTGTCGCTTTGACTCACGGGGTGTCAACGGTGCAACGAGGCGTCCGTCGATTCGCACCTCGCCCGAGGTGAGCGAGAGCAACCCGGTGAGCGCCTCGGAGAGCTCACGCTGGCCATTGCCGTCCACCCCGGCGACACCGGTCAGCGTCCCCGGGCGCAATCGAAGATCGACGCCGCGCAGCCGCGGCCGGCCGGGCAGCGCGGCAGTTTCCAGTCCCCGGGCTTCGAGCCGATAGGGCGCGGACGATTCCTTGCGCGCGTTCTGAGCTTCGGTCCCCGCAGGAGGAAGGCGGGCATCGCGCGCATGGGTAGCGCGGCCAGGCACCACCGCGTCCGAGGCCGCCTCACCGCGCCCAGGCATGCGGGAGGTATCGGGGGCCGGCGCCTTGTCCGTCTGTGGCCGTCCATCGCTGACTTTCGCGGGGTCCAGCAGGACGGCCAGGACAGCGTTTCCAGCCACAGGTGCAACCACATCCGGGTCCAGGCCGAGCACCAGACGCGAGAGCTGCTCGACGTCGGTGTCCTCTGCCCGAACGTCAGCGGCCACCTTGCCCTTGCGCATCACCACCACCCGCTGGGCGAACGCCAGCACCTCTTTCAACTTGTGGGACACCAGAACCACGGTGAGCCCGCCGTCGCTGAGCTGGCCGATCGCCGTGAGCAGCTCCTTCGCTTCGGCGGGGGTGAGCACCGCGGTGGGCTCGTCGAGGATCAGGGTGGTCGCTCCTCGGTGGAGGGCCTTGATGATCTCGACCTTCTGCTGGGCGCCCACGGTCAGCTCGCCCACCCGCGCCCGCGGGTCGAGTACGAAGCGATAGCGTCGGCAGGTCTGTTCCACCTCGCTGCAGGCGCGCTTGAAATCGAAGAGGCCCCGCGAGACCGGCTCGCGACCCAGCACCACGTTCTCTGCCACCGAAAGCGAGGGAACGAGCTTGAAGTGCTGATGCACCATCCCGATTCCGAGCGCGATCGCGTCTTCGGGTCCCTGAAGCCTAACCGGCTTGCCGTCGACCCACAGCTCGCCTCGGTCTGGCCGGTAGAGCCCGAAGAGGATGTTCATCAGCGAAGACTTCCCCGCGCCGTTTTCGCCGACCACCGCGAGCCGTTCGCCGGTGGCCATCTCCAGCGAGACGTCGTCGAGAGATCGACAGGCGCCAAACGCCTTCGAGATGTGGCGCAGCGAAATCAGTGCGGCGCCTGGAAGGTCAACACGTCAGGAAGGTTGCTGGGGACATGGATCTCGCCGGCGATCACCTGCGCCTTGAGCGCTTCCACTTTCTTCAGCGCTTCGACCTTGCCCGGGAAATCCACCTTCACCGGCGCCAGCACCACGCCGCCTTCCTTCAACCCCATCGCCTCATCGCCGCCCTTGAAACGCCCCTCGACCAGCGCGCGCACGGTCTCGTAGACGGCGAGATCGACCCGCTTCACCATCGAGGTCAGCACCGCGTCGGGAGCGAGCGCCGACTGGTCTGAATCGACGCCGATCGCGAAGACCTTCTTCCCCGCTGCGCGCGCCTCCTTCACCGCTTGAATCACCCCGAGGCCGTCGGACCCGGCGGCGTGGTAGATCACGTCCGCGCCCTTCGCGATCAGGTCCTGGGCCACCTGCTTTCCGGCCGCGACGTTGTCGAAGTTGCCGGTGTAGGCCACCAGCACCTCGCCCGCCTTTCCCGGCCGCGTCGTCTGGACGCCGGCGCGGAAGCCCGCCTCGAACTTGCGAATCAGGGGAATTCCCATGCCCCCGACGAAGCCCACCCGCTGCGTCGACACCAGCCCTGCCAGCGCGCCGGCGAGGTAGCTGCCTTCCTCCTCCCGGAACACCACCGTCTTCACGTTGGGCAACGAAATCGGAGTTCCCCTCGCATCGAGCACCGGGCTATCGATAAGCAGGAACCGGGACTTGGGGTTTCGGCGGGCCACCGCCTCGACCGCATTCTCGAGCATGAAGCCGGTGGCGACAGACAGCTCTGCCCCCTGGTCGACGAGCAGCTGGAGGTTGGGCTCGTAGTCCTCCTGCGCCTTGCTCTGCACCACCAGCGGCTTCACCGGCAACGGTCGAATCTTTCGATCCGCGAGGTCCGCGGGAAGGGCGCGCTCCACCTCGGCGGAATCGACGGGCTGATAGCTGCCCTTGTCGAAGCGGCTTCCGGCTGCCCACAGCTCGAGTCCGCGGAGGGCCGAGTCATTGAACGATTGGTCGCCGCGGCCGCCGACGTCGGTGGCCAGTCCCACCAGGTGGGCAGTGACCTCAGCGGGCTTCGTCGCCGCGGGCGGGGCAGACGCCTTCTTTTCGCAGCCCAGCAGGCAGAGTCCGAAGGCTCCCAGCAGCAGAGAAAGGCGAGGAATCATGCCGCCTCAATATCAACATTTCTGCTATTTGCCCGCCTCGGTGCGACCCTACGAATTGATCAAGGCGAAGCGGGAAGGCGGCGTCCTCGAGGCGGACGACATCCGCGCGTTCATCGATGGCTTCACCGCCGGCTCCATCCCCGAGTACCAGATGGCGGCGATGTGCATGGCGATCTTCTTTCGCGGCCTCAGCCCTCCCGAGCTAGGCGCCTAGACCCGCGCGATGCTCGAGTCGGGCCAGGTGCTCGACCTCTCCGACATTCCCGGAGTGAAGGTCGACAAGCACTCCACCGGCGGAGTGGGGGACAAGGTCTCGCTCTGCCTGGCGCCGCTGGCCGCGGTGTGCGGCGTGCCGGTACCGATGATCTCCGGGCGGGGCCTCGGCCACACCGGCGGTACCCTCGACAAGCTGGAATCCATTCCCGGCTTCAGGGTGGACCTATCCGTCGAGCGCTACCGCGAGCTGGTGCGCGATGTCGGCGCCTGCTTGATTGGACAGACCGCGACCCTCGCTCCTGCCGACAAGAAGCTCTACGCGCTGCGAGACGTCACCGCCACGGTGGACTGCATTCCGCTGATCGCCAGCTCGATCATGAGCAAGAAGCTTGCGGAGGGCATCGATGCGCTGGTGCTCGACGTCAAGGTGGGCTCCGGCGCGTTCATGAAGACCATCGAGCAGGCCCGGGTGCTCGCCCGGACGATGATCTCCATCGGCGCACAGATGAACCGCAAGGTGACCGCGCTGCTCACCGAGATGGATCAGCCGCTGGGGAAGACCATCGGCAACGCGCTCGAGGTCGAAGAGGCGGTCGCCGTGCTTGAAGGGCGAGCGCCGGAAGACCTCACCGAGATCACCCTCGCCCTCACCGCCGAGATGCTGGTGCTGGCAGGCAAGGCACCCAACGCTGCCGAGGCGCGGGTCACCTTGCAGCAGGCAATCGCCGACGGACGGGCGCGGAAGAAGTTTCTCGAGATCGTCGCTGCGCAGGGAGGCGATGTCCGCGCGATCGAGGACCTCTCCCGCCTTCCCCAGGCGCGGGCCACCGCTCCGGTGCTCTCGCCGCATTCTGGTTTCGTCGGATCGATCGACTCCGAAGCCCTGGGCCTCGCGGCGATGACCCTGGGGGCCGGCAGAGATCGCGCTGACGCGGTGATCGACCCGGCGGTCGGATTCACCTTGCTGAAGAAGCGGGGAGACCCGGTGTCCGCAGGCGAGCCGCTGGTCACCGTTCACTACAATCAAGCGGACCGGCTGTCCGAAGTGAAGGCCCGTGTCCTCGCGGCCTACCGCATCGTCGACGCTGCTCCCGCGCCGCGGCCGCTGGTGCTCGAACGGTTAGAGTGAGCGATGTGGCTCAACACGGCGATCAGGTGTAGCGGCTACCTAGGGGCGGAACGCTCTCGCCAAACTCCGAACTGGATAGCACCCATGCTTACTCCCCACCTCGATTCACCCGATGCCGCGCCTCTGGAAGTGTCGGGAAGACCTTTCCTAGCCTCTGCCCGCTCGCATGAAGGGTGCTGCAACCGACCAACGCCACTTCATAGACACTCCGAGGTCTGAGTTCGAACAGAGGCCCCATGCACTACAGATGGCCTGCTCGGGAAACGGGTGGCGAAATCAACAGGTGCCCTGACCCGAACGAGCTGAGCCGCACAAAAAAAAGCGCAGCGAACCGAAAGGCCCGCTGCGCTTTTTTCAGTTGCTGGCAACGACAGTTTTAGCGCGTGGCCGAAGCCATCGGAGGGGCCTGCACCGGGCGGATGGAGACAGGCTTTGCGATCCGCTTCTTTCCCACCCTCGCTTGAACCGCAGTGCCCTTCTGCACCTTCACCGCTGCACTCTTCGGGCTATGGGCGGCGCAGGCGAACGCGGCGGCGGGAACGGCGAGGGAGACAAGGACGACGGCGGCGAGCTTGCGGAACATGGTGACTCCTGGGGAAGGCCCTCAAGAACGGGCTCGGTAGACTGACGGGGCTCTGCCCTCCACCATTCACTCTGGCCCCGACCTCCCGCTTCCGGATATGCGTGCACCCATGGGTCTCTACGAACAGGTAGTCGAGTGCGCCGAGTCGATCCGCCAACGAAAATCGTCCTTTGCGCCCGCCATCGGGGTGATTCTGGGCAGCGGCCTCGGCCCCTTCGCCGATGCTTTCGACAAGTCGACCGCGATCCCCTACTCGGAGCTCCCTCATTTCCCCACCTCCTCGGTGCCGGGGCATGCAGGCAGGCTCGTCCTCGGGTTGGTCGGAGGCGTCCCGGTGGTGGCGATGCAGGGGAGGGTGCACTTCTACGAGGGGTTCACCCCCGAGCAGGTCGCCTTTCCGGCGCGGGTGCTCTGCGCCCTCGGCATTCGTTCCCTGGTGGTGACCAACGCGGCCGGGTCGATCAACCTCGATTTCCCCGCCGGCAAGCTGATGGCGATCACCGACCACATCAACCTCAGTGGCTTCAATCCACTGCAGGGGCGAAACGACGACCGGCTCGGGCCCCGCTTCCCGGACATGAGCACCGCCTACCACCCCGCCCTGAAAGAAAAGCTGCACCAGGTGGCCCGTCGAGTTGACGTCGACCTCCGCCAGGGGGTGTATGCCTTTCTCTCAGGGCCTTCTTATGAGACCCCGGCTGAAATCCGGGCGCTTCGGATTCTCGGCGCCGATGCGGTGGGCATGAGCACCGTCCCCGAGGTGATCGCCGCCTCGCACATGGGGGTCAAGGTCGCCGGGGTCAGCTGCCTCACCAACCTCGCCGCAGGCATCGGGGACCGGCCCCTCACCCACGAAGAGGTGTCCGCGACGGCAGAACACTCCCGAGAAGCGTTTTGCCGGTTGCTCGCAGAATTCATTCCCGAAGCAGCGAAGGTATAGTTCCCCCATGGCTGAACGACGCAACACCGACGAGATAGGGGCTCTCCCGGGCAAGGGTGACGCCAAGGAAGCAAATCGCGTCCGCCGGATGGGTGAACGGCGCGACTCTCCCCGCGTGCCGATGAAGTTCCTGCTTCGGGACATCGCCGAAGGGGGCAGCTACGAAGAGCGCGACGGCGACCTGGCGATCGGCGGCATCTACTGGAAGGGCAAGCACGCCCCGGTAGGCACCGAGGTCGAGGTTCGCTTCCGCCTCAAGGGCGTCCCTTCAGAGGTTCGAGCCAAGGGCGAGATCATTCGCGTCTCGGACCAGGGGAAGGGGCTCGACTTTCACGTCCGCTTCACCGAGCTCGACGTCAAGAGCGAGCTGGCGATCGCCCGCTTCATCGATTCCAACGGACGCGGCTGACGTGGCCGAGGGACCCTCCTTCGTTCCCTGGGAAGCCCTGTTCAAGGCCGCCCGCGCAGCCCGCGATCGGGCTTACGCCCCGTACTCCCACTTTCCCGTCGGCGCGGCAGTGCTCAGCGACTCGGGTGAGATTTTCCCCGGCTGCAATGTCGAGAACGCCTCGTACGGCCTCTCGGTCTGCGCCGAGCGCCACGCCATCGGCCGCATGGTCCAGTCTGGCAGTCAGAAGGCGGTGGCGGTGGCGATCGTCGTCGACACCCCCCAACCCACGCCTCCGTGCGGAATGTGCCGCCAGGTCCTCACCGAGTTCGCCGGAGTCGAGCTGCAGGTCCGCAGCCGGAACCTCGAGGGAGTCGAAGAGCAGCGCACTCTGGGCGAACTGTTGCCCCATGCGTTCACCAAGGCGTTTCTCTAGCGACTCGGGTCCTTCGCAGTCGAAGTCCAGCTACTGCCGGAACCCCACGCTCAGGCCCACCAGCTGGGCGGTTCCCTGGTAGCGGCCGGGAAAGGCGTCACCGCTCGACTCTCGCGAGGCGAGCAGCACCAGCGAATACCCAAGGTCGGCGGTGAAGCTGCCGAACCGATAGCCGGCTCCCGCGGTGAAGAGCAGCCGGTCGCTGTCCGGAAGCGAGGGTCCCAGGGTCTCGCTCGCCGCCGGAGAAGGGTCGTAGCCCGCACCGAGCCTCACCGTCAGCGCCGAGGTGGCGCTCAGCTCCGCCCCCACCCGCGCCGACAGAGTGTTGTGCCATGCCAACCGCTGGGTTTGATCCAGCTCAGGATTCTGGGCGAAGTGCAGCGCGAGCGAATCGAGCGTCGACCAGGTCGAGTAGGTGAGGTCGGCATTCATCCGCAGCGCCGAGGTCGCCCGGTAGCTCAGGCCCAGCGAGAGCAGGTGCGGCAGCGTCAGCGAGGTGCGCAGGTCTTGATCCACCAGTGAGCCTTCGAGCTCGCGTGGAACCTGGAAGTCGGCCGCTCCGGCGAAGGCCAGGGTCACCGCGCTCCGGTAGGTCAGCCCCAGGTCGAGCGTCTCGTGCAGAAACCGCCCCGCGAGCCCGACGTTGGCGCCCACGCCCCAGGCGCCCGCCCCCACCCGAAGCGAACCCTCGGAATCGATCAGGTTGAGCTGCCGTTCCAGTGACAGGGTTCCACGCACCACGTCCACCCCGACGCCAAGGCCCCAGGTATCGTTGAGCCGGTACCCTGCTCCGGCATTGAAGGTGTAGGTAGTGAGGTTCGAAGCGCTCGACTCGAAGCGGCCGGCGAAGGCAGCAGGCCAGCGCAGCCCGAGCCCGAAGTTGGAGAAGGCCCCGAGGCCGACGAACAGCGTCTCCGAGAGAGGGGCCGAGACGAACACCGACGGCACCACGAACAGGGCAGGGTCCGCCGAGGCGGGCTCGCCCGACACCGCTTGCAGCGGCGAATACTGGAAGTTGGGGGAAATCGCCGTCGCCGAGAGCTCTGCCGAAAACCCGTCTTCGAAGCCCAGCTTGCCGACGTTGTAATAGAGGGCCGTCGCCCCGCTCGTCGACGCCGTCCCCGTCCCTCCGCTGCCAAGAGAACGGGCCGACTGTTCCGGAATCGCGAAGCCGGCCGCGCTGGCCCCGGCGGCGAGAAGCAGGACCGCGCAGCAGGAAATTCTTTTCATGGGGCCACCCAGTTCACCGCGTCCTCTTGGGCCTGCAGCGCCAGGGAAGCGCCGTTGGGGAGGTAGACCCCGAGCAGGAAGCCATGGTCTCCCCCTTGATACTGCTTCTGCTTGAACAGCTGTGGGGCTGAGCTGGAATCGATGCTCCGAAGCAGCAGTTCGGTGGTGGGGTTGGGGACAACCTGGTCTCCCTTCACCCAGGAAATGAAGGTCGGCGTCCGCGGCATCGGCGCGGCTGTCCGGGGATCAACGAGCGGCTCGGCAATCAGATGGCGACCGAAATTCTGCCCATCGGCCGGGTCGAGCACCCAGCGCAGGGTATCGACGAACTGATCGTAGCCCTGGCTCCCGGGCGGAGTGCCCCTTCCAGTGAGGTATTGGTCGATCGCGAGCCGGGTACTCTGAAATGCGGGAGCAGTGAGCGAGATGTCCGCCAGGGACGCGCCGGGAACATTCAAGGTCGCCGCCGAAAATTCTGGCACCGCGGCAACCGCGAGGGTGCCGATGATCGCCCCCATCGATTGGCCAATGAAGGCGGGCGCGGCGCCGTCCAGCTTCTCGACCACCGCGGTGGCCGGATCATCGACGTCGATTCCACCGATGCCGCCGCCGCTGTCCGCGATCGACCGCACCAACTGGGAGAGGTCGATCACCTGCTGCCGCAAGTGGTCGCGGGTGGCGAAGAGCAGGGTGGTGGAGTTGAACTGATCGCCGGAGATGACCGGCGTCTCCAGCGGGTCGTTGGTGGTTCCAAAGAGCACCCGCACCTTGTACCCGTCGGCGGCCTGCATCAGGTCGTCGGGGCAGCGGTGGGCGACGCAGCTCACCCCCGAGCGGCAATCGGCATTGCGCTGGCAGAACGAGCGCACCCCGTGAAAGGGAGCGTCGATCGCCACCGTGGCCATTCCTGCGCCGGCCAGGGTGTTGGCGATCAGCAGCGCGTCGCGCCGCGATTGACCGAGGCCATGCTGAAACACGGCCACCGGAATACGACCGTCCGGGAATCGGGGCACCTTGGGCACTACCAGCAGGAACCTTCGCGCTTCCCTCGCTGGCGTGGCGAGGGTGCCGGCAGTGAAGGCGCCCAGCGTGGGAACCACCTGCGAGGTGTTGAGCACCGCCTCGTTCACCCCCGCTTCGAGCGCGTTGGCCGAGGTCAGCTCGCCTTCCTTGGCCCAGCGAAGGTGAGACGAGAGGTCCTTTCCGACCAGAGTCGAAATCTGTCCGAGGAAAGCGAGGTCCAGGTTCACCAGTCTGCCGGGGCCGCCGATCACCGCCGTGGGCAGGTTCCATTCCGAGGGCTTCTGGGCCAGCAGCGGCAGCGCGGCGGAGGTGGTCTGGGTGGTGAAACTGAACGAGAGCAGCACCTGCTCGCGCCCGAGTCCTCGCGTCTCTCCGGCGGCGAGGACAGCCTGGTTCTGAGCGCGCAGCGGTTCGAGCAGCCCGGCGTCTTCGTCGCTGAGCCCGGAGACCGTGCTTTTCCCGCCCTGAATCAACGGGTTCGACAAGCGCGTCAACGCAAACAGCGGATTGGCTTTCAGCGCTCCGCCCTTCAAACCCTTGGATCCCTGCAGCCAGAGCACGCCGTAGCGGGTGTGCGAACGCAAGGGCAGCTGGGGAATCAGCGCCACCTGATCAGGTTCCTTCCCCGGCGCATCGGCGCTGCTCCCGCAAGCCTTGCACCGGAATTGAAGCGGGACTTCTTCGGAAGGATTTTCGAGGTTGATCAGCCTGAACTGGTCGACCGCGAGCGAGGCCGAATCGAGCCGCAGATCCGCAGCACCCGTCGTCGCCGAGCTCTCGGTCACCAGGGTCGCCGTGGTGGAAAAACCATCGAGCTGGTTCAGCCCCACTTTCAGCTGCTGGGCGAGCGCGTCGTCGGCCGGGTCAGGAGGAAGGTTCACCTTCCCGTCCTTCATCAACAGCTCGCTGGGGAAAGGGACCACGCCCTGGCCGGGGTCGAAGGAGGCCATTCCCGGTGAGGCAATCCTGAAGGACCAGGCTGCCGCGAGCTGTTCGCGGATAACTCCGTCACGCTCGAGCCGGTCGAGCGCGGGTTGCAGCTGGCGGCGGGCCCGCTCGAGCGCCACCGCGTGTGCCCCCGCCTCTTCGGGATTCGAGCCGGAGATCAACGTGGTCATCGAACGACAATCGGTCGAGCCCAGATCGATGCAGGTGGTGAGGGGCTTGCGTGCCCGCAGCAGCACGAAGGCGGCCGAACCGACCACCTCTTCGCCTCCGGCCCCGCGCAAGGCCGTGCCGATCACCGCCACGGCGTAGGCGTGACCGGGAAGAAAGGGCGCCTTCACCGATAGCCGGTTCACCCCCGTTTCAAATCGAAGCTGCGGCGTCAGTCGGGACGGGCAGTCGGTGGCACACGCCACCTCGTCGGGGCTCAGGGTGCAGTCCGCGCGACACTGCTGCATCTGGGCCGCGGTGGGGACCGGGCTGATCGCCAGCGGGTCGGTCACATCCAGCAGCCGCAACGCCGCAGCAGTCACGCTCTGGGGGTCGAGCGGTGCAGAGAACTGACAGGTCGCCGCCGCCGAGGCCGGAAAGCCGTCGAGCGTTCGGAGATAACGATTGTATTCGCGCTCGGCCTCTCCCGCCCCCGGCGCATCGGGGAGGTTGACCCGACCCGTGGTCGGATCCATCGCCAGGTCGTTCGGCGTCGGCACCACCGGCGTCGGCGCCGACGGGTCGAACAGCGCGGTCACCCGGGCGGACGTGGGGTCCCGGGCCACCGAAGGCGTGCAGGAGATTGCAACCAACGCCAGCCACCCACCAATGCGAAGCCTCGAGGACATGACCCCGAGAAATAACAAAGCGCGCCGCCGGGGTCACGCGATCAGGAGCAGCCCCGAAGCCTGCTCGCTCGTGATAGAGGCAAAAAACCTGTGGACCTGATCATTCGAAATGGCACCGTGGTGACCCAGAACGCCGCGGGCGCGGTGCTCGCTCAGACCGACATCCGCATCGAAGCAGGTCGGATCGCGGAGCTCGGACCGGGGCTGAAGGCGACCGGGCTCCGCACGCTCGATGCCCTCGGCAAGGTAGTGATTCCCGGCTTCGTCCACGGACACCTCCACGCCTGCCAGACCTTGTTCCGCAACCGCGCCGATGGGCTCGAGCTGCTCGACTGGCTTCGCGAGCGCATCTGGCCATTCGAGGCCGCCCACGATGCCGCCTCGATGAAGGCTTCCGCGGACCTGACCTTCGCCGAGCTGATCCGCTCCGGCTCCACCGCGGCCCTCGACATGGGCACGGTGTCCCACTACGGCGAGGTGTTCGCATCCGCCCGCGACTGCGGCTTCCGGCTCACCGGCGGGAAGGCGATGATGGACATTGGCGACGAGGTTCCCCCCGGCCTGCGCGAAACCACCGAGGACTCGATCGAACAGAGCCTCGCCCTCGCCCGGCAGTGGCATGACACCGCCAATGGAAGGCTCCGCTATGCCTTCGCTCCCCGCTTCGTGCTCTCTTGCAGTGAGGCCTTGCTCCGCCGGGTCGCAACCCTGGCGCGAGAGCTCGGCCTGCGCATTCACACCCACGCCAGCGAGAACGCCACCGAGTGCCGCATCGTTCGCGAGCTGACCGGCACTGACAACGTCGCCTACTTCGACGGGCTGGGCATCGGTGGCCCTCACGTCACTCTGGCCCACTGCATCTGGCTGAGCGAGCAAGAGCGGGCCCTGCTGCGCGATCGCGGGACGGTGGTCTGTCATTGCCCGAGCTCGAACCTCAAGCTCGCCTCGGGCATCGCGCTGATTCCCGAGCTCATCTCCGAAGGGGTGCGGGTCTGCCTCGGGGCGGATGGCGCTCCCTGCAACAACAACCTCGACATGTTCACCGAGATGCGGCTCGCGGCGCTTCTCCACAAGCCCCGGGCCGGGCCCCTGGCGATGCCTGCGGCGAGCGTTCTCGAACTGGCTACCCTCGGAGGCGCGCGCGCCCTCGGGCTTGAAGACCAGCTCGGTTCGATTGAAGTGGGCAAACGCGCGGACCTCACCGTGGTCGAGCTCTCCCGCCCGCACTCGACGCCCGCCGGTGCGGATGTGATTGCCCAGCTGGTCTACTCGGGCCAGTCCTCCGACGTCCGCCATGTGGTGATCGACGGGCAGGTGGTGATGCGCGACCGCCGTCTGCTCACCCTCGACGAGGACGCGGTGGTGGCCGAGGCCGAACGACAGGCCGCCCGGGTGGTGGCCCGCGCGGGGTGAAGACCGTTGTCAGCGAAGGCCCTGCCTTGTCGGCGCGGGTCTTTGGGCCCTAAGGTCCGCCCCCTCTTCGCCATGCAAGCCCGCCTCCGCCGCCTGTGCTGGTTGTTGCTGTGCCTGCTCGGCGCAGCGGCCCCTGCGTGCCAGGGTTGCCCGGTCCCTTCCGAGCTACCCCCGCTGGCCGCCGTCGACGCGGGGAGTCCCCAGGTCGATGCCGGTCCAAGGCCGCCGCCCCCGCCCGTGCCTCCGGTGGATGCCGGCCGCAGCTACCCTCCCCAATTTCCGGCGGAGGAATGCCCTCCAGGAAGCGACGTCGAGTTCGACGATGGAGGCACCCCTGACGGCAGCATCCCCCTCGGGCTGTGCATCGCCGTTCGCGAGGTGAGCGGCTTCGCCACCCTCAATCGGGCCCCGGTTGCCGGTTCTCTCGCGCTCACCTTCGAACGCGGCAACGACCGCAGTCAGACCACGTCTGTCCCCGACAGCACCGGCCACTACCAGGCCCGAGCGATGCGCTTGCAGTACGAGGATTTCAAGTTTCACCCCGAGGGCATCTTCCCCACCCATCAGGGGCCTCTGAGCGCGGCGGCGCTCGACCTCAGTGAGGACCGCACCCGCGACCTTTCCGCCACGTCGTGGAAAGTGGAAGGCGATGTCAGCTTCGGTGGAGTCCCCTGGACGCCGGTGAGCCCGGGCGGGGACGTTCAGCTGGGGGCTTTCGGGGTCCCCGCCGCGCAGGCTGTGACGGCGGTCAGCCGTTCCGGGCACTACCAGGCCGCGCTCC
>JAYUUC010000144.1:0-6732 GCA_043755105.1 Myxococcales bacterium
GTGGCACTACTTCCCCTGTGAACATGGAAAATCTCCAGTCATCGCAATCGAACCAGTGCTCAGAAAGAAACGGCCCGAACCCAGACCGCAATCATTTGACAGGCAATCCCTTCGCCTCCTGAAGGGGGGTTCCAGGACCACCTGAGCGTGAGTCTATCGTTGTCGACGGTGAAGTCGCGTTCGAAGCTCGTGCCCCGGTCGTTGTGAAGCACGCCCTGGATCTCGTAGTGACGAACGGTATGGCCGCCGAGGATTTGAAAGCGGCCCGTGTAGGCCTGGTGCACCTTCATCGAGGGAGCAGTCATCTGCACCCAGACCCGCTCGCGGAGTGGGTCGTACACGAGCACTCCTGCGGCCCCGGGAAATACCTGTGCAGAAGCAGCCTCCGCGCCCTCGCTGCGGGTCCACGACTCCAGAAACCAGGTGCCAGCCAGCGCGGCGGGGCTGCCAGGGCTCATCGGTGTCGTCCTCCACTCGAGTGGAGCAGCGCGGCGGAAAGGCTTCGCCTCAGCCTCTGTCCGAGATTCTCAACATGGGGAGAATCCAGCATCGAGAAATGGTTGCCGGGGACGGTGACCAGCTCTGCGCCTTCGGTGGCCCGTTCGAGCCAGGAGATTGCCCCCGGGGCCGTTCCTTCGGGGCGTTCGTGGGCGCGGAAGTAGCTGATGCGACCGGCGAAGGCGCCGGGCAGATACGACTCCAAAGCCCCCATGTATCGGAGGAAGCGTTTCACCGCCCGAGAGCCCAGTACCGCCTCGAAGGCCAGGGAAGAACCGGTTGCTTTCTCCAGCTGGCTTTCGAGGAAGGGACGACGCTGCGGGGGCGTCAATGCTCTCAGCTGCTCTCGGAACGCCGGGTCGGGATTTCCGAGCAGGAACGGCGCCGCCCACAGTTCCGCGTCCTCGTCGGTCCGGAAGTTCTTGCCCGGCTCGGGACTGTCGATCATTCCCACCAGCGGTACGATGAGACCTCGAGCCTGAAGCCGACGCGCCATCTCGAAGGCGACCACGCCGCCGAAGGAATGGCCGACCAGGATGCAGCGCCCCCGCGGACAAAGGTCGGCAATCGAGCTGGAATAATATTCGGCGAGACCCTCGATGCTGGAGTGATTCGAGGCGACTTCGTCCTCGAGAGACTGGAGCCCCCACACCTGACGGTCGTGCAACCCGCTGTCCACCAACGCCCGGTACCCCATCACCCCGCCACCGATCGCGTGGACCAGAAAGACGGGCTCGGCGCTGGCACCCTCGCGAAGAGGCACCAGCGCGGAAATGCGCTGACTTCGGGGCGACTGACCGGTGCGTGGCTTGGCGCTGCGGACCAGCGCATCGGCGATGTCCGCCACCGTGGGGTTGGCGTAGAAAGTGTGAATCGGCAGGCTGATCCCGAAGGCGTCCTTCAGCTCGGCGACCACGCCGATTGCGGTGAGAGAGTTTCCCCCCAGAGACATGAACGGGTCTTGATCGCCAATGGCGTCCTTGCCGAGCGCGGTCTGCCAGATCGACTTCACCTGGGCAAGCACTGCATCCCGGCCCTCCGGAGCGGCGGCACCTTCCGGTCGCGAAGATCGAAAGGTGCCCGGCGCGCTCTCTGAATCCTGAGGAATCCAGTGGCGGTCGAGCTCGAAAGGATAGGTGGGAAGGGCGGTGCGCCTGCCGACCGGGACCGAGGAAGCCTTGGCAAAATCAACCTCTGAACCGAGGGACCAGAGACGACCCAACGCGCCGAGCAACAGCTCGACGTCATCCGTAGGATCCTTGGGGTGGCGCATCGATGCGACGAAGGGCGTGGGCGAGGGGAGAACTTGCGGTCCGATCGCAGAGAGCCCTCCTCCGGGGCCGACTTCGAGGTAGAGCGCCGGCCCTGACGAAGACAGGGTTTTCAGTCCATCGGCAAAACGAACGGGCCGGCGGAGATGGCGCAGGTAATAGGCCACGCTGGTGGCTTCTTCGGGGGTGATCCATTGCCCGGTCACATTTGAGACATAAGGGATGGAGGGTGGGCGCAGCGTCACGCCCTCGAATTCGCGCGCGAAGGACTCCCCCATTCGATCGAGAAGGGCCGAATGTCCCGCCCGTTCCACCTTCAGCCGCTGTACGCGCACACCCGCTGCCTCCAGCGAGGTCAACAGGGCCTCGACGTCGGCCGACGCTCCGGAGACCACGCACCGAGCAGGGGTGTCCACCGCCGCAAGAGAAACCGCATCGGGCAGCGCCGACAGCAACTCCGATTCGGGCAGGTGTACCACCGCCATCGAACCTGCCTCTGACCGCTGCATCAACTCGGCGCGAACCGCGACCAGCCTGAGGGTGACTTCGAGGGACATCACGCCGGAAAGACAGGCCGCGGTGTACTCGCCGGTGCTGTGACCGATCATCGCGGCGGGTTGTATGCCCCAGTGGCGCCAGAGCTGGGCCAGGGCGTATTCACAGGCGACGATCGCCGGCTGCTGAATCGCCATCCGAAGAAGCCCGTCTGCCTCCGAGGCGTCACCGGGCGGCCCGTAGAGCAGCGCCCTCAGGTCAACGCCGATGATCGGTTGGAGCAACGCAGCACACTGATCGAAGGCTTCCCGG
Organism: Myxococcales bacterium; assembly: GCA_043755105.1. Lineage (GTDB taxonomy): Bacteria > Myxococcota > Myxococcia > Myxococcales > Myxococcaceae > JAYUUC01. Next base: position 2,577 of record JAYUUC010000144.1, read on the forward strand.
TAGACGGGTTCCGAGGCGTAGAGCCCCCCGCCCATGGCCGGGTACTGGGTGCCGGCACCTGGAAACATGAACACCACCGGCAGTGCCGATACCGATGCCTGGACTGCCGGCATCGCTGCTCCTTCCAGCGCTGCAGCGGCGCCCGACGTCGACCGCGCCACCGCGAAGGTCCGCCAGGGAAAGGCCCGCCGTCCCTGCTGCAGTGTAAACGCAACATCATCAAGGTGAGCGCCGGTTCCCTTTTTCAGGGAAGCCGCCAAGGCATGCGCAGACTGTTGCACCGCCGCCGAGCTTCTCGCTGACAGAGGTAACAATCGGAAGCGCGCTTCACCCACGGGTGCAGCAGGAGCGGGGGGCTGCTCGAGAACCAGGTGAACGTTGGTACCGCCCACTCCCAGGGCATTCACGCCGGCACGGCGCGGTCCCACCTTCGAGGTGAACTCGGCCCGCTCGGCGTTGACCTGAAATCGGCCCCATTGAATGTTGGGGTTGGGGGATTGGAAGTGGAGCGTGGGAGGAATGACCCCGCGCTCCACCGCCAGCGCAGCCTTGATCAAGCCCACCATTCCCGCAGCTTGATTGAGGTGGCCAACATTGGTCTTCGCTGACCCGAGCAGGGCGGGGGTATCTCCGGGATAGGCCCGAACAAGTGCCGCCACTTCGATCGGGTCGCCAATGAAAGTCCCGGTGCCGTGGGCCTCGACGAAGGTGACCGATTCGGAAGGGACGTCGGCGAGGCGAAGTGCGTCGGTGATGGCCGCCACCTGCCCGTCCACCGTGGGGGCGGTGAAGCTCGCCTTGGCGCTCCCGTCGTTGTTCATCGCGCTGCCACGGATCACCGCGCGAATCGAGTCTCCGTCCTTGAGCGCATCGGCCAGACGCTTCAACACCACCACTGCGGCGCCGTTTCCTCCCACGGTGCCCTTGGCCGCTGCATCAAAAGCGCGGCAATGACCATCGGGAGAGAGGACGCTCCCTTCCTTGTAGAGGTAGCCCTTCTCGGTGAACCGAAGCGAACTGGCTCCTGCGAGCGCCATGTCGCATTCACCCGCCAGCAGGTTCTGGCAGGCCAGGTGCACGGCAACCAGCGAGCTGGAGCAGGCGGTCTGGACCGTGAGTGCAGGTCCCTTGAGGTCGAGCCGATGGGCCACCCGGGTGGCCAGATAATCGGCGTCGCAGTTGAGTGAAATCGTGAAGCGGTCGATCCGGGGCTGGTGAACCTCGAGCAGTCGGCCGTAGTCCGACCGGTCAGAGGCCGCGAACACTCCCACCGGCCATCCGACGCGGGTGGAGTCATACCCCGCATCTTCGAGCGCTTCGTGGGAGCAGAGCAGGAAGAGGCGTTGCTGGGGATCGGTGAGTGCCGCTTCCCGGGGGGTCATTCCAAACAGGCCCGCGTCGAAGAGCTGGAAATCTTCCACGCAGGAAAAGACCGGGACGAAGTCCGGGTCATCTCGCAGGGAAGGGTCGAGTTCCTTGCGTTCGTCGTCGGTGAGCGGCCGAATCGACTCCACCCCCTTGCAGAGGTTGTCCCAGAACTCTTCGATCGAGCGAGCACCGGGAAAGCGGCAGGCCATTCCGATCACGGCGATGCTGCCCTCCTGCGCCTCTGCCAGACGGTCGCTTTCGCTCACAGGCGTTTTCCGCGGCGCTCACGTTGACGCCGAAGCGCCTGGTCCCGCTCGGTGGCATCCGTCCGGTGAGCGGAATGCGAGGCTTCGGGGGCGGCGCGTTCAAGATGTGCGCTCAGGGTCGACAGGGTGGGAAAGCGGAACAGATCGACCAGCGCCATCTCGAGGCCGAGTTTGGATTTGATCTGGGCCCGGGCTTTGACCGCGAGCAGGGAATTGCCGCCGACATCGAAGAAGTTGTCATGCAGACCCACTGCTCCGGTGGCGAGCACCTCGCGCCAGATTCCTTCCAGCTTCTGCTGGAGCTCGGTCTGGGGAGCCGCAAACGAAGCCGCTGCCTTTCTCGCTTCGTCGGTGGGAGCGGGCAGAGCGGCGCGGTCCACCTTGCCATTGGGGAGCAGGGGGAAGCTGTCGAGCTGAATCACTACCGAAGGGACGAGATGCTCGGGAACGCGTGCTTTCATCCGGTCGCGACAGGACTGGGCGAAGCTGGGCACGTCGGTTCCCGGTTTGGTGACGACATACCCGATTAGCCGTCGATCGCCTGCCGCGTGGTCGCGGACCATGATCACTGCTTCGGCCACCTGGGGGTCATCGCGAAGCGCGCGTTCGACCTCGCCGAGCTCGACCCGATATCCGCGAACCTTCACCTGCTGGTCGCGGCGGCCGAGGTACTCGAGCTCACCGTCGGCACGCAGTCGACCCAGGTCTCCGGTGCGGTACATCCGCCCCCCTGCCAGAAACGGGTCCGGGGAAAATGCCTGGGCCGTGAGCTCGGGCTTGTTCCAGTAGCCGCGCGTCACCAGGCCGCCTCCGACGTACAGCTCGCCGGTCACGCCTACCGGGGAGGGCTGGCGCTGGTCATCGAGCACATAGACCCGAACCCCGAAGATCGGTCGACCGATCGACGGCGGCCGATCCGACCCGGGGGGAACCCTCACTGCGGTGGCGTAGGGCGCCTCGGTGGGACCGTAGAGGTTGTAGACGTGCTCCACCGTGCCCAGGTGATAGAGACCGTCCACCAGCTGGGTAGGAAGCGGTTCTCCTGCCAGGTTCGCGACCTTGAGGGTCGAAGGCACGGCTCCCACTTCGAGCAGCTGGGCCATCGCTGAAGGCACCGAGTTGACCAGGGTGACTCCTGCGGCAGGGCCGAGAGCCTGCAGCTCGAGGACGTTGTCGACGAGGATGATTCGCCCCCCGGCGCCCAGCGCCGAGAAGAGTTCGAGCACCGAGACGTCGAAACAGATGGAAGTCGAGCCCAGCACGCCTTGCAGCGCAGCCCGGCCCAGCGTTTCGATTTGCCACCAGACATAGCCCACCGCGCTGTGATGCTCGGTCGCGACTCCCTTGGGTTGTCCGGTCGAGCCGGAGGTGTAGATGATGAAGGCGAGAGACCGTGGGCCGAGCGGGAGACTCAGGTTGGTGGCCTCGCGTCCGTTGAGCAGGGCTTGTTCATCTGGTGCATCGAGGGTGATCACCGTGTTCGGGCGTGGCTCGATCAACGCGCGCAGCCCTGACTCGGTGACCACCACCTTGGCGCCTGCGTCCTGCAACATGTAAGCGATTCTCGGCAGCGGGTAGCTGGGATCGAGCGGGACATAGGCGCCTCCCGCTTTGAGGATGCCGAGCAATCCCACCAGCAAGTCAGGGCGTCGACTCATCAACAGGCCAACCGGGGCCTCGGGAGTCACCCCTGCATCGAGCAGCCGCCGGGCGAGTCGATTGGCCCGCTCATTCAGCGCGCGGTACGTCACCTGTTCGCCTTTCCAGGAGACGGCGACCGAGTCCGGGTTCCTTGCCACCTCCGCTTCGAAGAGCTGGTGCAGGCAGCAGGCAGGGGCTTCCGGATCAGTGCGGGTACCGGCGACCAGCGCTCGGGACTGCTGAGGCGAAAGAAGCGGCAGTCGGGAAATGCGCTCGTCAGGGGCCTCGACCAGGGCTTCGAGCAGGCAGCGGAATTGGGCGAGCAAGCGGTCGACCGTTGCGGCGTCGTAGACATCTCCGTAGTACTCGAGCAACCCATCGAGCCCGGGCTCGTGCGCCATCAGATGAAAGGTGAGGTCGAACTTCGCGGTGAGGTTCGGCAGCTTGAAGCGGGTCAGCGACAGTCCCGACAGCTCGAGCCGGTAGGGGGGCTCGGTGTGGAGCACGAACATCACCTGAAACAGCGGTGTCCGGCTGGGGTCGCGATCGATGTCGAGCGAGGCAACGATCTTCTCGAACGGAACATCCTGATGGTCATAGGCAGAGACCGCGGTCTGCTTCACCCGATCGAGAAGTTCGAGGAAAGTGGGGTTGCCCCCGAGGTCAGTGCGCAGCACCAGGGTATTGGCGAAAAAGCCGACCATCTGCTCGAGGTCGCGGTGCCGCCGGTTCGCTACCGGAGCTCCGACGGCGATGTCCGTCTGGCCGCTCTGGCGTGCAAGGAGGACCTTGAATGCGGCGAGAAGCACCATGTACAGCGTCGCCCCGCGCGAAACGGCGAGTTCCTCGAGCGAATGGCGAAGCTCGGGAGGAATGGCGAA
>JAYUUC010000145.1:0-6728 GCA_043755105.1 Myxococcales bacterium
ATTGCGAGCGAAAAGCCGCCCCCTTCGCGGCTGGCCTCGATCGAGCGAAAGCCAACCTTGCCGCCCTCCACCCCACCTTCGACGCCTCCTGCGTGGATCGATATGTCGACAGGGTAGAGCGGCTGTGGCCCGTGGGTATGGGGCCACCACGGTTCCACCGCGTTCAGGAGCAGCTCTCCTGCGAGCGCGAACTGGCCGGGGCCGAGAGACCGCAACGCCAGCGAAGACTCTTCCCCGTGAACCCGAAACCTCGCCGACGAAGGCGCCAATCCATCGGCGGTGCGCAGATTCATCGACACCCGAACCCGGCCTCCGCTCCCGGCCCGCTCTGCTTGCACCGAGAGTCTCTCGACGGTGAAGGCCTCGTCCTCCTCGAGCCAGACGGGCCGCCATGGACCCACCGGCGCCACGGGAGGAGACCAGCCGGGCATCCGGCCGAGTAGGGTGGTGCGCCACCAGCGCAGCTGTTGTTGTTCCACCATCCGCGTCTTCCAGCGAGGGCGAGGGCGCTTGGCCTTGAGCAGCGCCAGCATCGACTCGAAGCGCAACGACAGCTCGTTCTCTGCCTTCAGAAGCGTTCCCACTTCGACGCGCTTCGAGGTGAACATGTTGTTCGAACGAAACAGCGGCTCGCCGTTCAGCCACACCTCGGCCGCGGTCGCCAAGCCCTCGAAGCGGAGCCAGCGGCGCCGACCGGGAATCGCCTCCTCTGCGGAGAAGCGGCAGCGGTACCACCAGTCCCCCGCGTCGAAATCCTTCGGAGTGCGAAAGCCCCATTCCCCCAGGGCCCTCAACGAAGACGCGACGGTGCCCGGGACCACCGCAGGCTTCCAGCCGCTCTCCGGGGGCCTGTCGGCCGAGCCGTTCAGGCTCTCGACCAGCTCCCACCCGGCATCGAGCTGCCGTCGGCTCACCCTCCGTACCGTGCCTGCAACGTTCCCATTGCATTTGCCCAGCACCGCTCCAGGGTCTGCATCAGCGGAGCGAAGTCCACCGCACGGCCCGTGGTCACCGCCCGCGCCGTCTTCAAGATCATTGCCTTCGCGGTCGCCGAGAGCTGATCGAGCTCGGCCGCGACCGGCTGCAAGCCCTGCTCCCCGTGCCCTTCCAGCCAGAGCAGGTAACGTGCGCCGAGGTCGAACGCCGCCCCCAGTTGCCGAAGGCTGGCGAACGCATAGGTGTGGTAGCTGGGCAGCTGCCCGCTCTTCAGCTGCTCGAGATCTTTCGAGAAGCGGGCCGAGAAGGCAGGCATCGGGTTCTCGCGCGGAGCTCGGCCCAGATGCTCGCTGAGCAAGGCCCGTGACCGCTTCATCAGTTGGCCCGGGTCCAGGCGCCGAAGCGACGACAACTTGGCGAACTCCACGTAGGGAGGCAGCACTCCCGGGGCCGCCGACTCACGCGGAAAGAGCAGGCGGTAGTCCGCTTCGCCCAGCTCGAAGTAACCCGCGTTGTGAAAGTAGCCGAGCCGGCCCGATGCTGGGTCGATCGACTCTACCCCGATGGTGGTCTTGGTGTGCTGGGTCCGGTAGTCGGTGCCAGAGGTGTCGGGAAGATGGAAAGCGTCGACCTCGGCGAGCACCAGCCGACCTCTTCCGAGCTGCTCGACCAGATGGTCCTCCAGCGGCCGCCACAGGGTCAGCTCCTGGACGTCGATGCCGTAGAGCTGGTGTAGCTCCGAGAGCGACGGCTTGAAGAAGGTCCACTGGTCGCCCTCGAAATCGACCGCGAGGGTGAAGGGGAGCATCGCCTCGGGTTCGAGCTTGAGCGCGTGCAGCACTTCGATCCAGAGATCGGCATAGCAGTTGGTCTCGGGCCAGGTCCGCTCGGACTGATGAAGCGGGTGACGAAGATACTGGCGCGCGTCGAGCTGGCCGATCGCCGAGAGGGTCATGTCCAGAGGCTCTGCCGCACCGGGTCGGGCCAGGCCGCCGGCTGAAAGCCATGAACCTTGAACAGCGCCATCACGATCCGCTCGATGCCGAAGCCAAGGCAGGCGGTGTGAGCGAGGGTGTCGGGCGCGGTCTCGATCTTGAACTTCGAGCTGAAGTGGTCCTGGTGGTAGTTGAAGGACATGATCGCCGTCGGCTTCTCGGTCGAGGTGATCGGCACCACGATTTCGAACTTCAGCTTCTGTTCCTTCTGATTGGCCGCGAGCATCTTTCCGACCCGACCAAAGAACGGGTCGGAGGCCGGAACGGCGTCCACCGGCAGGCCCAACTGCTTCAGCAGCTGGGAGCCGCGCTCGATCCAGGCCCCTCGCCAGGCGACCACGGTGTCCGGGGTTCCGAGGCGAACGAACTCCCGCATCCGGAACATCTGCAGTCGGGCCGGGTCCGCAGAAGGCTCGTGGCGGAAGCAGTAGGAGGTCAGGTCAATCAGTCGGCCCCCCTCGGGAAGCGAGCCTGAACAGGTGGGGTAAATCGGGTAGCAGGCCGCCGAGGTGAGGGCCACATCGGTCATCTTCTGATAGCTGCTCCAGTCTTTTCCGGCGGCGAGCTCGGCCTGCAGCTCGCGGTGCTTGGCGTCATTCCCCTCGAAGCTGAAGATGGTCCCGGCGAGGTGGGGAAAGGAGTTGAGAAACCCGCTTTGCTCGAGCAGCTTGCGCGGAATCACCGGCGGGAAATGCATCGCCTCGGCCTTGTCGCCGACCGCGGTATGGGTGATCAGCCGATTCAACCCGGCGACCACGTCCTCGAACACCGCGCCCCGGCCGAACACCCCGGGCACGCCCAGCGGGAGGATCAGCCGGTGCGCCACCAGCTCATCGTAGAAGGCCTTCTCCGGATCGTTCGATTGCGAGGACATTCATTCATCCTTGTAGACGAGCAGCAGCGAGGCGTTGGTGGCGTAGATGCGATCGTTGCCCACCATCAGCGCTGCCGAATGGGAATCACGAAGCTGTCGGCCGAGCGAGAAACGGGAATCGTTCTTGTAGGCGGCAATGCCGCAGATCATCAGCGCCTGGTGGACCAGCTGCACCACCTGCTGCGAGGCCGCAATCTTGAGGTTGTTCATCTTCAGCGCAAATCCCAGACTGGCGATCTGGCTGGTCCCGTCGGGCGCGGACAGCATCTGTTGATAGTGGGTCAGCGCTTCTCGAACCCCGCTGCGCATCACCTGAAAGGCGCTCCACAGCTCGGCGAGGCGGCCGGCGGTGGGCGGCACCACCCCGGGAGTTTTTCGCGCCTGTTCACGCACGAACGTTCTCGCCTTGTTCACCGCGTCGCTGGCGATGCCCACCCAGAGGCTGCCCCAGAGAAGGTGGGAGACCGGCACCATCGTCTGGCTGGCGATTTCCGGAAAGGGGACCTCGAGGACCTGCTCCGCGACCCCGCGGCCCTGCATCAGGAAACCCGGGCTGCAGGTGCCTCGCATTCCCATCGTGTCCCAGACCCCGCGGCGCTCGAGGGTGAACCCGCCCCGACGCAGCAACACCAGCACCTGATCGCTGCTGGCGGCATCCGAGGCACGGCGAGTGGTCACCAGCAGGTCGTCGGCGTGTTCACCGTACGAGATGGTGGTGGCTTCCTTCTTCAGTGCGAAGCCTTCGCTGTCAGGCTCGACCGCGCTGACGCTGGAGCGCATGTCTCCGCCGACTCCCAGCTCGGAGGTCACCGAGGCGATCAGCAACTGGCGCTCGGCCAGCTCGGTCAGGTAGGCGCGGATCAGCGGCGAGTGGATCGCGTGGCGAACGAGGCAGGCGACCTGAATCTGATGCATCGCCATCACCATCCCCGCGGCGGAGCAATGCTGCCCGAGCGTGGCGCAGATCGCCGCCAGGTCCGCGAGATCGCACCCCAACCCTCCGAGCTCGGTGGGGACGAAGGCCCCGAGCAGCCTGGCCTTACGGCAGGCCTCGAGGGCTTCCTGAGGAAATCGCGACTGGCGGTCGACGTCGGCCGCTGCGGGGCCCGCCGCTTCGACGCCGATCTTCTGCACCGTCGCCTCGAAGCTGCGCCACCAGGGCGTTCTGCTCGGAAAGGGAGTCATCGCGGCTATCCTGTCGCCTTCAGCTCTTCGATCGCGGCGCGGATCGCCCCGATGCTCTCGAAGACGCTGCGCCGCAGCATGCGGTCGGGGAACTCGAGGTCAAACTTTCCCTCGAGGGCGAGCATCACATTGACGCTGGCATGCGAGGTCATTCCCGCCCGGTAGAGGTCGCTGTCCTCGGCGAGGGTTTCGGCGGCGACATTGAGCTTGCCGTGCTGCTTGAGAATGGCGCGAATATCGTCGGTCATCGGTTTGGGCTCCCGGGGTGCTCTTCTGCCACCACCACCGCAGTGGCGTATTCTCCTTCGTGGCTCAGGCTCACGCAAAAGCCTCCCACTCCTTCGGTTGAGGCCAGGGCGGCAGCCGCCGAGTGGAGGAGGATTTCACAATGGCCCGTCGGAGCGCGAACAACTTCGATCTCGCGCCAGGGAACTGCCTGGTCGTCGATTCGCAACACTTTGCGAACAGCTTCCTTGGCGGCGAAACGCGTCGCCAGCCGCGCGGCGGTCTGGGCCGCGTCTTGTCTACAGTAGGCCACTTCGGAAGAGGTGAAGAAGCGCTCCAGATACCGTGCACCAAACCGGTCGAGGGTCGCGGCGACTTCGGCGATGTGAACCAGATCGATTCCTACCCGCACCGAAACCTCCGAGGAGTTCAAGTGTAGGTTCAATTTCACCGAAGCGACAGTAGAACGCCGAGGAAGAAAGTGTGGCGCTTCAGTGCCGCTACTTGCTGCTACTCCTGAGCCGTGGGGTCGTCGCTCGCGAGCATGTCAGCGGTGATTGGCCGCGCGGGGTGATGGGGACGCGCGGTGATCTCCCGCTCGTCCCCTTCGTCCTGGGCCACTCCCTGCTCGAGGTGGTCGGGGTAGATGTCCCGGTTCTCGGCTTCGTCCTCGAAGAGGTCGGTCCTCATCTGCTGATCATCGGGCCCGGTGGGAACCCCGCTGAGGTCTGCACCCCAGGGCGAAGCGCCGCTGCCCGCATCGCCCCGGGCGGCCTCGTCGGGAGAAGCGTCGGTCCCGGTCAGCTCCGGCGTGACGTCCGAGCGGTCCGAAGCTGCCCGGGTGGCCCTGCGCCGCTGGATCAGGTCCAGGTCCTCGGCCAGCGCATCCTTCGAGTCTTCGTTGAACGCAGCGGACCTCGAGGTGTCCTGTGAATCGATCGAACCGAGACGGCGAGACATGGCGACCTCCGGTCAGCTGTTGACAAGTTGCGTCTGCAACTGCTCCGGGGGAAGGGCTGAGACATCCGTTGGCGCCTGCTCCCAGGGAGAAGGGCCGAGCTTGTAATCCACTTACCCGTGAGGCGGGAAAAGGGTAAAGGAAGTGGTCATGAGCTCGACTGCAGAGAGACTTCCGGGAATTCGACACGTGATTGCCGTCGCCAGTGGAAAGGGCGGCGTCGGGAAGTCGACCGTCAGCGTCAACCTCGCCTTGGCGCTGCAAAAGCTCGGCGCCAAGGTGGGCCTGGTCGACGCCGATGTGCTCGGGCCCAGCATTCCGGTGATGCTCGGCCTCAAGGGCGCCAAGCCCCCGGTGGCCAATGCCGAGGGCCAGGCGATTCCGCTCGAGAAGCACGGCCTCAAGTGCATGTCGATGGGGCTGCTCACCGGCGACGACGCGCCTGCGATTCTGCGGGGCCCGATGGTCACCAAGTACCTGCACATGTTCATCGGAGGCGTGGCCTGGGGAGCGCTCGACTACTTGATCCTCGACCTGCCTCCGGGAACGGGTGACACCCAGCTGACTCTGGCTCAGAGCGTGCCCCTCTCCGGTGCGGTGATCGTCACCACCCCGCAAGACGTGAGCCTGAACATCGCCCGCCGTGGACTGCGGATGTTCGAGAAGGTCCAGGTGCCGATCCTCGGCATCGTCGAGAACATGAGCGGCTTCGACTGCCCCCACTGCGGCGAGCACACCGACATCTTCCGCAGCGGTGGCGGAGCGCGGATGAGCCGCGAGCTCAAGGTCCCGTTTCTCGGCGCGATTCCGCTCGACGCCGAGGTGGTGATGAGCGGCGACGAGGGGACCCCGATCGTGGTCAAGAACCCCGACTGCGCGGCGGCCAAGGCTTATTTCGCCCTCGGCACCCAGCTCGCGGGTCAGCTCAATGCAGTGGCTGCCCATCCGTTGCCCTCGTTCCAGTGGACCTGGGAGTCGGACCAGGGTGGCCCCGGCTGGAAGGAGAACTCGGTTCAGCCTCAGGGCCCCGCGACGATGCCTGCCGGCTTTCTCCAGCGGGATCCTCGAACCCTGAGCGTGCTCTGGCGGGACGGCCGCGCCGACGACCTCGACGTGCGCGACCTTCGGCTCGCTTGCCAGTGTGCGGTCTGCATCGAGGAGATGACCGGTCGCAAGGTCCTCGATCCGGCCTCGATTCGCGCCGACGTGGCCCCGCGACAGATCTCGAGCGTGGGGAACTACGCCATCGCCATCTCCTTCAGCGATGGCCACAACTCTGGAATTTACTCTTTCGACCACCTCAGGGCACTGGGCGACCGGGCACACCGCCAGGTCAGCCAGAATGTCTGAACCCGACCCCCGCCTGGACTCGGGCGTGGCCATTCGCGCTGAGCCGGCGCTCACCGACCCGCAGACCTGCCGCTTCGTGATCAGCCAGGTCGTTCACCCCGGCGGCCCCTTCTTTTACAAGAGCGCCGAGGCCGGGAAGGGCTCACCCCTGATCGAACGTCTGTTCGGAATCGAGGGCGTGGCGTCGGTGCTGGTGGCTGAGAAC
>JAYUUC010000146.1:0-2242 GCA_043755105.1 Myxococcales bacterium
CTCCAGTTGATCCCGTTCCCGTTCATCCCGAGCGTCGCGACGAAGGCGCAGAGTCGAGGGAGGCCCTCGGCCCTCGACGACGGCCTCAAGGCCTACGCTCGGGCTGAACGGGGCGGGCCCCGATTTGGTTTCCTGTCTCGAGGTGTCCGGACGTTCCCTCGGAACTTGTCGAGACGGAGCCGTACCGACGACAAGCAGCGCGACCAGCGTTGCAAGGCCGACGCTCATCGGGACACGCGCAAGGCAGCGAGGTCCGCGTCGGGGAGGTGAAGGTTCTCGACCTCGGCTTCGATCAATCGCCTGTCCTTTTCCTGCGCCGCCGCCGAGGCCCGCACCAACCAGGAAGCCATCGTTCGATCTCCCGCTTCGAACAGCAGCCGGGCCGCGAGGGCGAAGACCTCCGGTGAGGAATCGGCCAGCGCCGTCCGCAACAACGCCTTTGCCTTGCGATGAGACACTCCTTGCAACAGCAGCAGGCCGTCGCAGCGCTCTGCGGCCGATGACGCGTGCATCGCCGTGGACGCAAAGGCCAGACCTCGCTCGGCACCGAGCAGGCAGAGCGCCCGCGCCGCAGCCCAGCGCGCGCTCTCGGAGCTGGACTCGAGGAAGGCGCTCAGCGCAGGGACCTGCCGGCGATCTCCACTTTGCCCCACCGCGATCAGCAAGGCCGCCTTCACCTCGGGTTCGCCCTCGCCGCGTGCGCTTGCGAGTAGGCGGGCAGCGAAGCGCGGCTGATGGGCGAGCCCCAGGGCCCGGGCAGCTTCGCGCCGGACTCCCAGGGTGCGGTCAGCCAGCAACGGCAACAGCAGCTCCGGGTGTCTTCCGCCGCTGATGCGCCCCAACCCTTGAGCCGCCGACATCCGGATCGACCCGTCCTCATCCGTCAGCAGCGACGCCAGGGCTGGGCCCGCTTCCGGCGTGCGGAGCAGCGCCAGGGCCGTGGCGAGCGCTCGGCGCTGTTGTAGCCCGAGACCCGCGTGGACGAGTCGCCCGAGAGCGGCGGCCGCGTAGGCCTCTTCTCCCAGAGACTGCACCCGGTTGACCGCTGCGGGTACCGACTGTGCAGCAGCGATCTGTTGCACGAGCAGCGCTGCTTCCTCGCGATGTTCCCGCAGGCGGTCCAGGGCAAGCGCCGACACGGGCTGCGTGGCCACCGCGCACAGCAGCAGCCCGAGGGAAAAGTCGGCAGAGGGAGTCACGGCCAGTCCACGATGGCAAACATCCTTGCCCGCGGCAAAGTGATCGCCAGAGATGGGCTATCTCCTCGTAACCGCTCGCCGAATTCTTGACGCTCCCAGGCTCGGTTGCTACGAATTGAGCCCCCAACCCCCACACTGATCGACGCCTGGTCGGAGCTTCATTTGCGCATGACTCGTCTGGTGGCGGTTTTCCTTCTCGGCAATCTGTTGGCCGGCTGCGGCCCGGTACGGTCCACCGCTTACCTGCTCGATGCCGAGGTGCAGATCGAGGCAGCGCGCACCGCGGGCGCCGAGAAGTACGCGCCCTACGAGTGGACTGCCGCCAATCTTTACATCCACAAGGCGCGCGAAGAGGTGGGCTACTCCGACTTCGAAATAGCCCTCGACTTCGCGCAAAAAGCTTCCAGGTTCGCCACGGAAGCGCGCACCCAGGCGATGGCCTCCACCAAGCGTGACGAGCCCAGTGGAGTGGTCCCGGACCCGGCCGCCCTTCCCCCTGCCCCGGTGAACCCCCGATGAAGGTCTGGCGCTGGCGTTCTGCGGTCCTCCTGGCATTGGTCGGCGTCGGCTGTGTGAGCGGGAACAAGCTTCGCGCCGACACCGAGGTGATCAAGGCCGACATCGAGCGAGCCCGCCGCAGTGGCGCGAAGCGCTGCGCCCCCGTCGAGCTGGCCGAGGCAGAGGCCAACCTGGACTTTGCCGAGGGCGAGCTCACCGAAGGCTCGAGCGTTCGCGCCAGTGAGCATGTCCGGGCTGCTGAAGCGGCCACCCAGAAGGCGCTGGGCCTCTCGAGGGGCTGTGGCCCCAAACAGGTGCTGATCAAGGAAGGGCCGAAGGAAACCCCGAAGGAAAAGCCGCTGGTGGTTCGAATCGAGGAGACCGACCGGGACAAGGACGGCATCTTCGACAAGGACGACAAGTGCCCCGACGAGCCCGGGCCCAAGGAGAACCAGGGGTGCCCGCGCAAGCAGACGCTCATCGTCGTGCGCAAGGACCGGATCGAGCTCAAGCAGCAGGTGCACTTCGCCACCGCCAAGTCGCGC
>JAYUUC010000147.1:0-2238 GCA_043755105.1 Myxococcales bacterium
CCCTCCTCAAGCCCGGCGATGCGAGCCGCAGCCTCGGCAACCGAGTCGGCGATCAGCTCGAGCGCAAGCTCCTCGTCGCGGTCCACCTCGCTGCGCCCATCTCTCCAGGAGAGGTGAATCTTCCCCTGAGAACGCTCCCGATGGACAAGCGACATGTGGAGGTTGAGAGGAAGACCCGTCCCGGCCGGTCGCTGGGTCTCGAAGCTGACCCCGTCGACCAGCCCATCGACCTCCCGATCGAAGCGGATTTCAAGGCGGGCGAGGTGAAGAGCGTCGGCGATGGGGCGGGCGGCCTCCCACAGCGCCTGAAGGGTGGTGGCTTCCGCGATCGCCTCGATCATGTCCTTCACCAGCGACCGAAGCTGGATGTTGCGACGTCGCACCAGGCTGACCGCCCCTGCGTGATTGAGGCTGAGGTAGCCGAGCTTGCGCATCAGCACGAACACCACCACCCCGACCCCGCTGAGCAGCAAGGCGGACTGGGTGCTGTTGGCGTAGGCGAGGGCGAGCGAGGTGAGGGTGAAGAGGCAGCAGAGGCCGTAGAGCACCAGCACCGCGGCGCGGTGGCTGAGGACGAGGCGGCTCATCAGCCGGTGATGAATGTGCTCTTTGTCCGCGCTGAACATGGGTCGACCGAGCAACGATCGTCTCACCATGGCGATCAGTGTGTCCATGATCGGCAAGCCCATCGAAATCACGGGCACCAACATCGCCACCGCGGTGCCGCTCTTGGCCGAGGTCTTGATCGCCCCCGCGGCGAGGACGAAGCCGAGGAACATGCTCCCGGTGTCGCCCATGAAGATGGAGGCGGGGTTGAAGTTGAAGATCAAGAACCCGAGCACCGCGCCGGCGAGCGCGGCCATCAGCAGGCACATCAGGATGTCGCCGCGGACCAGAGCGAGCACCAGGTTGGTGGCGACGCCGAAGAAGGCGACTCCGCCCGCGAGGCCGTCGAGGCCGTCGATGAGGTTGACCGCGTTCACCACCCCGACGATCCAGAGCACGGTGAAGGGAAAGGCGAGCACTCCGAGCGGAATCGCGGCGCCGAAAGGGTTGGCGATCGACTCCACCCGGAAGCCGATTCCGAACAGCCCCGCGGCCACCGCGAACTGGACCAAGAATTTGATCCCCGCGGACGAGCCCTTGAAGTCGTCGTAGAGTCCGAGCACGGAGATCACCAGTCCGCCCACGAACAGCCCCACCACCAGACTGGGGTTGGCGAGGAAGTTGTCGCCCACGCTCGAGTCCACCAACAGCAGCGCCGCCAGGGGGGCGAAGAAGCCGCCGACGATCGCCACACCGCCCAGGCGGGGAATCGGGGTGGAGTGGATCTTCCGGCTGGTGTTGGCGCGATCGACCCACCCGAACCGGTGGGCCAGGTTCCGCACCACCAGGGTCAAGGTGGTGGAGACGATCAGCGCGCAGAGAAAGGCGACGAAATAGGTAATCATCGAGCGGACGCGTCCTAGCACCTTGGACGCAGAATCAACCTACCGTCCGATTTTCGTGGCGTCCAGAAGCACACTGTCCGCAGGGGGCGGAGGCCTGCCTACCCGGTCGGAGTGGCGGACAGCCGGGTGTGTTGGTACCAGGAAATAGTCTCCAACAGACCGGACTTGAAGGGGATTTTGGCTTCAAAGCCGAACTCTGACCGCGCCCGCGAGGTATCGAGCAGTCGGCGCGGTTGACCGTTGGGCTTGGACGGGTCCCAGCGGATGTGCCCGGTGTAGCTGCAAGCCTCGGCGATCTGTTCGGCGAGCGAGCGAATCGAGTGCTCTTCCCCCGAGCCGAGGTTCACGGGTTCGCTCGAGTCGTAGTGCTCGGCGGCGAGGAGGATGCCCTCGGCGGCGTCGGCCGCGTGGAGAAATTCGCGGGTAGGGCTGCCGTCGCCCCAGCAGACCACTTCGCGGGCGCCGGCGTCACGGGCCTCGAGCATCTTCCGGATCAACGCGGGGATGACGTGGCTTGTGCGCTCGTCGAAGTTGTCGCCCGGGCCGTAGAGGTTCACCGGGAGAAGGAAGAGTGAGTTGAAGCCGTACTGCTGCCGGTACGCCTGCGACTGGACAAGGAGCATCTTCTTCGCCAGCCCGTAGGGGGCGTTGGTCTCTTCCGGGTAGCCGTCCCAGAGTGAGGATTCACGAAACGGTGCGGGGGTGTGTTTGGGGTAGGCGCACACGGTGCCGAGCGCCACCAGCTTGGAGAGGCCCCGGCGCCGACCCTCTTCGAGAAGCTGCACGC
>JAYUUC010000148.1:0-2238 GCA_043755105.1 Myxococcales bacterium
GTGGTGGCCTCGGCGGTGCTTTGGAGCGGGCACGGGCTCGCCAGCTTCAACTTGCCGCTCAAGGTTGCGCCCAGAGGGGGAAGGGGTTTCTACCTGGCGATGTTCGCTATGGCCGGAGGCGTCGCCTGCGCCTTGGCGACGATGGTCGGTGCCGCGCTGCTCAAGCTGCTGCCTCCGAACCTCACCGTCCTTGGACACGGCCTCTCGGGGATGCAGCTGTTCTTCGCGATCGCTTCCGGGGCAAGGCTTTTGGGGGCACTGCTGTCGCTGGGAATTGTCGAGCGCGGGGCCCGACCCGTGGACGAGCTGGCGCAGCTGGTGAGAGACGGCGTCGGCGATCGCGTCGGCCGTCTCGCGCCGATCATCCGACGTTGACGTTGACGTTGAGGGTGAGGAGGTCTCCGGCCCGGTCGAACAGTCCCCGCGGACCCGCGGCCGCTTCCTCCTGCTCGGCGCGGCGCTCTTCCTCGATGTAGCCAGCGCACGGTTGCCCGTTCTCATCGCGGTAGGACAGGGTCAGCTGGATGACCATCCGGGTCTCCTTGGGACCGCCATCGGTGCCCTTCTTGTATGCGTGCAGATAGATCCGATACCTGCCGTCGCCGATCTTGACCAGCGAGGGGTGACCGGGGCCAACCCACAGGCCCTTCAGGCATTTGCTGTCGCTGCTCAACAGCAGGACAGGCTCCGATGCGCGCCCATTTTGAGGATCAGCGATGGTGGTGGTCCAGGTCTTGTAGCGATGGTCGACATAGACGTCGGAGCTGATCACGCCCTCGAGGCCGCCATTCTCCGGAACGAAAAATTGGCCTTCGAGCACTCCTCCGTGTCCGGCTCCGCTGATCAAGATTTCGTTCTCGGAACCGGTGAAGGCGAACTGGTCGCCCTCGAGGGTGAAGGGACGGGCGACAATCGGGGTGGGTAGGTGGACCGCATTGCTGTCTGGCTTGTAGATCATCACCCATTCGCCCGTGCGCGGGTCCGTGACCACGGTGGCGTCGATCACTCCGTGTTCATGGACAACTTTCGGCCCGAGGTCTTTCCAGGGACCTTCCATTCGATCTGCGATGGCGATGCCGATCCGCAAATCGCCTTCCTCGTGGCGGCCGGTGTAGAGGCAGGCGAGCTGGCCGTCGATCTGGTGAATCTCAGGCGCCCAGCGGTCGCGGCGGTCGAGATGGATCCACGAGGGCATCTCTCCCGCCGCAAAGACGGATCGAGGCTTGCCCTGCTCATCGACCGCGCGATGCCAGCTGGCGCCTTCGTCCAGGGACCGATAGAGCGGGAAGGTAGCGTCCTGCTCGTTGCTGGTTCCGGTCATCCACAGTTCCGAAACCTCACGACCCGCTCCGTCGATCTTGACGATGCGGGTTGCAAACGGATCGGGGAGTGGGTCGGGGATCAACTCTTGAGGGACTGGCCCGATCGCTCCGGTGTTACGCGCTTGCCACAGCTGCGACGACTTGCCGAACAGCTCGTCCGAACGCAACGGGAACTTCCCCTGACTCGCGGGCTCGCCGGTGAAGAGGTCTGAGCGCTCCTTGCTGACAACGTTGGGAAGGTTGAGGGAGCGGGCGGTGGGCTTGGCGCTGCTCGAAGGGACTGCTTTGAAGTTGGCTGGAATCCTGGAAGCGCTGGCACAGTCAATCTTGGTCACGGAGTCTCCCTTTTCTGGGCTAAGCCGGCTGGCCTCGTCCGCAACGGGCTGTCGTCGCGAAGGGTTAACCTTCGTTTCGGTTTTCGGGAAAACCGCGCGTCGAGTTGCGCGGCGCCAGGCCCGAAGTCGTGGGGGCACGCATTGCTGAAGTTACAGGCACTTGCAGGTGCCGGCGACCCGCGTCAGGAAGAATTTCAGTAACGGCGACTTACATCTCGGTGCGTCTTTCCGGTGCCATTCGGCGTCTGGCTGGAGGCGCCCGCCCTTGCCAATTTCGGGCGCTTCTACTACGGGCTTGCGCCGATTCCGGCACGGCATCTGCAGAAGGCCGCGGTCCGACCGCACAGGAAGCCCATGCGAACCCTTTCTTCAGCGAAAATTGCCAGCTTCCTGCTCCTTGCCGCCAGTTTTGCGGCAGGCATCTCAATGGCCGAGACTCCTCTGCCGACGCCTGTGCCACCGGGCCCAGAGGCTCCAGCGGTCCAGAGGGCTCCCGACGTGACGCCGACGCCGGACGCCCCCTCGGCAATCACTCCCAGCGCCGAGCCCAGACTCTCGGCGCAGGCCTCGGCTTCAAAAGA
>JAYUUC010000149.1:0-6689 GCA_043755105.1 Myxococcales bacterium
CTTCGACCCGGTCATGACCAACCCCTACGACGGGCCGATCTTCTGGCTGCGCCGGCTGAAGCCCACCCTCGCCGATGTGAGCGTGATGCCCCGGTTTCAGTATGGGGAGGACCAGTACTTCGACACACCGCCCTCGACCGATGGCGCTGAGCCGATCCGTCTCGAGGTCGAGATGGTCTACTGGTACCCGATGCGGATTCCCTTCGCCAACTGGGTCCTGTCGAGAATCGCGCAGGCTCAGTTTGGAATCCAGGAGTTCACCGGGGTCAACCCGATTCAGTTAACGCAGGTGAACGCGCAGTGGGAAGCGCTGCCGGTGACTCTCGATGCCCAGAAGCGCGGGGAGATCACCAGTCGATACATCCGCGAGCAGTACGTGATGCCGATCCCGGTGTCCTACACCTTGAGGATGATGACCCCGGCCCGAACGTCGAACTTCATCGACGGTCCTTACTGCGGGCCAACGCCATGAGGCCCATTCACAGACGCATCGTGCGCGGTCAGAACCTGGTCCTATTTTCGCTGATGGTGCTGCTGCTGGCGCTGCTGGTGCTGATGACACTTTCGATTGGCGCCGTGACCAAGGACAAGATCGAAGCGCAGACGGTGGCAGATGCAACTGCCTACAGCAACGCGGTGATCACTGCCCGGACCTACAACACCCTGGCGCTGCTCAATCGAACCCAGGTCAGCCACATGGTGGCGATCACCAGTGTGCAGGCATTGATCAGCTATGCCACGCACGTCCGCTCGATGGTGCGGGCCACGGGCGACAAGCTCTTCATGGAGTGGTTCTTCAAGTACGTGCCCCTGTGTGGCAAAGGGAATCCCTGCGGCTGTCTCGGAGCCACCGACCTCTTCATGCTGTGGGACAAGATGTATGTGATGGACGCCAACACCGCGACTGACTTCTGGGATCTGGATCAGCGCGCGGCCGACCTGGTGCACGCCCACTGGATTGCCGCCACCGGATTGTACGTCGAGGAGGCGGCAGTCTATTTGTCGCTGAAGAATGCGCTTCGAGGTCAGACCCTCGGAGAGAAGTTGACCAAGTCAATCAATCGAGGTCAGCCCTTCGCCCCCCTCAGTATTCCCCCCTCGTTCGGGGGAGCCAGCGCCGACGTGATCAATGAGCGGGAAGTCCACGCAGATGATTGCTCTCCCTTTGGCCCTTTTCACGGAGCCCCAATCGATTCGGGGTTGTGCGCATTTCAGGCGAGCAGCAACTCAGAGGTCAACGCGGCCATGGGCGGCCGGCAATACCCCTTCATCAACAGCCGTCTGGGAAGCTCTAGACCGCTGGACGAGAAGGTCAACAAGCTGATCATGGGCGATTATCTTATTTACGACCGGATCTTTGGAAAGGCCAACCTGGCGGTCCGGACGATCGAACCGTTCCACACCGGTTCCGCGTACTTTCATGGGGGCGTCTCGCACGGTTCGAGCAAGGGGGCTGCGGCGGGGTTCGCGGCATGGGGAGAAGACCACTCGCTGATTCAAGTCACCTATGGCTCGGGTGGGGGAAGGGTATTCAAGTTCGGGGGCTTCTTCCCGATCGGGTTTTGCCCCGAAGACACCGGGCTGTTTCCGATCTGGGGTGCGGAATCACGGGTGGTGGGAACCAACGCCCTGGGTTTCATCAGTCCAAAGCATGAAGGGGGCAGCGGCATTGGAGGGCTGGTAGTCGAGGTCGACAAGTACGGGCCTGTTTGTGACGACCCCCGTCGCCATTGGGCCGGAATAAATGCCTTTGGCATCTGGCCCTTTTTCTTTGAATTCAACCCCAAGCGATTGATGGACAGCGGTGATAACTACGGCGAACCCAAGAACCTCGCGGTGCTCGAGCGCAACTACGCTGGTGCCCCCGCCACGCCGTGGGGCGAGATTGACTTCCGCTTCAGCTTCACCCCGACAACAAGCGAGCGTTTCCAGGGTTCTCCCGGAACCACCCGAGACGGCGTCGACCTCAGTCGTCAACTGGTCACGGCAACGGGGATGACCTACTACCACCGCCGTGGCCACTGGAGAGAGCCACCGAATCTGCTCAACCCCTACTGGCGCGCGAC
This sequence comes from Myxococcales bacterium, assembly GCA_043755105.1. Classification (GTDB taxonomy): domain Bacteria; phylum Myxococcota; class Myxococcia; order Myxococcales; family Myxococcaceae; genus JAYUUC01. The sequence goes on from JAYUUC010000149.1 coordinate 2,067, forward strand.
GCTGGTTCGCTCCGACATCGATGCCCAGGGACCCATCGACAACGCTGCGGCGATGACCGCCATCAGTTCTCCGGCGGCGGCCGACCTCGCACGAAGCCTGCAAATGAACGGCTTCAAGGGGGCGCATTGACGGGTGCTTTGGCTAAGCATCAACGAGGCCAGGCGATGGTGGAACTGGCGCTGGGGAGCCTCGTCTTCGTCACGGTGCTGATCTTCACCATCCACTTCGCCGAAGTGGGCTTTTGGTCGCTGAAGATTCAAGAGGCTTCGGTGGCGGCGGTGTTCGAGACCACTGCCGGGATGAATCGCCCGGACCTGGGCAGCCCGAGGACTGACCGCAGCCCAGAGCCGCTGGCATATTCTCGGGCCAAGATGCAGGCCCGCTACCAGGACTTCCATGGTCTTTCAGCCTCCAGCGCACCTGCCACGCTCAACCAGGTGTTCACTCGAATTGAGAGGCTGGATGTGTCTTGTCGCTCCAACGCGAGTTCACCACTGCCCTTTCCCGGAGAGCCTCTGCTCTACCCCATGACGTGGGCAACCTTCACCGACAACGCCGGGGGGCTCTGTTCCTCGCAGGGGACGATGACGGGTTTGAGAATCCCCACCGTATTTCTCGATTCGAGCCCTGAATCGATGTTCGAGGCCAAGCACTACGTCCCCCGACCGATGACTCTGTGCGGTGTGGGCCGGGCGTCAGCCGGCGTCTGTGAGGGTGGCTTCTCGCTGCTGGTCGACGATTGGGGACTTGCCAGTGCCCAGGAGGCCGAGCCCGTCGATGCCATTATCAGCCTTCCCGGCCTTCCTCTGGCCAACGGCAATCAGCCATTTCAGCGGATGGTGGGCTTCGCGCAAGAGCTGAGCAACGTGCCGGTCCTGTTGACTGGCCGAGCCTTCGCGGGCACCCAGATGGTGAAAGAATACGTCGGCAACTTGCCGTTGGCGTGGCCCGTTCCCGGCGAAACGCCGATCTTGCTGCATGCCCATCTCAGCGCGATGGGAGAGGAGTCGGCGATGGGGCCGATGCGAGACGCTGCTGCGATGGGGGACGACATCATCGTTCCCGACCCCAGAATCGAAGCGGACCGGTGGCCCACCACCCCCGGCGGTCGCCGTGACCCGCTGATCGTCAAGGTGCCGTTCGTTTCGTTCGAAGCAGACCCCTACGCGGATGCTTACGACGATCGCGTCAGCAACAGGCGGCGTTGCTTCCTGGGGCAGTCGTGCGAGTAGCGTCCTGGGTGGGATTTTTCTGGCTGGCCCTGGGGGTGGCCCTCGCTGGAGCTGCTTCACGGTTTGCGAAAGTGGTTCCGGACTCGATCGAAGTGATCGACGTCGCGGGGGTTCAAAACGTGGAGGGAATACCCGTCACTGTTTGCAGCATCCGCTCGAAGCAGTCGATCGAAGAGCTGGGAAAATTTTTTGCAGAGTTGTTCGTTCGGGAAGGACTCTACGTTCCGCCGGTTTCTCAGCAACCCCAATTGCCAGATCCGATGTTTGTCGGCCTCGATGTGAACAGCCTCGTTTCCTACACGGTGACACTCAAGGGTAATACCGACCACACCACCACGGTTCTGCTCGGGGAAGCCGACCTTTCCGGCTTTCAGAAAACTCGTTCGCCTCCATTGGCCCCCGTCTTTCCGGCTGCCACCGAAATACTCAATAGCTCCACCGAGGGAATGCGTCGGGTGAGTTACTCGGCCCTGGCCACCCCCGCTCAGGTCACCGAGTTCTACCGCGCACGGCTGGTGAGCGACGGCTATCGGGAGACGGCGGAGGGGACTTTTCGCAAGGGCGCTGAGGAACTGAAGGTGCTGATTCGAAAAGCCAAGGGTGGAAAAGTTGAGGTGGGACTGAGCATCCAGGCCGCTCTCGAAGAAAACCCAGGAGTCATTCGATGATGAATTGGAGCTCGACGCGAAAGTGGGTGGTGGTCCTCGCGAGTGGTCTGGCCTTTGGCTTCGTGCCTACGGCCCGAGGTCAGGCGTGCCAACAGGCCTGCATGAAGAAGATGGCGTCGGAAGTGACCCGATGCATGAAGGAGAAGTGCCCCAAGGCCACGGGACCCAAGGCCGCTTCCGACCCCCAGGCGCAACAGTGCGCAATGGGGTGCATGCCGAAGGAGGGCCCTTCTAAATGCTTGGAGAAGTGCCCTCCGCCTCCGACCCCCGGAAACCCGCCCGAGAAGAAGCAGGGCCACTCCAGGCGCGGGTGAGGTCGACAGCCACCGCGGTTGATTGAAACGCTTCCCGCTGCATGGTACGGCCGACCGGGCCATGAGCGACCCCGCCGCGCCCTCCGGTCAGGATTTCAAGAACACCCTCAACCTCCCCAAGACCGAGTTCCCGATGAAGGGGAACCTCGCCGTGCTCGAGCCGAAGATGCTCGCGTGGTGGGAGGAGCAGAAGACGTACTCACGGATGCTCGAGCACAACCAGGGCAAGGCGACGTTCGTGCTTCACGATGGGCCTCCGTACGCCAATGGCCGGTTGCATGCGGGCCACGCGCTCAACAAGGTGCTCAAGGACATCGTCGCCAAGTACCGCAACCTCAACGGCCAGCTGTGTGACTTCGTCCCCGGTTGGGACTGCCACGGGCTGCCGATCGAGCAGGCGGTCGAGAAGCGGATGCGGGAGAAGAAGGTCGATCGCCGGACGCTCTCTCGCGATGAGTTCCTCGAGCGCTGCCGCGAATACGCCAACGAGTTCATCGGCGTGCAGCGGGAAGAGTTCAAGCGAATGGGCGTGTTCGCCCGCTGGGACGAGCCCTACGCCACGCTCAGCTTCGACTACGAGGCGCAGGAGATTCGCGAGCTCGCCACCTTCGCCCGCAACGGCTCGCTCTACCGGAAGAAGAAGCCGGTCTACTGGTGCATCACCGACGCCACGGCGCTCGCCGAAGCCGAGGTCGAATACGAAGACCATGCCTCTCCCTCGGTCTACGTCGCCTTCCCTTCCGTCGATGACCTCGGCGCCCGGTGGCCAGCGCTCGCGGGGAAGAAGGTGGCATTTGCGATCTGGACCACCACGCCGTGGACGCTCCCGGCCAACCTGGCGATCGCCGTTCACCCCAAGCTCGAGTACGTCTTCTACGAGCTCGGTGAGCGCGTGGTGGTGGTGGCCAAGGACCTGCTCGCGAAGTTCCTCGCCGAGGTTTCCACCGACCAGCTGGCGCTGAAGACGGTCGAGCTTCTCGGCGGCACCGTTGAAGCCGCGGCGATGGTCGACCCCACCCGGCTGCTCGCGTACGCCAGCGGGGCAGAGCTTGCCGAGCTGCGCTACCAGCACGTGTTTCTCGACCGACAATCGCCGATCGTCCTCGGTGAGCACGTCACCCTCGAGCAGGGCACCGGTCTGGTGCACACCGCTCCCGGTCATGGCCAGGAGGATTACGAAGTCGGCCTCGTCTACGGGCTCGACATCTACAACCCGGTCAAGAATGACGGCCGTTACGACGACACGGTCGGCCCGCTGCTCGCGGGGAAGAAGGTCCTCGAGGCCAATCCAATCGTCGTCGACCTGCTCGAGGAAAAGAAGGTCCTCCTCAACCGCAAGGGCGACCAGGTCCAGCACAGCTACCCGCATTGCTGGCGCTGCCACAATCCGATCATCTTCCGCGCCACTCACCAGTGGTTCATCTCCCTGGAGAAGAACGAACTGCGGCAAAAGGCGCTCGCGGAGATCGACCGGGTGCAGTGGGTGCCGCGTTGGGGCCGCGAGCGGATTCACGGGATGCTCGAGGGCCGACCGGACTGGTGCATCAGCCGCCAGCGCACCTGGGGGGTGCCGATTCCGATGGCTCTCTGCGAAGGCTGCGACGAGCCGGTGATCTCTCCAGAGATGATGGAGAAGGTCGCCGACGCGGTCGCGAAGGAAGGGGCCGGGGTCTGGTACCGCACCCCGATTGCCGAGTTTCTTCCCAGCGGCTACCGCTGCGCCGCGTGCGGAAAGTCCGAGTTCCGGCGCGAGACCGATATCCTCGACGTGTGGTTCGATTCGGCCTGTTCCTTTGCCGCGGTGGCTGCGGTGCGGAAGAACATGCGGGTGCCGGTGGACCTCTACCTTGAAGGGTCCGACCAGCACCGCGGCTGGTTCCACTCGTCGCTGCTGGTGGGCGTGGGAACCCGAGGCCAGGCGCCGTACCAGACCTGCCTCACCCACGGCTTCGTCGTCGACGGCGCGGGCAAGAAGATGTCCAAGTCTGTGGGCAACGTGGTGCTCCCGGAGCAGATCATCAAGCAGTACGGAGCAGAGGTGATGCGGCTGTGGGTGGCCTCGTCCGACTACCGCGACGATGTGCGGCTGTCCGATCAGATTCTCAAGGGGCTTTCCGAGGGCTACCGGAAGATTCGCAACACCGTGCGCTATGCGATCTCCAACCTCTTCGACTTCGACCCGGCCCGGGACTTGGTGTCGGCGGAGCAACTGCTGCCACTCGATCGCTGGGCCCAGGGCAGGCTGGCCGAGCTGGTGACCAAGGTGGGCAAGGCCTACGAGGCTTACGAGTTCCACCTCGTCTACCACTCGATCGTCGACTTCTGCGCGATGGACCTCTCGGCGATGTACTTCGACATCCTCAAGGACCGCCTCTACACCTCACGCGCTGACTCGCTGAAACGCCGCG
>JAYUUC010000150.1:0-6686 GCA_043755105.1 Myxococcales bacterium
GCCACCTTCTGACTTTTGGCTCTTTTGAGAACGAGGGAAGATGTCATCCGCAACTGAAGCCAGCCAACAGGCGAACCGCTCGGGCATGGACCCGCAGCGGTTGGTCGTCATTTTCTATCTGGTGTTCGGAATCATCTTCGCCCTGTTCCTCGATCACGTCTTCGACCTGATCATCGGACAGACCCGCTGGCACAACAGTGAACTGATCGAGGGGCTCGGCTGGAAGGCCAGCACCCTGGCCGGCGTGCTGGTGGCGATCGGGGCGGTGGTTTTCGCGTTCACCTGGCCGAAGAGCCGCCAGCTCTCCCTCGAGGTGGCGGGCGAGCTGATGAAGGTGACCTGGCCGACCTGGGAAGAGACCCGGGTGTCGACGATGGCGGTGGTGGTCGCCTCGGTCGTGGCCGCGGTGATCCTCTACGGAATGGACATTTTGTCCTACAACTTGATGGTCGAATGGCTGCCGCTGCTGTGGGGAAAACTGTGATGGCAGAGAAGAAGTGGTACGCCGTGCATACCTACTCGGGCTTCGAGAACAAGGCGAAGAAGAGCCTCGAAGACAAGATCCGCCTCGAAGGCCTGCAGGAAGGCTTTGGCGAGATCCTCATCCCGATGGAGCACGTCGTCGAGATGGTGAAGGGCGAGAAGAAGACCACCAAGAAGAAGATGATGCCCGGCTACATGCTGGTCGAGATGGAGATGAACGACCGCACCTGGCACCTGGTGAAGAACACTCCGAAGGTGACTGGTTTCGTCGGTGGCGCTCCCAATCAACAGCCGCCTCCGATGAGCGCGGCCGAAGTGGCGCGGGTCACCACTCAGATCTCCGAGGGCACCCTCAAGCCCAAGCCCAAGGTTCAGTTCGAGGCAGGCGACAACGTTCGGGTGATCGACGGGCCGTTCGCCAACTTCAATGGCAGCGTCGAAGAGGTCAACCCGGACAAGGGCCGGGTCAAGGTGCTGGTGTCGATCTTTGGCCGGGCCACTCCGGTCGACCTTGACTTCATGCAGGTCGAGAAGACCAGCTCGTAAGATTTCGTGGCGGATCGTCCGCCATGAACAACCGTGGGAGAGCGGCTGGTCAGGTCGCTCGCTAACACCACGGAGTTGAAAGGCAGTCGTTCATGAAAAAAATCACAGGTCAGGTCAAGCTGCAGATTCCTGCCGGCAAGGCGAACCCCGCCCCGCCGGTTGGCCCCGCGCTCGGTCAGCAGGGCGTCAACATCATGGAGTTCTGCAAGCAGTTCAATGCGCAGACCCAGGCACAGGCGAAGGAAGGCCTGATCATCCCCGTGGTGATCACCGTTTATCAGGACCGGTCGTTCACCTTCATCCTCAAGACGCCGCCCGCGTCCGTGCTGCTGAAGAAGGCCGCCGGACTGCACACCGACAAGAAGAAGGGGTCGGGGGCGAAGAAGCCCGGCAAGGAGAAGGTTGGCCAGGTCACCCTGAAGCAGGTCGAGGACATCGCCAAGATGAAGATCGGCGATACCACCGCGGCCTCCCTCGAAGCCTGCATCCGCACCATCTCGGGCACTGCCCGGTCGATGGGCATTGACGTCGTCGGTTAGAAAGGACCTGACCCCCATGACTACTCCCGGAAAGAAGTTCAAGAGCGCGGCCGCCAAGGTGGACCGCAACAAGCGTTACACGGTCGAAGAGGGCTTCAAGCTCCTCAAAGAGACCATCGCCCTCAGGGCCACCAAGTACGACCAGACCGTCGACGTGGCGGTGAACCTGGGCGTCGACCCCAAGCACGCCGACCAGATGGTCCGCGGCGCCGTCGTCCTTCCCCACGGCACCGGCAAGACGATGCGGGTCGCGGTGTTCGCCAAGGGCGAGAAGCAGAAGGAAGCCCTGGAAGCGGGCGCCGACGTGGTGGGCGAGGCCGACCTGGCCAAGCGCATCGAAGAAGGCTTCATGGACTTCGACACCGTGATCGCCACCCCGGACATGATGGGCGTGGTCGGTCGGCTCGGTAAAGTCCTCGGCCCCCGCGGCCTGATGCCCAACCCCAAGGTCGGCACCGTGGCGATGGATGTTGGCCGCGCGGTTCGCGAAGCCAAGGGCGGCAAGATCGACTTCCGCGCAGAGAAGGCGGGCGTGGTTCATGCTCCGGTCGGCAAGGCGTCGTTCGATGCCTCGAAGCTGCAGGCCAACTTCACCACCTTGATCGACCTGGTGATGAAGCTGAAGCCCGCGACCGCAAAAGGCGTGTACCTCAAGGGCATCACCCTTTCGACCACCATGGGCCCTGGCATCAAGATCGATACCCAGGAAATCAACGCTCGCTTCCGCTAACGGTCCGCCCGTCGTCTGACTGCTGGCCAACCGCTCAGACGGTGGAAGTGATGACACTTGCATTCATGCCGAAGCTCGGGATATAGGCCCCGAGCTTTTGCAATTCAGGCGCCAAGCCGATGAGGCCAAGCGTCATTTTCCCTGGACGAAGACAACAGGGACCCGAAGAGGCAACTCCGCACTCCCCTGGCATTCGCGACTTCCGGCAGATCGGAAGAAGGGGATGGGAGCGCCGAGAAGCCTCGAGGGTCGAAATGGCCGCTTCATGGGCCGCCCTGTCGAGATCAGGGAGCGAATGGTTCTCGTTTCGAGTTCCCTCGCTCTGCACTTTCGCCAGGTTCACGAAGGAGGTGAGTACAAGTGCAGAAGAGCGAGAAAGAACAGGTCATCAAAGACCTGAATGAAAAGTTCTCCCGCGCCAAGACCGCGATCGTCGCCGAGTTCATCAAGGTCGATGTCGAGACCGTGACCAGGCTTCGCAAGAAGCTTCGGGAAGGGGGCGTCGAGTACAGGGTCCTCAAGAACACGCTGGCGAAGCGAGCAGCCAAGGGAACGCCGCTGGAAGTGGTCAGCGACGACTTCACTGGACCGATCGCGGTGGCGATGAGCTACGGCGACGTCATTGCTCCAGCCAAGATCCTCTCCGAGTTCATCAAGGACAAGGAAACGATCAAGGTTCGCAGCGGCGTGATCGACGGCAAGCGTATCGATGCGGCAGGGGTGCAGGCACTGGCGAAGTTGCCGGGTCTGAACGAGCTGAGGGCGAAGATCCTCGGCCTGATTACCCAGCCGGCGAGCAAGCTGGTGCGCACCATCGCCGAGCCGGGGTCGAAGCTGGCCCGGGTGCTCCTGGCGAAGAGCGAACAGAAATAACCGAACCCGAAACGTTAACGAGAAACCATTTTCCAAGGCTGGGATGCCCGCGAGGGACGAAGGCCGTTACTAGGGATAAGACATGGCAGACCTGAATTCGATTGTTGAGAGCCTCTCCGCGTTGACCGTGATGGAAGCGGCAGACCTGGTGAAGAAGCTGGAAGAGAAGTGGGGCGTTTCGGCCGCTGCAGTGGCCGTTGCCTCGGCTGGCGGCGGAGCCGCTGCTGCTCCTGTTGAAGAGAAGACCGAGTTCACGGTCGTTCTCGCCAGCGCTGGCGCCAACAAGATCAACGTGATCAAGGAAATCCGCACCATCACTGGCCTGGGCCTGAAGGAGGCCAAGGACCTGGTCGAAGGCGCCCCCAAGACCGTGAAGGAAGGCGTGAACAAGGACGACGCCAAGAAGCTGAAGGACCAGCTCACCGCCGCTGGCGCCACCGTCGAGATCAAGTAGCCGAAGCGAAGGTGGGGGCTTGATGCCCTGAAGTTCCCCACTTTCAGTTTTCGAGCCGACGCCACTCTGAAAGGGAGGCGCCGGCTTTGCCGCTTCCAAGCTTTTCCAAAAGATGCACCCGCCCGGAGCTCGAATGCCGACGACAGTTCAGAACAACTTTCGCATCCGCAAGACCTACGCGAAGATTCAGAAGATCATCGACATTCCCAACCTCATCAATATCCAGAAACAGAGCTACGAGAAATTTCTGCAGGCGGATATTGCCCCTGAGAAGCGTGAGGATCTCGGCCTTCAGGGCGTGTTCAAGTCGGTATTCCCGATCCGGGACTTCAACGAGACGTCGTCGCTGGAGTTCGTCAGCTACCACCTCGAGAAGCCGAAGTACGACGTCGACGAGTGCCACCAGCGTGGCATGACCTACTCGGCGCCGATCAAGGTCGTCGTCCGCCTGGTGGTGTGGGACAAGGACGAGGAGACCGGCGCACAGTCGATTCGCGACGTGAAGGAGCAGGAGGTCTACTTCGGCGAAATTCCGCTGATGACCCAGAACGGCACCTTCATCATCAACGGCACCGAGCGGGTGGTGGTCAGCCAGCTTCACCGGTCTCCGGGCGCGTTCTTCGACCACGACAAGGGCAAGAGCCACTCGTCGGGCAAGTTGCTCTACAACGCCCGCATCATTCCGTACCGCGGGTCGTGGATCGACTTCGAGTTCGACCACAAGGACCTGCTCTACGTCCGCATCGACCGTCGTCGAAAGCTGCCCGCCACGGTGCTGATCCGCGCGCTCGGCGCCGTTGCCGACACCGCGAAGAAGAACCCGATCGACTTCAAGGGAAACACCGAAGAGATCCTCAACTACTACTACGCCACCGAGACCATCTACGTCGGTGCGGACAACGAGTTCGAGAAGTCGGTCGAGCTCGAGCTGTTGCCCGGCCAGCGTGCGACGCGCGACATCAAGACCAAGACCGGTGAAGTGCTGGTGAAGAAGAACCGCAAGTTCACCCGCGCGGCGATCAAGAAGCTCGAAGCGGCGAAGATGAAGACGCTGCCGATCGACTCCGACGAGCTCTGGACCAAGGTCTCGGCCTATGACGTCGTCGACGAGGCCACCGGCGAGGTGCTGCTGGAGTGCAACGAGGAGGTCAGCCAGGAGAAGGTGGACGAGCTCCTCAAGCGCGGCATCAAGGAGTTCAAGGTTCTGTTCATCGACAACCTCAACGTCGGCCCGTATCTGCGGGAGACGCTGATGATGGACAAGATCGAGAACCAGGAGCAGGCGATCATGGAAATCTACCGGCGCCTCCGGCCCGGTGATCCGCCGACCCCTGAGACCGCGATCAACCTCTTCAACAACCTGTTCTTCAATCCCGAGCGCTACGATCTCTCGAAGGTCGGCCGTCTCAAGCTGAACTTCAAGTTTGGCCTCGAGGAGCCGCTCGACGGGCAGATCCTCACCAAGCGCGACATCCTCGAGGTGATCCGCTACCTGATCGACCTCAAGAACGGCAAGGGTTCCATCGACGACATCGACCACCTCGGCAACCGCCGGGTGCGCGCGGTCGGCGAGCTGCTCGAGAACCAGTACCGCATCGGTCTGGTCCGGATGGAGCGCGCGATCAAGGAGCGGATGAGCCTCCAGGAGATCGAGACTCTGATGCCGCACGACCTGATCAACGCCAAGCCGGTGACGGCGGTGATCAAGGAGTTCTTCGGCTCGTCCCAGCTGTCCCAGTTCATGGACCAGACCAACCCCCTCTCCGAGGTCACGCACAAGCGTCGGCTCTCGGCCCTTGGGCCCGGCGGTCTGACCCGCGAGCGCGCCGGCTTCGAGGTGCGCGACGTGCACCCGACGCACTACGGCCGGATCTGCCCGATTGAAACGCCGGAAGGTCCGAACATCGGCCTGATCGCGTCGCTCTCGACTTATGCCCGGGTGAACGAGTTCGGGTTCGTCGAGACCCCGTACCGGAAGATCGAAGGGTCGACCCTCACCGGCGAAGTGGCCTTCTACTCGGCGCTCGAGGAAGAGAAGCACACCATCGCTCAGGCCAACGCCGAGTTCGACAAGAAGGGCCGGCTGGTCAGCGAGCTGGTCTCTTCCCGCCGCGGCGGCGAGTTCGTGCAAGCGCGCGCCGAAGACGTGGACCTGATGGACGTCTCTCCCAATCAGCTGGTGTCGGTTGCCGCCTCGCTGATTCCGTTCCTCGAGAACGACGACGCCAACCGCGCGTTGATGGGTTCGAACATGCAGCGCCAGGCGGTGCCATTGCTTCGCACGGCGGCTCCACTGGTGGGCACGGGAATCGAGGCGATCGTCGCCCGCGACTCCGGCGTCACCTGCGTGGCAAGGCGTGACGGTGTGGTCGAGGCGGTCGACGCCAGCCGCATCGTGGTCAAGGCAGAGGTGCCGGCAGCGTTCTCGGACGTGGCGTCCGAGGTCGACATCTACAACCTCCTCAAGTACCAGCGTTCGAACCAGAACACCTGCCTCAACCAGAAGCCGATCGTCCGCAAGGGCGACAAGGTGAAGAAGGGTGACGTGATCGCCGACGGGCCTGCCACCGAGACCGGTGAGCTGGCGCTCGGCGCCAACGTGGTCGTGGCCTTCATGCCGTGGCAGGGCTACAACTTCGAAGACTCGATTCTGCTCAGCGAGAACCTGGTCAAGAACGACGTCTTCACCTCGATTCACATCGAGGAGTTCGAGTGCATCGCCCGCGACACCAAGCTCGGCAAGGAAGAGATCACCCGCGACATTCCCAACGTCGGTGAGGAGGCCCTCAAGGACCTCGACGAGTCGGGCATCATCCGCATCGGCGCTGAAGTGAAGCCGGGCGACGTGATGGTGGGCAAGATCACTCCCAAGGGCGAGACCCAGCTGTCTCCGGAAGAGAAGCTACTGCGGGCGATCTTCGGCGAGAAGGCCGGAGACGTGCGCGACAGCTCGCTGCGGGTTCCCCCGGGCGTCACCGGCACCGTGATCTCGGCGAAGGTGTTCTCCCGCAAGGGCGTGGAGAAGGACGAGCGCGCGAAGCAGATCGAGTCTGCCGAAGAG
>JAYUUC010000151.1:0-18863 GCA_043755105.1 Myxococcales bacterium
GATCGCCTCGCGTGGGCTGCTCCGGCTGCTGCTCGCGACCGGGGCCAGCGGAGCAGTCACCACCCATGACCTTTCGCTCACCGAACTGGAGAACCAACCGGGCTTCGACGTGGTCAACGTTCATTTCCGCGACCTGCTCGATGGAATGGGCGAGATGACCTTCGACTACCGGGTACGGCCCGGAGTGGTCGCTACCACCAACGCACTGAGGGTGCTGAGGCAGGTGGGAATCCCGGTGCCGGACGACGGGCTGGCGTGAGGCAGCCTGCGGTGCAGGGTTGACTTGCCGGCCCTGCTCCAGGCCATCAAACGCCTGGAATCACATGGGTAAACAGAAGCGATAGCCAGTTGCCAATATCTTGCATATTATCTTGGCAACGAGGAGAGGCCGTGGTCCATATCTACCAAGCAAGCGACCTGGCGGGAAAGCGTCGAGAGGTGATGGACGCAGCGAAATCGGGGTTCGCGCAGATCCGCGACAGGGATGGCACCGGCTTGGTGATGCTCCCCCTGGGACGATTTGATCTCCTTCGCGCGTTTCGCGAGCATTTCGCGCGCTTCGTTTCGCTGGAGGCGACACTCGAGCGCCCCAAAAAAGAACGCAGGGTGACGGACTTCGGGGACCTTGCCTGGCTCGCGGCCTTCGATGAAGACGACCAATATTCGTTTCGGCGAGAGCTGATGGAGACCCTGACCCAGTGCCTCGCCACCGACTCGGTTGCCCCCGTCGAGAAATGCATTCGCGACTGGCGAACCACGGCAGCGGCGCTGGCGAACGAGAATGCGCGGCGAGTCCTCACCACGTCGGGAGCAGACAACGCCTCGTTCGAAGAGGTAGGACGCCCTGAGCGAGACTGACCCTCCGCCCGGTGCGTACCGGCCCTATGTCTCGGCTCGACGACCTGAAGGGCGACCCGAAACAATTCCGAAGTATCGGGTGGTCGTCCACCGTGAGTTTCTCGAGGAGTGGAAGTCGCTCACCGATCGCGTCGGACTCGAGAACGCGCAGCAGTTCTGGGACCACGACGCTCACACTCCCGGTCAGCCGCCCAGGGTAGGGACCAGCAGCGTGATGAAGGGCAAACACAACGGGCCCAAGTGGCCCGGCTACTCGAAGACGATTCACTACGAGATTTCGGGCGCCGGCAGGCTCGACTATCAGTACGCCGATGCCACGGCCGAGGGCGCGAAGGGCGACGCGCACGCGGTGGTGAAAATCCTCTCGATCGACCTGGGCAGTCACTGACCCGGCGCCGACCCGCAGGATGACCCTCAGGGCGAAAGGACAGACGGCGACCCCCGGTCCCGATACGGAACTTTCGTTCCATGTCTGCCTATTGGCGGAAGGCAGGTGTTTCCGTCAACGGACCGAGCCGAACTGGATCCGACACTCCGCCCCGCGCCATCATCGCAGTGGCGGGACGCCTGGGCTAAGGGACGCCCATGGCTCGACTGGACCCGCACTCCTACGCCGATTCGACCCAACCTCAGGTCCATACCCTCGAGCTCCGCATCGAGGTGAACTTCACGCGACAGGTGCTCGAGGGCGCGGCCACCTTGCTGTTCGATTCGGCAGGCCAGGGCCCCCTCGACCTTGATACCCGGGAGCTCACCATCGACAGCGTCGAGTCCCTCGCGGGCCAGCCCCTGGAATTCACGCTCGCCCCCGCGGAGCCGATTCTCGGCGCGAAGCTGACCATCGATTTGCCGCCCGAATCCCGCGGCGTCCGGGTGGTCTATCGGACCTCGTCGTCGGCCTCGGCGCTCCAATGGCTCGACCCTGCCCAGACCGAAGGGAAGCAGCACCCCTTCCTCTTCAGCCAGTGCCAGGCCATTCACGCCCGCTCGGTGGTGCCGCTCCAGGACACCCCTCGGGTGCGAATCCGGTACCGCGCCGAGCTGACGGTCCCCTCGGCGCTGACGAGCGTGATGGGCGCGGCCTCACGGGGCCGCCAGCTCGAAGGGGCGAAAGCGGTTGACTCATGGGAGATGCCTCAACCGATCCCTCCTTACTTGCTTGCCTTTGCGGTCGGTGAGCTCGCCTCGGCCGAGCTAGGGCCGCGCTCCAGAGTCTGGGCCGAGCCGTCGATGCTGGCCCGGGCGGCCTACGAGTTCGCGGAGATCGACCCGATGTTCCGCGCCGCCGAAGCCCTCTTCGGGCCTTACGACTGGGAGCGGTTCGACCTGCTCACCCTCCCCTCGTCTTTCCCCTACGGAGGCATGGAGAACCCCCGGCTCACCTTCCTCACCCCGACGCTCATCGCCGGCGACCGCTCGCTGGTGGCGGTGGTGGCCCACGAGCTGGCGCACTCCTGGACAGGAAATCTGGTCACCAACGCCAACGCCGAGCACTTCTGGCTCAACGAGGGCATGACGGTCTTCGCCGAACGCAGGATCATCGAGGCCGTCGAAGGCGAAGAAGTCTGGGCGCTTCACGCAGCCCTCGGCCGTCGCGAGCTGGAGGAAGCACTGGCGAAGTTCGCGAAGAGCCCCGGGCTGACCCGACTGCGCACCCACTTGCAGGACATCGACCCGGACGAGGCCTTCTCCGTGGTGCCCTACGAGAAGGGCTACCTCTTTCTTCGCACCCTGGAACAAGCCGTCGGCCGGGAACGCTTCGATGCCTTTCTCAAAACCTACTTGAAGACCTTTCGATTCCGTTCGGTGACCACCGACGACTTTCTCGAGCTCGCTGAGCGCGAGCTGCCCGGGGTGCTGGAGAAGGTCGGCGCCCAGGAGTGGATCGACGGGGAGGGCATTCCCGCCAACGCGCCGCCGATTCACTCCAGCCGACTGCAGGCGATCGAGCGTCTTCACGACCAGCCGCCACCGGAGCAAGCCAAGCAGTGGACGCCCACCGAGTGGCAGCTCTTCCTGGACCAGGTTCCCCGGCCCGCTTCGGTGACGTTTTGCGAAGAGATCGAGACCCGCTTCCACCTGAACTCGAGCAGCAACTACGAGATCCTGGTGGGGTGGCTACTCCTTGCGGCCGCGTCGGGTTACGCGCCGGCAATGCCCCGCATCGAAGAAGTGCTGAGCTCGGTCGGGCGGATGAAGTACCTCAAGCCGCTCTACCTTGTGCTGGCGGAGCAACCGGCCACCCGCGCCCTGGCCTTGCGTTGCTTCGAGCGGTCACAGAGCGGCTATCACCCGATCGCCCGCCAAGGGGTGAAAGGGATTCTGGAACAGCACTCCCTTCGCGCCTCCTGATGTCTGCGCTGCGCTCAGCGCTGACGAGCTTCCCCCTCCGTCGATGGGAAGCGCCCGAGAGACCCTCAGCCGTCCGGTATGACCGCCGGTCTCAGAGCTTCGCGCACAACCCTTCACAGGGATTGGTAACCACCCCGGTCTTGAAGAAGGTACCCATCTGCTTCTGGGCCGGCTCGGTGAGGCGCAACCGATCGTGCACCGGCGAGTCTTCCGGAGGGTTGGCGTTGCGGTAGTGGGCCGCGGTGTCGATGCCGAAGTCGTAGATCGCCAGCGCCGAGCCCGACCTGGGCGCCGCCACCGGTTCCAGCCCAAACGGTACCACCGGCGAGGGAGTGAGCACCGGCAGGCCGATCAACCGGGCGTGGAGAAAAGTGCCCAGGTTGGGGACCTCGGAGTCGCCCAGCCCCATCTGCATCAGCAACCGACGATCAGGGGCGGTGCCCGCCAGCGGCGACTTCAGCAGCAGCTCGGCATAGGTTGCAGGGTCGATGCGATCGAACGGCCGCTGCAAGGTGGCGATGTACTTCTGCTGCTCGAGCGGGTCGTGGATCGACAGCTCGAGCAGCGAGAGGTAACCGTTGAACGGCACCGCCCGCATCATCATCTGGGTGAAGCCGGCGCCGCCGACGTGAAGGACGATGCGCGAAAAGTCAGGGTTCAGCGCGGTCATCACCCCGCCGAGGATGTGGCCCTGGCTGATGCCGATGAAGCTCGGCGCTCCGGCGGCGTAGACCGGTTGGCCGGCGTTGCTCTGCCCGGACCCGTCGAGGTGGTACCCGGGAGTCCCCGGGGTGGCCGGCCGCAGAAACGCCGGTTGCTCGCGCATCGGGCCCTGCATCGCGCGGGTCAGCACCAGCCAGTTGGCCATCGCCTGGTGAACGCGGTCGGTGAATTCGAAGGTCCGCGAAGGCTTGCCCGAGAGCGCGTCGGCAATCTTTCCGACATCGGATCGGTGCATTCCCCACCACTCGGTGCCCAGCACCACCGCGCCCAGCTTCTGGGCCAGACTCCTGGACCCCTCCCCGTCGAGCTCGCCCAGGTTCCCGAAGAAGCCGTGGCCGTAGCTCAGCGCCAGGCCCGGCCCGAACTGATCGCGGATCGAATTGGGAATCTCGGCCACGAACGGGAACACCGTGGTGCCGCCCTGTCGAACGACCCCCGCACTGTCGCGGAGCAGCTTTGCTCCCGGTTCCGCGCTCTCGAGGAACAGCGGCGCCTCGACCGTGCCCTCCACCCGCCGCCACACCAGGTCCCTGGTCGCTTCTTCCACCCGGGTCACCGTCACCGCCGGGGTGTGGGTCGCCAACCAGGCGAGGGTGAGCTGCCGCACCGCGAGCATGTCCTTGCGGGCCGCCTCGTCGCTGCCGGTGGTGAATTCCCAGGCCAGCTGCAGCTCTGAACGGGTCAGGCCCGCAGCAGCCAGCGCCGGAAAGATACTCTCCTCGAAGTGCTGGCTGATCGGCTCGAGCACCGCATCGCCCGCTGCCTCGCGGTCTCGCAGTCGGCGGAAGCCTTCCGGAGCGTCCACCGGTCCCGAGCCATCGCTGCGCTGCACGTGCTGCACCGCGACCAGGTAGCGGGTCTGCGCCTTCAACCCGACGACCGGGTGCAGGGAGATTGCCTGCCGGGAGAGGTCGGTGGCGCGCGGATCGAGATCGACAAAGTGGGGGATTTTCTCACCCGTTTCGGCATCGAGGATCAGCGTGTTGCTGCTCGTCACCGTGCTCTTCGCGGGGTCCTCGGCGAGGCGGACGAAGCCCTGGTCCGAGACCGGCGTCAGGAACGACGTCACCAGGGTCGGCACTCTCGAGAAGCCGTCGATCGGCGCCTGGGTGTTGACGTCCGCGTTGCCGCCGTTGGTGGCAGTGAGCCGCGCGGGCCCGCGGGTTTCGATCCGGAACCCGGTGGCCTGGGCCGCGTCGGGTACCCGGAAGAAGTCCGAGGGGTAGGGCATGAAACAGTCGGCCCCTCCCAGAAGGGGCTGGCAGCCGTCGGGCAGGTTGAGGGCCGGCTTGTTGGCCTTGCCGCAGCCCGCGACACTCAGCGACAACAACAGGCCCACCGCACCTTTGGCTTTCCAGCTCATGTTCGACCCCTCGGAGGCCTTCGCGCGGCGGCCCGCAAGTCCCGAGGGTAACAACTTAATCGAACGGACGGCGGGGAGAAACCTGGCCCCGTTCAGGGCCGCTGTCGCTCAGGGCTTGGGTCGGGAAGTGGCGTCGAGGCGCTTGCGGGTGAGGGTCAAATAGTTGGGGTCGAGGTCAATCCCCACGTACCTCCGGCCCAGGCCCACCGCGGCGACCCCGGTGGTGCCGCTGCCGTTGAAAGGGTCAAGCACCAGCGCGTCTTCCTGCGTGGTGGAGGCGATCACCCTCTCGAGCAGGGCCAGCGGCTTCTGGGTAGGGTGGCCGCCGTGCGCCTTCTCGGACTTGCGCGGGGTGAGCTGGGACCAGACCTTCCCCTCCCCTTCGGCGTCGAGCTCTTCTTCGCCCGCGCGAGGCAGGTTCCAGACATCGCGCATCTGCTTGCCCCCGTTGACCGCCTTCATCTGGGGGTAATTGAAGGTGTGCTGAAGCTTGCCCTTCTGCTTCGGCGCCGCCCAGATGAGGATCTCGGTGGAGTGGGTGAAGTAGCGGCAGGAGAGGTTGGGGCTGGCGTTCGGCTTGTACCAGGTGACGGTGTTGAGCACCTTGTAGCCGAGCTTCTGCATCGCGAAGCCCACCGAGAAAATCACGTGCTGGGTGCCAGAGACCCAGATTGCCCCGGTCGGCTTGAGCACCCGCTTACAGGCCTCGAGCCAGGCGAGGGTGAACTGGTGGTCCTCTTCCACCCCGCGCGATTCGTCCCACGCGCCCTTTCCGACCGGCACCCGCTTCCCGCCCTTGCAGGTGAAGCCGCCGTTGGAGAGAAAATAGGGAGGGTCGGCGAAGATCAGGTCGAAGGTCTGGTCCTCGAACGACTCGAGCAGCTCGAGACTGTCACCCTTGTAGAGGACGTAGTCCTTGCTCCGCGCGAACTCGTGGGCCTTCGCGGGTTGCTCGTAAGACCAGGCGCTGTTCGAGGAAGCTGCTGCGGACATGCTCACCACTCCGGGAAGATGGGGTGTGAGCCACCGTAGGAGTGAAAAGATCACCCCGCAAAATTTCGATCGAAGTTCCGAAATCTTGCCAGTGCGCTGCGCGCGTGCGCAGCGCACTGTGCTGCAAAGACGTGAAACCTAAGCTGCGATTAAGCCTTGGCCTTCGGGGCCTTCTCGACAGTCTTCTTCTCTGCGGCCTTCTTGTCGTCGGCGACCTTCTTCTCGCTCGCGGCAGCGGCCTGCGCTTCGTACTTCTTGCGGAACCGCTCGACCCGGCCCGCGGTGTCCACCAGCTTGTACTTGCCGGTGAAGAACGGGTGGCAGTTGGAGCAGATTTCGACGTGGAACGAGCCGCGGGTGCTGCGGGTTTCGATGCTGTATCCGCAGGCGCAAACCACGCGCGAGGGAGGATAAACCGGGTGCATGTCTGGCTTCATGGGTGACCTCGTTCGCCTTTCCCCGGGCATCAACTCCCGGAGGTCTGGCGTGGTGGAGAATCGCTTATAACGGGCACCCCTCCCCGACTCAAGGCCTCGACCCAATGCCCCTTCAGGGGGCTTTTTCGGGAGGCTCGAGCCGTTCCACCTCGGCTTTCAGCGCCGGGTCATCCTTGAGGTCGGGCCCGAGGACCTTCCAGCTGAGCTGGAGTGTGCGGTGTCCGCGGTTAGCTTTGGGGCCCGCGCCTTCGTGCTGCTTCCGGCTCTTGTCCATCTCCGCCAGCGAGGCGTCGAGCTGCTTCTTCACCCCGGGGTCGGCAGCGGCGTCGCGGCGCTTGCGAAGCTCGGCGACCTGGGAAGCGAGCATGCTGGCAAGCTGAGCTTCGCGGTTTTGCTCTTCCAGGTCCACGAACGGTCCCTTCTGGCTCAGGTCCAGCGCCAGGACCCCGACCTGCCGGCCGCGCTCGCCGCTGGGGATGACGAAGGTTCCCTCGTTGCGCTGAGCCGCGCCCAGCCCCCTGCTCTCGCCGGAGTGGAGGATCAGGTCAATGCGGCCCTTGGACTCGTTGGCGAGCTGAAGCGCATCGGAGTACTTCACCGCGGCGAGCACCACCACCAGGTCGGTCAACGGTCGCAGCCGGCTCGCTTCCTCGAGGACCGCGGCCACCACCGGGTTGCCGGAAAGTTCTTTTCCCACCTCGCCCGCGGGGGAGGCTCCGATCAGTCCGACTTTCACCCCGCCTACGGTGGTCACCAGCGAGGGAGAAAAGAGCAGCTTGCCGTCCGCCCCCCGGAGGTTGACGGAGAGGACTTTGACCTTGGCCTTGGCCGCCCGCTCTTTCAGCTTCTCGGCCCCCGCGTTGAGATCGCGGACCCCGGCGACCATCGCCTGGGTGCCCAATTGTCCCATCGTTCGGAGGATCAACCCCGCCCGTTGCTCGGCCGCCTCGTCCGCCCCGACTGGAACCCGGTAGAGGGCGTTGCCGACGTCCACCACCAGCACGGGCCCCT
Organism: Myxococcales bacterium; assembly: GCA_043755105.1. Classification (GTDB taxonomy): domain Bacteria; phylum Myxococcota; class Myxococcia; order Myxococcales; family Myxococcaceae; genus JAYUUC01. Next base: position 7,738 of record JAYUUC010000151.1, read on the forward strand.
TGGCGCGGGCCTCGTCGATCGCCGTCTTTCGCCTGGCCAGACCGCCGGCGGGAGAATGCTTTCAACCACAGGGGGCAATTTCGCCCCCGTTGTCTCCGGTGAAGAGAATCGACAGCTTCCGGTCGGCCTGCGCAGGGAGCGCCGCGACCAGCCACATCAACGTCAAGGCCGTCTGGAATGCTCTCACTTCTTTCCTTTCTTGGTGGCCGGGGCGGTCGGAGCAGCCTTCTTCCCGAACTCCTGCAGCCGGACCTTGGCGGTCTTCGCTGCGTCGGACTTGGGGAACTGCCGGGTCAGCTCTTCGAGCGCCATCTTCGATTCATCGTTCATCTTCAACTTCTTGAAGCACTCGGAAGAGCGGAGGTACGCGGTGGGCGCGTCGTGGCTCTTGGCGTGCTCCTGAATCACCTTGCCGTACTCGAACAGCGCCTCGCGGCAGCGGTCCTCGACGTAGTAGCTCTCACCGAGACCGAAATGGGCATCGCCGGTGAGTTCGTCCTTCGGCCAGCGCTTGAGGAACTCTCCATAAAGCTGGCGCGCGAGCGGCAGGTCCTTCGCCTTGGCCTTCGCCTGGGCGAGCGCGAAGAATTCCTTCTTGTCGTCAGGGCGCTTCAGCTCGTCGGCCTTCTTCTTCGCTTCCGCCGCCTTTACCGCCTCGGCGCCCTGCAGTTCGGTGAGGCGCCGCTCGGTGTCCTCGCCATTCTTCTTCAGGCCGCTCTCGAGTTCGTTGATCTTGAAGAGGTAGGTCTCGACCTGACCGCGCAGCTGGGCGAGGTCCTCGACCGTCTTCTGCAGTTGAATACCGATGTCTGCGTCGCTGCGGTGAGAAGCCTTGTCCAGGCTTTCCATCGCCCGCGCCATCTCGGCGACCTTTTCGTCCATCTTGGGGAGCGTGGCCGACAGCCGGGCCTCGGTCTCTTTCAGCTGGGTGACGAGCTGGCTGTTGTCGGACTCGAGCCGGTCGACCTTGGCTTCCAGCGCGCGGCCCCGGTCTGCAGGATAGAAGCAGCCGCTCAGCATCAGCGCGGTGAGTACGGGAACGAGCCTTTTCATAAGGGAACGCACTGTAGCGGGAGCCCGCTCGAAAATCTCCAAGCGCTGCAAAGCCCAGATTCGGTCGGCAGGGGTCAGGTGCCCGAGACGGGCTCGCCGCGGGCAAGGCAGAGGAGCGCCCGGGACAGCTCGTCGCCGTCCACCACGTGATCGACGACCTTCCTCGCCATCGCTGCGCCGGGCATGCCGAAGACCACGCACGACGCTTCACTCTGGGCGACGGTGGGGCCTCCGACGGCGCGGATCTCCGCCAGGCCCTCGGCACCGTCGATGCCCATGCCGGTGAGGACGACGCCCACCGCCCGCCGCCCGTAGACGCGGGCCACCGATTCGAGCAACAGCGAACCCGAGGGCATGTGCCCGTCCTTCGGCTGGCCCTGTCGCAAAGTGGCCCGGCCGCGCGTGGTCACCACCAGGTGGCACCCGGGCGGGGCGATCAGCACCTCTCCGGGCGAGAGCGCAGCGCCATCGCGCGCGACGTGAACGACGAGCTTCGAGGATTCTCCCAGCCAGCCGGCGAGCGACTCGGTGAAGGCAGCGTCGATGTGCTGGACGACCAGGATCGGTGCCGGGAAATCCTGGGGAAGCTCGGAGAAGAGCTTGTGGATGACCTGGGGCCCTCCGGTGGAGCTGGCGATGGCGATGATGTCGATCGGCGATCGGGCAAAGGCGGCAGCGTTCGAGACAGGGGCTCCCGGGAGCTCGGCGGGTTCAGGCGGACGCGGGCTTCCCCTTCGCCGCCGAATCACCCTCACCGAAGAGAGCAGCTTGACCTCGTGGGCCAGCTTCCAGGTCTCCGCGCCGGAGCCGAGCAGAGGCTTGACCTGGAGCGCCAGCGCCCCCACGTCGAGTGCGCGGCGGGAGAGCGCCGGGGTCAACGATTCCGGGTCGGTGAGCATCAAGATCGGCGTCGGGCGTTCCAACATGATCTGCTCGGCGGCGGTGAACCCGTCCATCCCCGGCATCTCGACGTCGAGGGTGATCACATCCGGCTTCAACTCGACGACGCGGGCGATCGCGTCCTTCCCTCCGCCGCTGGTGCCGAGGATCACGATGTCCGGATCCTTGCTCAGCACGCCGCAGATTCGATCTCGACACAGGGGCGAGTCGTCGACGACCAGCACCCGGACTGTCTTCCCCATGAAACCCCCGCCAGGCCCGGATCAAGCTTAGCCCAACCCGACAAAGCGTGGCTCCAGAGCAGCGGCCGGGCCTCAGCTCGCCTGGCTGAGAAAATCGAACAGCCCTTCCGGCTCGATCACCGCCACTTCGTGGGTGGGCGAACGTGCGGGCCCCCGCAGGTACTGCTTCACGCCGGTGGGCCCCAGCGGGTCCATCTTTCCGGTCAGCTCGGCCACTCCCGCCACGTGGGAAGCGGTGAGTCCCAGTGCCCCCCCCGGCAGCCGCAGCACCACCGCACGCCGCGAAGCCTCGGCTGTGCTTCCGGTCAGCAGCCCCAGGTCCACCACCGGAATCACCTCGCCCCGGTGGGCGAAGACCCCGAGCAGATGGCGCGACCCACCCGGCACCTGGGTCAACCCGGGAAAGGTGACCACTTCGGCGACCCACTGCGCGGGCACGGCATACCAGCTGCTACCGCAGGAGAAGACCAGGTGCCACGGAGGGGTCTCACTCATCGGGCCGCTTGGGGCGGAAGCGGTCAGCGCTTGACGAACTCGACGCGGCGGTTGGCAGCCCAGGCGGCCTCGCTCGACCCCTGTTGCGCGGGGCGATTCTCGCCGTAGCCAACCGTCTCGAGCGAGCCGGCGGTGACCCCGAGATCGGTGAGGTACCGCTTCACCGAAGCCGCGCGCTTGTTGGAAAGCTGAAGGTTGTATTCCTCGGTGCCGCGCTCGTCGGCGTGGCCTTCGACGGTCAGCTTCGCCTTCTGCTTCTTGATGCAATCGGCGAGGGTGGCGAGCTTGGCCTGGGCTTCAGACGAGAGCTTGTACTCGTTGAAGTCGAACCCGATCGGCTCGAAGGTGCAGGCATCGGCCGACGCTGACCCACTGCTGACGCAGGTGCCGGCCTTGCAGTTCTCGCCGCTCTGGCAGTCGTCGTTGGTGCTGCAGCTTCCGGGCGCGCGGGCGACGGCGCAGCGGCGGTTCTGGCACTTGCCACCCGCGCCGCAGTCGGTGTCCTTGTCGCACTCGGGGGTGATGCACTTGCCCGAGCTGCACTTCTGGTTCGGCCCGCAGCCGGTGGTGGCGGTGCACTCCGGCTTGGGGACGCAGCGGTTGGCGTCACAGACGAACCCCTGCTTGCAGTTGGAGTCGGTGGCGCACTCCTGACATTGCCCCTGGACGCAGACTTCGCTGTGGTCCTTGCAGGCCTCGTCGCTGCTGCACTTGGGGTACGGCGGAGGGCAGCCGGTCAACAGCGCAACGAGGCACGCCGCGCCCAACCATTCACCGACTTTTCGCATCGAACCGCTCCTGGCCGCTGATGTATGCACGAGCGCGAGTATCCACACCGATTCTCTCGAGTCAAAGAAATTGACACCTGAAGAAAGGTCTGGCGCAGCCATTGCAACTAAGCTTCGACCGCCCGCCAGACTGTGGCCGGGTGGCCGCAGCGCACAACCGTGACGACGACGTCGAACCTGGAGACCGATGCCCTCGACCGTGCTGATCGTGGACGACGAGAAGAACATCCTGCTCACTTTGCAGCAGTCCCTTCAGCTTGCGGGCTACCGCACCGAGACCGCGAGCAGCGGGCAGCAGGCGCTGGAGTTGATCGCCGCGCGGGTGGTGGATGCGGTGCTGATGGACGTGACCATGCCCGACCTCGATGGGCTCACGGTGCTCGAAAGGCTGCTGGGGCAGCGGCCGCTGTTGCCGGTGATCATGATGTCCGGGCACGGGACGATCGAGACCGCGGTCAAGGCCACCCGGCTGGGCGCGCGCGACTTCCTCGAAAAGCCGATCGGTCGGGAGCGGCTGCTGGTGGCGCTCCGCAATGCCCTCGAAATCAAGGCGGTCCAGGACGAACTGCGCGAGCTGCGGGCCGACGCTGGCCAGTTCGAGATGGTGGGCAGGGGACCTTCGATCAGCCAGGTCTACGAGCGCATTCGGCGCGCGGCGCCGTCAGAAGGTCGGGTGTTGATCACCGGAGAGAATGGCAGCGGCAAGGAGCTGATCGCTCGGGCCGTTCACCGCAACTCGCGGCGCGCCAAGGGCCCGTTCATCAAGCTCAACTGCGCGGCGGTGCCCCAGGAGCTGATCGAGAGCGAGCTCTTCGGACATGAGCGGGGGGCATTCACCGGCGCGGTGGCCGCTCGACGAGGGAAATTCGAGCTGGCCCACGAAGGCACCCTCTTTCTCGATGAAGTGGGGGACATGCCGTCGGCGATGCAGGTGAAGCTATTGAGGGTGCTGCAGGAAGGCGAACTCGAGCGGGTCGGAGGCACCGAGACGATCAAGGTGGATGTCCGGGTGGTGGCCGCGACCAACAAGGACCTCGAGTCAGAAATCGCCGCGGGGCGCTTCCGCGAGGATCTCTACTATCGGCTCAACGTGGTCCAGATTCACAGCCCGCCGCTGCGGGAGCGCCGCGAGGACCTTCCGGAGCTGATCGACGCGTTCTTGAGGGAAGCCTGCGCGAAGAATGGCAAGCGGCCCTTGCAGCTCTCGTCCGAGGCGCTGGCGGGGATGACGGCCTACGACTACCCCGGCAACGTCCGCGAGCTGCGCAACCTGGTCGAGCGGCTGGCGATCTTCTGTGAAGGGCCGAGTATCTCGGGAGCCGACCTTCGCGATTTGCTGCCAGCCCCGCGTCGTCCGGGGAACTCGTTGTCCTCGCTGGCCCCCTTGCCGGTACTGGCGGTGGCGGTGTCACCTCCGGGGACACCGCCCCGATTGGACCGGCCCTTTCGCGATCAGGTCGAGGAGGCAGAGCGGGAGATCATCCTCCGCACGCTCCTGGCCACCCGGGACAACGCCACCGAGGCAGCGAAGCTGCTCGACCTCGAGCGGGGCCACTTCTACAAGAAGATGAAAGCGCTCGGCATCAAGCGCGGAGGTCAGGAACCGCTCCCGGGAGAATGAACGGGCGCTTTGGGGTAGCCGGCGCGGAGCAAGCGTGGCAGACCCCGGCACCGTGACGGAAACTCCTGACGATGGCAGCGCGGAGCTGGCGGCCCAGATTCGAGCCGAGCTCACCGATGTGGCGCCCCAGGGCTTTCACTTCACCGACCACGTGATCCGCCAGGATGCGGCGCTGGAGCGGCTCACCACCCAGCTGCGGGAGCACACCAACCCTTCCGAGGTAGAGGCCGCGCTCTGTCTCGCTCTCGACGGCGAGAAAGACCGCTGGACGTTGCTCAAGCTGCTCGAGCTGGCAGAGAGGTTGGCGTTGCCCGGGTTCAGTCCGGCCCTGATGCGGTTGGCCCAGCAGCCTCCAGGAGAAGATCCGCGGGCAAGATTTCTATCGGGGCGAGCCAGCGAGGTGCTGTTGCGGCTGCCGCTCGACTACGCCACCCGCCTGGCTGCGAACGAGGTCTGCAAGGCGCCTCTCGAGGACATCGCCCGCTACCGGATGGGGGCTGCCCGCGAACAGCGGATGCAGCGTCCCCGCAGAGCAGAATGGGCCCTGCTCGCAGGGTTGATGGCCGTCTTTCTGATCGGCCTCGCGGTGGCGCTGCTGCTGAAGTAGGCCCGCTTTCAGCGCAGACCCACGTCCTTCACCGAATGCAGGCGAGCGCTCCGTCGCATCCGGCCGGTCGGCACTGAAATTCCGTGCCCATTCCCTGGCAATCTTGATCCTGAGCACAGCCAAGGGCACAGACGTTGTGCTCGGCACATCCGTCGGTGATCGAAGGAATGCGCTGAGGCAGACAGCTCAACCCCTGCGTGCAGTCCTTCTGATGTTCGCACGCGGCCCCAACGGGAAGGTCGGGAGGTTGGCATCCAACTGACGCCAGCGAGAGCGCGCCGGAGGCGAGAATCAGGCGAAGGAGGGATGACGGGCGCACGGGCCCTAGATGTCATTGCCCGGGGGCCAAAAGCAATCGGTGTGCGCTCAGAGGGGAACGTCGAGCTCGGCCCACACTGGCGCATGGTCCGACGGCTGGGCGCCCTTTCGGGCTTCGCGGTCGATGTCCGCTGCCGAACACTGCTGGGCCAGCCCCGCGGTGGCGTAGAGATGGTCGATGCGCAGCCCCTTGTTCTTCGGAAACGAGAGCTGGCGATAGTCCCAGAAACTGTAGCGGCCGGGCTCGGGGTGATGCTTCCGGAAAAGGTCGACCAGCCCGAAGCCGACCACCTTCCGCAAGGCGGCGCGCTCGGGAAGGCTGAACAGCACCTGTCCTTCCCACAGAGCAGGGTCGTAAACGTCCTCAGGCTCGGGAGCGACATTGAAATCGCCGCAGAGCAGCAACGGCTGTTCCGGGCGGTGATGGCGCTCGAGATAAGCGAGCAACCGGTCGAACCACTTCAGCTTGTACCCATAGGCGGGAGCGTCGACGGTCTGCCCATTGGGAACGTACGCGGTGATCACCCGAACCCCGGCCACGGTCGCCGCGATCAACCGCGACTGGCCGTCCTCCTCTCCGTCATCGAAGCCCCGGAGTACGGCTTCCGGCGGCGTTCGGGCGAGAATGGCGACACCGTTGTAGGTGCGCTGGCCGAAGAACACCGGGTGGTAACCCTGCGCGCGGATCTCCTCGAGCGGGAACTGGTCGTCGACGCACTTCAGCTCTTGCAGACAGACCACGTCGGGCCGGGACTGCTCCAGCCAGGGGAGCAAGCGGGGCAAGCGGGCCCGAATCGAGTTCACGTTCCAGGTGGCAAATCGCATCACTGCCTTCTTGCCCTGACCTGGGGTCGGGGAGCCACAACCTTTCGCGCGGCGCTGAGGCTCTTCGGCCTCACCTGTCAGACACCCCTCAGTTTCCAGGGGGTTGAGGGCTGGCACAGCGCTGGCAATCCCCCTTCCCGAGGTGCTCACGCCTCACCCTGATTCACTTCGAGGAGAACCCTGATGAAGACCCGCTTGATCACTGCCTGCGTGGCCACGCTCTGTTTTGGCGGCTGCAAAGAAACCGTCCCCCCTTCTGTGCCTTCCCGCGACGTGCGGGCCTTCGCCCCAGCGACGCCGACGGCATCGAACACTTCCACTTCGCCGAGCCCGGTCTCCGAATCGACGGTGAGCCCCCCGCCCATCGAACCTCTGGCTGTCGCTGGCACCCAGACCCTCTCGCCGCCGGCGCCGGTCGAAGTGGGCTTGTCCCACGTGCATCAAGGCGAGGCCCACCTCCGTCGAGCGCGCGAACTCAAGGCCGACGGAGACCTCAAGGGCGCCTTCGCCGAGGTCCGCCGCGCGGTGTTCGACGACGCCTCGGATGAGGAAGCGCTCGAGCAAGCCGGCCAGCTTGGAAGCGAGCGGCAGAAGTGGAAGATCGCAGCCGCGGCCTATGGCCAATTGGCCCAGCTGCGGCCAGACGATGCGCTCCCGCTGATTCGACAGGGACGGCTGTTGCTGCGCGATGGCGACCTCGAAGGGGCAGTGCGTGCGGGGAGCGAAGCGATCGAGCGAGACCCCGAGAATGCAGCGAGCTATCACCTGGTCGGGCGGGCCCATCTCACTGCCGGCGTCCTCGACCTGGCGATCGCGCGCTTCGAGCAGGCGATCGCCCTCGAGCCGGACCACGGATACGCCCTCAACAACCTCGGCTTTGCGTTCCTCCGCTCCAATCAGAACAGCTCGGCGGTGGCGGCCCTGGAACGTGCGGCGGCCTTGCTTCCGGACGTGGCCTACATTCACAACAACCTCGGCGTGGCCCTCGAGCGCGTCGGTCGTCTTGATGAAGCAAAGCTGGCCTACGCCCGATCGACCAGCCTCTCTCCCAGGTACGTGAAGGCACAGATCAACGCCGCGCGGGTGGCCCGGGTCTACCTCCCTCCCCTCCCTGACGAGGAAGGGGAGCAGATGGACGGAATGCACCCGGTCTCCGCCGATCCGGAAGGGCTTCCGCCCGAGCCGTCGCCGGCAGATTGACCCCAGCACCGCGAAGGGAGGGTAAGATCTTGAATCCAGTCATCCAGAGACTTCCCCCTCCCTTCCGAATGCGTTCCTCTCCCGGTTCTTCTCCCCGCTCCACCGCCCGCCGGGCGGGTCCTGCGTCGCGGGTGTGGTTGTGGATTCGAAGGTTGCTGCTGGCAGGAGTCCTCTCGGTGCTGCTGGCCGTGGCCGCGGGCGTGGGCATCTACCTCTATGTCGATCGCGGGCTGCCGTCCGTGGAGGAGCTGCGCACCTATCGGCCGGCTCAGGTCACCAAGGCCTTCTGCGCGGACGGCTCGCTCTGCGCCGAGTTCTACCGGGAGCGCCGTACCTGGGTGCAGATCGAAACCCTGCCGGCCCACGTGAAGAACGCCTTCCTCGCGGCGGAGGACGCCGACTTCTACCACCACGAGGGGCTCGACTTTCTGGGCATGTTTCGCGCGGGGGTCCGGAGCTTGATTCCGGGCCACCGGGCCTCGGGGGCCTCGACGATTTCCCAGCAGGCGTGCCGCAACATCCTGCTCACTCAGGAGCGGACGCTCACCCGAAAAATCAAGGAGTGGATCCTCACGCCGCGGATGGAGAAGGCGCTCACCAAGGACCAGATCCTCAACCTCTATCTGAACGCGATCTACTTCGGACATCAGCGCTATGGGATCGAAGAGGCCGCGCTGTACTACTTCGGCAAGCATGCCCGGGACTTGAGCGTCGGCGAAGCCGCGGTGCTCGGCGGGATTCCGCAGCTGCCTCACCGGATCAACCCGGTGACCAACATCGTCAAGGCCAAGCACCGTCAGAGATACGTGCTCACCCAGCTCGCGGCGCACAACTTTCTCCCCCGCGCGGTGGTCGACGCCGAGATGGAGAAGCCGATCGTCCTCGGGCCCCCGCCGCCGACCCAGGTGGGCCCCTACTACGCGGAGGAGATTCGTCGAACCCTGGTCTCCCGGTATGGAGACGAAGCGGTGCTCACCGGAGGCTTGCGGGTGGACTTCGCGATGAACCCCAAGCTGCAAGCCGCCGCTGACGAGGCCGTGCGCACCGGGCTCGAAGAGCTCGATCGACGTCAGGGGTATCGGGGCCCGATCGGCAAGCTGGAACCCGCGCGTTTTCAGGCGCTGCTGCCCTTGTTGCAGCGGCGCATCGACGAGGCGGGCAAGCGTCAGCGCGACGAGGTGCTGGTCGCCGACCTGCGCAGTCTGATCGGCGCTCATCCGGAAGGGCAGACCGAGGAAGAAGGGGTCGAGCCCAAGCTCGAGCAGACCGACGATACCCTCGAGCCACCCCCCAACTCCGACGAGCTGCTGGTGCGCGCGGTGGTGTTGAGGCCGCTGAAGGAGGGCCTGCGAATCGCCGGCTACGTGCGCGCGGTCGACGACGGTCGCAAGAGCGCCACCGTGGAGTTGATCGGTCGCACCGCACAGGTGGGCTTCGCGTCGGTGACCTGGGCACGGCTGCGCAAGGACGGGAAGCCGGGGCTGAACCCGACCCGGATGTCGGATGTCCTCGCGCCCGGTGAGGTGGTGCGGCTGCGAATCACCAAGGTCACTCCCTCGGGTCCGCTCGAGGCCACCCTCGACCAGCTGCCCGAGGTGCAAGGGGCGCTGCTGTCGATCGACCCCGCGACCCGTAGAGTGGTGGCGATGGTCGGGGGTTACGACTTCGCCCTGTCGTCCTTCAACCGAGCCACCCAGGCGCGTCGACAGCCCGGCTCGTCGTTCAAGCCCTTTCTCTACGCTGCGGCGATCGGCAGCCAGAAGTACACCCCGCTGACCATCGTCAACGATGCGCCCGAAGCGATTCGCGACCCCTACACCGGCAAGGTGTGGAAGCCGCAGAACTACGAGAAGGGAGGGTTTGAAGGGCCGATCACCCTTCGCCAAGCGCTCACCAAGTCGAAGAACACCGTCTCGGTGCGGTTGATCGAAGCCCTCACCCCTGCGGTGGTGATCGACTATGCGCGACGGGCCGGCATCCACTCGCCGCTGCCGGAAAACCTGACCCTGGCGCTGGGCACCGGCGAAGTGTCGATGCTGGAGATCGCCAATGCCTATTCCACCCTTCAATCGCTGGGGAAGTACGCCGAGCCAATCGAGATCATCCGCGTCACCGACGCGCATGGGACCGTGCTCGAGGAGCATCAGGCCAGCTTCGAAGAAGTGCTGCCACCCGCGGTGGCCTTCGTCGCCACCTCGCTGATGCGGAGTGTCGTTGAGGAGGGAACCGCCACCGCGGTGAAGGAGCTGAACCGTCCTGCTGCGGGAAAGACGGGGACCGCGCAGGAGTTTCGGGACGCCTGGTTCTCGGGCTACACCGCAGACCTGGTGACCAGCGCCTGGGTGGGGTTCGATGACCATGCGTCGCTCGGAGCCGGCGAGACCGGCGGCAAGGCGGCGCTGCCGATCTGGCTCTCGTACATGAGGACCGCCGAGGCGAACCTGCCCTCGCGCGAGTTCGAGGTGCCCTCGGGAGTCACCCTGGTGCGAATTGACCCCGCCACCGGGCTGCTTGCGGGAAGCTCCGTTCCTGGTCGCAGCGAGCCGTTCCTCGAGGGGACGGCGCCGACCGTCGAGGCTCCGCCGGCGGGACAGGTGCAGCCCGACGACTTCTTCCTTCACGATCAAAAAGGCGGCCGGTGAGCGCGCGCAGCGTCGGGCTGATCGCCTGGGTTTTCTGTACGCCAGCAGTTGCCTCCGCATCGGCATCCGGAAGTGAAATCAGCAGCGAACCCCTGCGCGCGAACACAGCGGAAACAGTGACGCCGAGCGGGCGTGGCCCTTCCCGCGGGACGGTGGACAGGTCGAGCGCAGCAGCGGGCGGGGGTGAGGCCGCTGCCGCTTCACCGCGCGAAAGGGTAGCGCTGGTCGGGACCCCGGACAGGTCGAGCGCAGCAACGGCCACATCACCGCGCGCGAGCGAGGCACGGTCCGCTGCGAGATCGCAGAGCACACCCGACTCACGCCGCCTCGCTTCCGCGACCGACGCAGGGGTTCTTCGAATCGCCGCTCCTGGCTTGCTACCGAGCGAGTTCTTGTTCTCCGACGCCACGCGGGCCCTCGCGGCAGCGATCGCCG
>JAYUUC010000152.1:0-6670 GCA_043755105.1 Myxococcales bacterium
CTGGAGCTCGGCCTCGGCCGACTTCACGACTTTCGAGTGGCGAAGCCGCATCAGGGCCTGGTTGGCGGCGATCCGGTGGACCCACGACCCGAAGGCCGCTTCGCCCCGGAAATCGGCCAGGTGCTGGTACGCGGCGAGGAAGGTCTCCTGGGCAATCTCGGCGGCGTCGGCCTCGGAGCGGGTCATTCGTAGGGCGAGGCCAAAGACCGGGTCCCGGTGGCGGCTGACCAGCAGCTCGAAGGCAGCCATCTCGCCGTCCTGCGCCCGGGCAAGCAGGGCGCGGTCTTCGAGAATGTCTTCCTGACCGGGCATCAAGGACTGCAACCTTCCAGCCGGCGGACGACTCGTCAAGCGGTCTGCGGGGGCGAGAGGGTAACCTCGGGTGCTTTGAGGTCGGACAGTTGGGGTGCGCGTGCGCGGCTCTCGTTCGGGGCCATTCCGTTCCCTGTGGAAACAGTCTGGGCCAAGGGCCCGATTCGCTTGAGGCCCACCCGAAAGAACAGAAGGGAACAGTCGTTGCACTTGGGCAGGGGTACGTCTTCCCCGGAGCCTTCCATGCGTCGCTTGCTTCCCTTCGTTCTCGCCGCCACTGCGCTCCTCGCTGCGGGGTGCGGCGGTGTTCCTGGCAAGGCTCCCTGCAAGGTCAGTTCGGATTGCGCTTCGGCGCAGACCTGTCTCGCGATCAGCGTCTGTTCTGCGCAGTGCAGCACCGACGCGCAATGTGCCGCGGGCGAAAAGTGTTCGAGGGGTGGGGGATGCGTGGCCCAGTCGGGGTGCGGCGCGGATGGGGACTGTGCCGGTGGGAAGCTCTGTGGCAGCGGAGGGACCTGCGCGGCCGACTGCCGGACGGCAGGCTGCGCCTCGGGCAGCTGCAATGCTACCGGACATTGTATTGGCGGTATTGGCACGGTGGCGGACGCGGGAGCGACCAGCTGTGGGGGCGAGCTGTTTGCTTCTACCCGGGTGCAGGCGAACATGGAGATCGTCCTCGACCGCTCGGGGAGCATGAGAGATTCCGTCGCAGGAACCCCGAAGTGGACCAGCGCCGTCGCGGCGGTTCGCGGGGTGACCCAGAAGCACGAGTCGCAAATTCGCTTCGGGCTCGAGCTGTTCACCGGACCGGCGCAGTGCGAGGAAGGCACGCTCGAGGTGGCGATTGCCGACCGCAACGCGTCAGCAATCGAACAAGCTCTACCGGCGATCGCGGACGGGCAAGGAACTCCGATCGGCGCGTCGCTGAGGGTGGCGGCGACCGCTCCGGGCCTGGTGGACGCTCAGCGATCCAGCTACGTCCTTCTGATCACCGACGGGATGGAAAACTGCGGCGGCGACCCGGTCGAAGCGGTGAAGGCGCTCTTCGACAAGGGAATCAAGACCTACGTGGTCGGCTTCGGAGGCGAGGTGGATCAGTCGATGCTCTCGTCGATGGCGAAGGCCGGAGGCACCGCACGTTCGGGCAGCGGATCTGCGTACTTCCAGGCCGATGACGCTGCCTCGCTGAACCAGGCGGTGGACCAGATCGCCCAGGGCGCAATCGGCTGTGACTTCCAGCTCGGCAAGGCTCCTCCGGATGTGACGAAAATCTTTGTTTACGTCGATGGAACTCTCGCCCCTCACGACCCGGCGAAGGCCAACGGTTGGGAGTACACCGCCGCGACCCAGCGGGTCACCCTCTACGGACCGACCTGCGACGCGGTGTCCAACCATCTCAATGCGAAGGTCTCGGTGGTGTATGGCTGCCCCGATGACACCCTGGTCGAAGGGCCGGGCAACAGCGGCAATACGGACGCCGGCACCTCCTCGGACGCAGATGGCGGGGTGCCCATCTTCTAGGGGATTCAGCGGGGGGGGGCGAGTCAGGTCCCGTGGCGGTACTCGGCGTAGAGGACCTTGTTGATCCAGGTGCTGCCATCGCTGAACTGCACGTTGAACGTCATCTTGATTCGCTGGGGGGTCGTCAGCTCGCGAACGAAGTTGACCGAGCCCCCGCTGCCGCAGACGGCCACACTTGCTGTGGTCGAATTCCAGCCGAAGAAGTTCACGTAGGTCCCGTCAATGTTGCTGTTGGGCTCGCTGTCTGGTTCCAGTCCGCTCTTGCAGTGGCCAGCAGAGTCGGTGCCATTCCGAAACGCTATCGTCTCGGGGGTGGCGCTCACGGCCAAGCTGGTATTGTGATTCCACTTCAGATGAAGCGCTCCGCCTGAACCGATCATCGGAGCGAGCACCTCTGACCAACCGTCAGCCGTGCCCTGGGTGAGGTCCGTCGCGACGAAGCGGTAACTGTGGAGAATATTGAAAGAGGTGCTGTTGTCCCGGTCGAAGAAGCTCCCGGTGTGACTGGACCCGGCGGTGAACGCGGCGAAAGAGGGATTGGACGGGGACGTCACGCACTGGCTTCCTGACCAGGTCGTCCCCGAACCGCAGACCTGGGCGCTGTCCACGGCACAGGTGTCGGCCGAGAGTTGAGTGCCGCTCCCGCACTGGACTTTGCCCACGCAGGTGGTGCCGGCGTTGGCCACGCGGGTATCGGTTCCGCAGACGGTGGACAGGTTTACCCGGCACTCGTTCCCGACCGCGACAGTTCCCGTCCCGCAGGTCAGACGGAGAGTGGTGTCCGCGACGCAGGCGCCTGCTTCGGGGTGAGTCCCTGCCCCGCACGACAACCCGGACAGTGTCGGAGCCACACACTCATCGCCCACCCGCATTGTGCCCTTGCCGCACGTCGGGGCTGAATCAACGGGGTTGGCCGAGGGGCCACAGCCCGCGGCCAAAAGTCCTGCCAAGAGCGCCCACCGACCTTCGAATTTTCTCATCCCTGCACTCCCGAAAATGACCGGCCTATGCCCCTTGTTGGGGGTAGGCCTCGGAATCCGTCACGGGATCGAAGGGAGCTTTGTGTCAGGGTCTCTGCTTGCGCGTGGAACGGCCCGGCGTCTCGACCGGCGGAGGTCCTACCGTTCCGGCGTCATCCGGCGCCAGCGGAAGCGTGCAGGCGTCCGGAGGAGAAGCCTTTCGCTTTCGAAGGCCTCTCCTGGACTGAGGGCGCTCCGATACGGAGAGCGTGCCTGCTTGCTTCTTTCCTTAGCGCTGGCCTTTCACGGACGGAGGCCGGCTGACGAACGGATTGTCTCTCACCCAGAGGCGGTAGGGCTTCCGCGCCCAGTCGCCGGCGTAGTCCACTCCCACCCTGGGGCCGCGGGCAACGGAACGGGAAGGGACCGGTGCTCCGGCAGAAACGCTCACGCGCGGGCCGCTCAAGTCAGTGCGGTTGTGGGCCAGCGTGATGCCCATCGCCCGGCAGAGCCGCCCCGGCCCGTCGGTGCGAGCATCGGGCGATAGACCCTCGAGCGGTTCGAGCCCCCGTACCAGAACCGCAGCGGCGGTGCCCTCGGGACCGGTGACCACGTTGAAGCAGTGGTACATCCCGTAGATGAGATAGACATAAGCCCTTCCCGGAGGTCCGAAGAGCACCTCGGTCCGCGCCGTACGACCCTTCGCCGCATGACAGGCGAGGTCGTGCTCGCCGACGTAGGCCTCGACCTCGACCACCCTGCCCCGCCGCGGAGCGTGGCCCCGCTCGTCGCGGACGGTGAGCGTGGCCCCGAGCAATTTGCGGGCGACCTCGAGTGCGGGCCGTTCGTAGAAGGACAGAGGCAGGAGGTCCAAGGGCTGAACAACGTGTTCCTCCGGGCCGCGGCGGTCAAGCCGCGCGCAGGCCTCGCGGTCAGGCACTGCCCGGTGGCAGACGCCCCGCCCGACGGGGTGTGGAAACGTCGTTGCAGGCGGCCGGGAAGTGGTAACTGCCCAGCAAATGCAACAGCTCGGTCGACTCTCGGGAATTCTTCTTCCGCTCTTCTCCCTGCGTTCCGACACCGATTTCGGCATCGGCGACTTTGGCTGCGCCCCGGGCTGGTTCCGCTGGATGGAGGCCGCTCGCCAGCGGCTGTGGATGGTGTTGCCGCTGCTCCCCACGGCACCGAACGACTCCAGCCCTTACGCCACCCGAAGCGCCTTCGGGTTGAACCCGCTGTTCATCGACATCTCCGCGCTCCCCGAATTCGTCGAGGCCGGCGGCCTTGGCGCCCTCACTCCTGCTGAACGTGAGCAGCTCGAGCAGGCCCGGGCCGCGAAGCGGATTCGCTATGATCAGGTGCTGCCGCTGAAGCGCGCGGTGCTCCGGCGGGCGTTCGAGCGATTTCACGAGCAGCAATGGCTGTCGAACAGCGCGAGGGCTGGGCAGCTTCGCGGTTACCTCTCGCAGCAGGCGGGCTGGCTCGACTCGTTCGCGCTGTTCACGGCCATCTCCGACGCCCGCGACCACCAGGGCTGGTGGGAGTGGCCCGAGCCGCTGCGCGACCGCCACCCCGAAGCGCTCGTGGCGGAACGCGAGCGGCTCGCACACGAGGTCCTCTTTCAGGGCTGGCAGCAGTGGATTGCAGAAGAGCAGTGGAGTCAGCTGCGGGCGGCGGCGAAGGCCCGCGGAATCCTTCTCTGTGGCGACGAGCCATTCATCATCGGGCAGGACAGCTCGGACACCTGGGCGAACCCGAAGATTCTCCGCCGCGATGCCCGGCTCGGCGTGCCTCCGGACGACTTCTCGGCCACCGGTCAGGATTGGGGTTTGCCCTACTTCGACTTCGCGGCGATGGAGGCCGACGACTATGCCTGGCTGAAGTACCGCGCCCACCGCAGCGCCGCCTACTACGACGTACGCCGCATCGACCACGCGGTGGGCTACTTCCGTCAGTGGATTCGTGACGGACAGACGCCCGACGGCCGCTTCATTCCTAACGATCAGCCGACCCAGCAAACCTACGGCGAGCGGCACCTTCGAATTCTCTCGGAATCGGCGGGCATCGTCGCCGAAGACCTGGGAGTGATTCCCGAATTCGTCCTGAACAGCCTCTTGAAGCTGGGGCTGCCGGGCTATCGGGTGATGCGCTGGGAGCGGCGGGACGGCGTCTACCGCAACCCGCGTCAGTATCCCGAGCACTCGCTGGCCACCACCGGCACCCACGACACCGAGACCTTGAAGGAATGGTGGGAAGCGGCGCCGCATTGGGAGCGCGAAGCGGTAGGTCGAGTCTTCCCCGAGCTGCAGCCCCTTCAGCCGGTTCCTTCCTCGTTCACTTCAGCAGTGCACGAGGCGCTGCTCGCTGCGGCCGAAAGCTCGTCGAGCGACCTCTGCATCGTCCCCTGGCAAGACGTGCTGGGCACCGCCGACCGCATCAATCTGCCGGGGTCGGTGGCAGACGCCAACTGGTCGTATCGGATTGAAGGCACCAGCGATTCGCTTCTCTCCCGGGAGGATGGGCGGCAAGGGGCCGAGCGGCTGGCAAGGCTCACGGGGCTGGGTGCCCGGTAGGCGAGGCCAATCGGGTTTGACATTGGGGTCCCGGAAGGCGAAGTGATTGGCCCCCATGAACTCACTCCTCCTCGCCCAGATGGGCAACCCCAACCAGGGCTGGCTGACTTCGAAGTTGCTCGGTGCGACCCTCTCCAGCGCGGAGTGGGTGCTGTGGCTCCTGGCCGGCCTGTCGGTGCTCTCGGTGGCGATCATGATCGAGCGGCTGGTCTACTTCTCCACCCGCAGGCTGCCCAATGCCGAGCTGCTCACGGCGCGGCTGGCCCGAGGCGAGCTCGAGGCGGTGGCCCGCGAGGTGGAAGGCAAGCGCGGCATGGAAGCGGCGGTGCTGCGCGCCGGCCTCGCGTCGGTGGCGCAGGGCCCTGACTCGGTGGAGGAGGTGATCGCCTCGACGGTGGCGAGTGAGCGGCCGCAGTACGAGCGGTTCCTCTCCTTTCTCGGCACCCTCGGCAGCAATGCGCCCTTCGTCGGGCTGTTCGGCACCGTGCTCGGGATCATCAAGGCCTTCAACGACCTCGGAAAGATGAACGTCAAGGGAGCCGCGATTCAGCAGACGGTGATGGGTGGCATCTCGGAGGCGCTGGTGGCCACCGCGGTCGGCCTCGCGGTCGCGATTCCGGCAGTGGTCACCTACAATCTGTTCACCCGCCGGTTGAAGGGCATCACCGCCAACACCACCTCGCTCGGCCACGCACTGGTCGGGCACCTGCGCTCCACGGCTCCGGTGAAGCGGCCTGAAGCCAGTGCAGTGCGAGAGGTGCGCTAGCGATGGCCGGAGCGGCCCAGGACAACGACGAGGAGATCACAGGGATCAACGTCACCCCGCTGGTGGACGTCGTCCTGGTGCTGTTGATCATCTTCATGGTCACCGCCAACTTCATCGTCAGGGAGACCGTGGAAGTGGATCTTCCCCGCGCGGCCAACGGCGGCGAGACGGTTCAAGGCCTGGTCAACGTGGTGATCGACAAGGACGCGCAGATCTACCTCGACGGCGCCAAGGTGGACGAAACCGAGCTGCGACGCCGGGTGACGGACCAGCTGAAGAAGGACCCGGAGACGAGGGCGATCATCAGTGCGGATCAAGCCTTGAACTACGGGCGGGTGATGCATTTGATCGACGTGGTCAAGGGCCAGGGCATCGCCAAATTCGCCCTCAACATCCAGAAGGACGCAGCCCCTCCAGCGCCGGTCGCTCCGTGAGATGATGGAAAGGCGATGAGCGTGGCGACGGCATCACCAGAGGCAGGACGCAGCAGCCGAACCCCGCTCCTCGTCCTCGGGCTGGCGTTGTCGTTCGCGGTCCAT
>JAYUUC010000153.1:0-2226 GCA_043755105.1 Myxococcales bacterium
CAATCCGAGACTGTCGATCAGCATTTTCGAACGGACGCCGCACCCGTTCGTCCCGAGCGTAGCGTCAGCGGAGTCGAGGGATATCGCCAGTGCGCCCCCACGACTCCGGGCCGGCGGCCCTACGCTCAGGGTGACCGGGGGAGGCCGCGGGTGACCGAGGTTTACGAACCCTGGCTTAAGGGTTGACCGCTCCTGGCGAGGTCGTGGTGCAGAGCTTGAAGTCCGCGGCGTTGTTGCCGCTGTCGACGCCATTCGGCTTGCGGCAGATCGAACCCGCTCCCGGGTCGGACGTCGCACCGGCGCTGCCTTCGGTGAAGTCGAAGCTGCCGCCGTTGATCGCCACACCCTGGATGGCACCCTCGTAGGAAACCGCGTCGAGGAGCTTGTTCTGAATGCTGTCCCAGATCCCGACCGCGTCGGGCGAGCCGTTCTCGATCGAATCCTGAGTCTTGGTGAAGGCGATCGAGAGGGTGCCACTGGGAAGGGCGGCAATCACCCCCGAAGTCCCGACCACCAGGTACTGCCCCGGCGCAATCGAAGCGCCCGCGCCTGCCAGGGACATCCGGGCCGACCCGTTGGGGAAGTATTCGGTCTTGTTGCCGCCGTTGATGAACACCAGCGAGAGCGAGCTGAGGTCGATCGACGCGCTGCTCGAGTTGTAGATCTCAAGGAACTCGGCGGTGTCCGCACCGGCGTTGTCGTAATCGATTTCGTTGATCACCAGACCGACCGTCCCCTGCTGTGCCGTGAGCACCGCGGTGCGGACATCGGTTCCCAGCTGAGCGCTCACGGTGGCCGACCCAGCCGCGCTGGCCGCGGCGATGACGTCGAGCGACGCCGAGAGGGTATTGGCAGCAACCGTGACCTGCGCCGGGAGGCTGGCGAAGGTAGGGACGGAGATCGACAGCGCGACCACAGTGTCCAGTGCCGGAGGCTGATCGAGCTGCACCGTCAGGGTCACCTTGCCGCCGGGAGCGATCGGTGCGTTCACCGGATCGAGGCTCGCCAGCAATGGGGTCGAGACCGCGGCCAGCACTCTCACTGCCGCGTTCAGCGTCGTCGTGCCGAGGGTCGCCGAGACCGTGACCGACGGATTGGGATTGACGGCCACCATGTCGATGGCTCCGGTGAGCTGACCGGCGGGGATGACCAGATTGCTCACGGTGAGGTCAGAGCTCGAGGAGGTAATCTGCACATTGACGTCCGCGCTGTTCAACCGCGAGAGCTTCACCGTGAGCGCCTCGGGAAAGCTGTGTCCCGAGGTCGCACCCATCCGCGCATAGCTGAGCGAGGGGCCGAAGCTGCTCAGGCCCACCGTTCCTCCGACGATGTCCGCGGCACCTCGAGGCTCGACCTTCCGGTGCTCGTTGCGAAGCTCTGCGATGCCGGTGATCGACGTGAACGTCTCGCCCACCGTCGGAAACGGTGACACCTGGTAAAACAGAGCGTTCACCCGCAAGCTGCCGTCGACTTCGAACTCGTGGGTCGGCGCGACCTGGCCCACGCCGGGAGCCGGCGCGACGTTGGTGACCGCCACGTTGCTCACCTTGACCAGCACTCCGTCGAGGGCCGCGGCTCGGGTGCCAGTGTCGTTGATCTCCGAGGAGGTGACGGCGATCGGCGCCGGCGCCGCATTGCCGGTGCTGGCGCGGGTGAAGGTGACGCCGCTGAGCTGGACCTGGCCATGGAACAGCGCGGCGGTGCCGTCGCTGACATCGATGCGGTCCCCAGCGCTGAGGCCGGACGCACCCTTGAAGACGAAGAGGCCGGAGTTGTCGGCACCCTGATACCCGGGGTCGCTCTCGTGGACCTGAACGAAGAAGCCAGAGGCAGCCGCCGCGGTCACCAGCAGGTTGCCGAGCGAGACTTTCTGCCCCAGCGGACCGTTCTGGGCCTTGAGCGCGTAGATCGTGGTCGGACAGGAGAGGTTGCCCGGGTTGGGCGAAGCGCAGCTGTCGCAGGCGTCTCCCTTCCCATCGCCGTCGGTGTCCATCTGGTCCGGATTGGCATCGGACGGACAGTTGTCCTGGGCGTTGGCAATTCCGTCGCTGTCGGCGTCGTCGGGGTTGGAGGCGCTGCACTGGGTCGAGTTGGCGTTGAGCGGACAGGGGTCGCAGACATCGCCCAGACCGTCGCCGTCGCTGTCCGCCTGCTTGCCGTTGTCCATCGGCCGGACCGGGTTGAACACCTTGGGGCAATCGTCGGAGGCGTCGGGAATACCGTCGC
>JAYUUC010000154.1:0-6663 GCA_043755105.1 Myxococcales bacterium
GCCTATCGGTGGTCACGTCTTTCGACCCCGGAGAAGACGCGAGCGAAGGCGGGGCTTCTGGTGCTCGCGCTGCTGGGGTGCGCGGGTGCGTTTGCCGGATGGCGCGACACCCCGGTTGATACTCGGACTGAACCCACCCGCCTCTCGAGAGACCTGCTCCCTGACAGCTTTGGCCGAGGCGAGGGCGTGGAGTGGGAGCGCCCCGACCTCAAGTCCTTCACCTTCGACCTCGCCAGTGCCTCGCGCTCGGTGGTGGTTCTCCATTACCAGGCACGGGAAATCGGACTTGACGAGGTCGCGGTCTTTCTCAATGGCACGCCACTCGGGACCGTCCCCGCCGATACCGCCGAAGCCGAGACCCGGGGACTGGAACAGGTGCTTCCTCCTGGCTCGCTGCGGAAGGGGAGCAACACCCTGCTCTTTGACAACACGCTCAATCCACCCCGTGCCGAGAACTGGCGCGTCTGGAGCCTGTGGCTCGAAATCCTTCCTGTCCCCGATCTCCCTCCAGACGAGCTGCTTCGCAGCGCGCAAATAGAGGTCGCCCGGGCGAGGAACTTCTTCAACCTTCGCGAAGTGGGCGCCGACAATGCCTTCAAGGCCTGGAAGGCTTATCGCGACGCCTGGCTGATCCTCGAGGCGCTCCCCGAGAAACCCGAGCTCTACGGCGTCGTCCGTGAGCAGCTACGGGAGATTGGCCCCGAACTCGATCGAAAGTGCGGCGCCCTGATGCTCGAAGTCCACCGTGCGCTCGAGCTGCACCGCTACCGAAAGGCCCGGCAGGCGCTGGAAGAGATTCCCCGCTTCTTCCCCACCCGCGAGCATCGCTGCAACTCGCTCGCCCGCGAACAGCTCGAGCGGTACGGGTTATAGAAGGCCATGGCCGAGACCTCTGCTCCTCCCCAGCACTTCCGCCGCGGCACCCGCGTGTTCATGAATTCGGCGGGCTTGGGAACCGTGGTGGACTTCGCCTCCCGGGGTGAGGACGGCCAGCCCAAGCCCTTCAATCCCCAGACCGACCGCGCCGCCTTTTACGTCATCAAGACCGCCGAGGTGGTGGCCTGCGTGCCGATCGCCTCCGCTCACGAAACAGTGCGGCCGCTGACGTCGGTGGAAGTCGCCACCGAGATGCTGGAAGTGCTCCGCGGTCCGGTGCCCCCTCCCGACGGCTCGAAGTCACTCCTGGAGCGAGGCAAGGACGTGGTCCACGACGGCCGGCCGCTCGCGCAGGCGCTGCTCCTTCGAGAGCTGTTCGATCTGCCGGTCCCCTTGAGCGACGCGCTCGGAACGGGAGTCGGGTTTGTCTCCCGGCTGGTACTTTCCGAGCTCGCTGCCGTGCTCGAGATTCCGCTCGCCGACCTCGAGGCCGAGATGCAGAAGCGATATCCGGCCGCCCAGGAAGCCGGACTTCACCCGCGCTGAAACGACACCGGGCCCGGGTTTTGTGAATCCCGGGCCCGGCGCGTGCTTTCAACGATGAGGAACGAACGTCAGGCGAACAGCCGGCTCCAGAACGAGCGCTTCGCCGAGACCTTCTCCAGCGCTTCTTGCAGTTCTTCGTCCTGGTCGGCGCGGTTGGCGATGTCGCCCATCGAGATGATGCCCACCAGCCGGTCCTCGCGGTCCACCACGGGCACGCGGCGGATCTGCTTGCTCCCCATCAGCTCGATCACGTGAATCAGCGGCTCGTCCTCGGTGACGGCCTCGACGTCGTCGCTCATCACCTCCGAGACCTTGAGCTGGGACGGCATCCGGTCCTGGAGAAGGCCCCGAATCACCATGTCGCGGTCGGTGAGCACGCCGACCAGCTTCATGTTCTCGTCACACACCGGGACGATGCCGCAATTCTCGTCCTTCATGATCTGCGCCGCATCGCGCAGGGTGCTGTCGCGGGTCACCGTCTTCACCCCGCGGGTCATCACCTCTCGCGCAGCGCTCGGTTCCCGCTCCCAGCGCGTCCGCCGCTGGCTTCCGCCGCCGAAGAGACCTCGCTCCACACCGGTTCTGCCCGAGTCGCGGTCGAAGTTCCCTTCCATGCCCATCTGCTGGCCGCTCTGGCCAGGCCGGCCTTCCTCGTGCCCGCCCCGGAACTCCTGTCCGGTGCGGTAGTCCTGTCCGCCGCGGTTCTCTTGGCCGCCGCGGTTCTCCTGGCCGCGACCGAAGCTGCCGGGAAGGTTGTAGCCGGTGTCCGCGCCGTAGCCGCCCTGGCTGTTGTATCGGCCCTGACTGCCGAAGTCGGTGCCGCCAAAGCTGCCGCCGGACTGCGGCCGCTCGAACTCACCGCGGTTGAAGTCCCTCTCGCTGCCCTGCGACCGACGCTGCCCGCCGGCATTGAAAGGGGTCTTTCCTTCCTGTCCGCCCTGTTGACCCTGCTGAGCGGAGCCGCCGCGGATGCCGCTCTCCATCCGGCGCGAGGCCCGCTCCATCGCCGTGCGGTAAAAGGAGCTGCTGCCCGGGGTCACCGGCTGGCCCTGCGCAGGGCTGCCCGTTCCCATTCCGAGTCCGGGCGTCTGGGTCCCCTGATTCCAGCTGCCGCCCATCGCCTGGTCGGTCCGACCCCGCGGAGTCTCCTGGCGCTGCGGGTCGTTGAAGTTGCCGGTGTAGTTCTTGTTTTCCATCATCTCTTTGTCGCTGGTTTTCTGAGCCATGGGGATGACCTCTTGGGGTTGAAACAGCAGTGGAGGAGTGAAGTTGGGGCGTGAAACGATTCGCATCTTTCGCAGCGTTGCCAACTGCAATCGAAGATATTTATTCTGAATCAGAGACGCAGAGGCCATTCACTCCCCGACACTCGGCACACCCATGGTTCACGCACTGCAGGCCCTTGCAGCATTCGGATTCTTCAAAACAACCACTCATTTTTTCGTCACAGGTCCGGCAGCGGTTGGGGTCGCCGCCTTCCGCGTGCCCCGCTTCTTCGGCGGCGGCGCAGAGTGCGGCGCCGACCCGAGCAATCGCTCGTAGATCTCCGGGGTGTTGATGTTCACCATCACCGCCGGGTCCTTGGTCTTCACCCGGAGGATGTTCAAGCGTTGCTGCGCAGCCTCGAGGTGGGGGACGTCGTCCATCGCCAGCACCTGCTCCGCGGCGGCACGGGTCAACACCAGGGGGTGGCCAGCGGCGCCCTCGAACTCGGGAACCACCCCATCCGCCCCTCTCAACTCCTTCACCAGAGCGCTCACCGTGGTGGGGCGAATCAACGGCATGTCCACCGGATGGAGCAACAGCACCTCAGAGCCCTTCCGCAGCGCCGCCTGCAAGCCCACCTTCACCGAGGAGAATTGACCCCTCTGCCAGTCGGGGTTCTCCACCAGCTCAGCCCGGGGGTGCTGGGCCTGGACCTGTTCAGCGGCGTTACCGACCACCACCAGCGCCTGACAGCCGGCCTTGCCGAAAGTGGAGATCAGCTGTTCAAGAAAGCTCTTCCCCTTCTCGTGCTCGAGCAAGGCCTTGGGTTGGCCCATTCGCTTTCCTTCTCCGGCGGCGAGGATGATGGCAATCGGGTCGCGCATGGCGCTCCTTCGGTGGGAGAGACCCCAATCGAACCTGAACGGGCAGAAGAAGAAAGGCCCCCGTCGCCAGGCCCGTCGGCTCGTCAACCCTTCCGGAGCAAGGTAGACCTCGCGGATGGAAGAGCAACTCACCTCTGATGAGCTTCGTACCCTGGGAATCAGCCGGGTCGCCCGGCTCACCGGATTGGACCGCACCGGAGTAGAGGTGGCCTGCTCGGTCCGACCCACAGGTCATGTCCTCCAGGTCTGCAACGGCAAGGGATTGGGATTTGAACAGGCGGCCCTCGGCGCGGCGATGGAGGCTGCCGAGCTGTGGGGCGCGGAACGGCTCGACCCCGCCCAGCTTCGCTTCGCCTCGGCCGAAGAGCTTCGTGCCGATGTGGGCGACGAGGTGCCAGTCTGGGCACCAGACATGCTCGACGTCGCAGGCTCCGCGGCGCGCCGCTGGACGCCTCGTTGCCGCATGTCGTGGCGCTCTGCCGTCCAGCTGCAGAGCGGGGCGCCGGTGCTCGTCCCCGCTCAGGCCGTGCACTGCCCTCCTGCCGCCAGCGCGCTCTGGGGCCCGACCTTCCTGCCCTGGACTTCGAATGGAATGGGAGCCCACCGGGATCCAGAGGCAGCGGTGCTCCATGCGTTGCTCGAAGCCGTCGAGCGCGATCAGCTCGCCCGGTCACTGCCGAGGTTCTGGACCCGGCCGGAGCTGTCGCGCCGGATGCTGTCGCTCGACTCGTTCGACTCCGACAGCCCGGCGAGGCAGCTGGCGGAGGACATCGGCTCGCGCGGGTTCGGGGTGTTCCTGTTCGATCTCACTCCGTCCAAAGGAATCGGCCTGCCCGTCGGGGGTGCGCTGCTGCTGGACCGCGAGCGGGGGCCGGTGCCGCTCACCGCCGGGTACGCGTGCCGACTTGGCAGGGACGAAGCCCTGGTGGCAGCGTTGCTCGAGGCGGCGCAGTCCCGGCTCACCGACATTCACGGGGCTCGAGAAGATGTCACGGCCGCTGAAGGGAACGAGGTGGAGCAGCTGCGCCAGTGGTGCCGGGGCGTCCGCCCGAAGCGAGCGATCGCGACGATGCCCGAGGTACTTGTGGAAGAGGGGGCCTCGAGCCTCGAGCCGGTGGTCTCACTGCTGGAGCAGGCAGGTCACGAGCAGATCGCAGTGGTTTCCCTCGCGCCACCCTCGCTGGCTCTCCACGTGGTCAAGGTTCTCGTCCCCGGCCTGCTTCGATCGGAGCTTCTATGAATGCCCGCCTCTCGCGCCGCAGCGAAGATCTGATCGTCTTCCTGGGCCCCTCGCTGCCCCGGACAGAAGCGCTCGCGCTCGTCCGTTGCCGGGTGCTCCCGCCGGCGCGTCAGGGAGACGTGTGGAAAGCGCTCAGCTTCCGTCCTCGGGCGATTGCTTTGATCGACGGAGTGTTCGAGTCCCAGCCTTCGGTGTGGCACCGGGAAATTCTCACTGCGCTGCAGAGCGGGGTGGCGGTGTTCGGCGGTGCGAGCATGGGTGCCCTTCGCGCCGCAGAGCTCGACCGACACGGAATGGTCGGAGTGGGGCAGATCTACCGCGGCTATCGCGACGGAATGCTGGTCGATGATGCCGAAGTGGCGCTGCTGCACGCAGATGCCGAGCATGGCTACCGCGCGCTCTCGGTGCCGCTGGTCAACGTTCGCCATGCCGCACGGCGGGCCCAGGCGAAAAAAGTCCTCGACGAGGAAGAAGCCGAGCAGCTCGTCGAAGTGGCGGCGCAGATTTTCTATCAGGAGCGCCACTGGCCCACCGTGATCGAAGCGGTCACCCCCCGCTGGCGGAAGGACAGCCTGGCCCGGTGGCAACGGTTCGCCGGCGGAGGGCTGGAGGACCTGAAGCGGCAAGACGCGATCGAATGCCTGGGCGCAGCGGACGCGGCCTTGCGCGCACCGGGCGAGAAGAAAGCTCGGCGTGAATGTTCCCTTGCCTTGCCAGCGCCGGTGCCTCCCTCTGCCCGCGTTCGGCAGCGCCGACTGGTCGATGGAACTTCGAGGGCTCCCGGCGCGACCGGTCGGCCGATGCCTTCCTCGGACGTGCTGCACAGCCTTGCCGGGCGCACGGACGCAGGCGAGCTGGCCGAGCGAGGATTGAGGCGCGCGCTGCTCTCCGGTTGGGCCCGTTCCGTGGGCCTGGAGGTCGACCGCGCAGAGCTGGCCCGAACCGAGCGCGAGTGGCTGGATTCGATGGGAGTGACGCCTTCGCAGCGCGAGCCCTTTCTCGCCGCCTGCGACCTCGATCAGGCTTCGCTGTCGACATTGATGGAAGAGCTGGCACTGGAAAGAAAGGTTCTCGACCAATCGAGCAGCATGCTTCCCGACGGGCCCGGTTGGCTCGAGGGTCTGGCCTCTGAAACCCGCTTGAACGGGCTGTGGGCGAAGGCGGTGCGACACCAGAAGTCGCCTCCGGCTCGCAGGCGCAAGGCGCCCTGAGTTTTCTGGGGGAACCGGGCCCGAGCTTGATCAAGGGTAAAGCAGTGGACGCAGTGTTCAGGGGATCGCCACCGCGACCGCCGACAACCCGCTAGAACTTCTCCCTCATGGGGCTTCGCATCGAGGACTACGCCCTCATCGGCGACACGCACACCGCGGCGCTGGTGGGCAACGACGGCTCGATCGATTGGCTCTGCCTGCCCCGCTTCGACTCCGGGGCCTGCTTCGCCGCGCTCCTCGGCGAGCCGCGCAATGGCCGGTGGAAGATCGCTCCGACCGCTGAAGTACGAAAGGTGACGCGGCGCTACCGCCCGAACACCCTCGTTCTCGAGACCGAGTTCACCACCGCCACTGGGGTGGTGCGGGTGGTGGACTGCATGCCGCCGCGCGAGGCCGAGCCAGACCTGGTCCGCCTCGTCGAAGGCGTCGAAGGCACGGTGGAGATGCACCTCGAGCTGATCATCCGCTTCGACTACGGCAGCTCGGTGCCCTGGGTGCGCTCGGTCGAAGGGTCCCTGCGCGCGATTTCCGGACCGGATGCCCTCTGCCTTCGCGCCGGAGTTCCTTGCCGGGGCGAGAACCTCACCACCGTCGCCACCTTCACGGTGCACGCGGGCGACCGGGTGCCGTTCCTGCTCTCCTGGTACCCCTCTCACCTTCAGCCGGGCAGCCCTGTCGACGTCGAAGAGGCGATCGAAGA
>JAYUUC010000155.1:0-6656 GCA_043755105.1 Myxococcales bacterium
TCCGGGAATCTTGTCGGGGTTGAAAATCTTCCGCATCGCCGGGTCGGTGCCCACTTCATCGAAGGTGTAGGCCCGCGCGCTTTCGCCACTGGGCCCGGAGTGACAGCCCAGACAGCCCTTGGTGACGAACAGCTGCGCACCTTGATGAACGACCGCGGGATCGAGGTGGCTGCCCAGGTCGGGGGTCCGCAACGAGCGAACGTACTCGGCCAGCGGAGCGAGCCGCTCGTCGGTCCAGGCTTCGTTCTCGTTGGAAACGCTGACCGCCACGAACCCGTGCAGGAAAGCCATCAGCTCGGTGACACCGCCGGTCCAGGACAGCGTCTCGTGGGGCATGCCCGCGGTGGCGCGCTGAGCGGCGTCGGGCAGGTTCCACAGCGTGATGATCCGGCTCACCGTCCAGACGCCGTCGTCGATCAACGGCTTGGTCAAGAAGTCCATCGTCCCGGGGCGGAGCTTGAGGAAGCGCTCCTGCTCGTCGACGGTCAACTGCGCGTTGCCACTGCCGCCGGCACCCATCAGCTTCACGCCCACAGAAGCGACGTCCAGCATGTACAGCGATGACTTCTTCGCGTCGGCCACCGGACCCGCCAGGCCCGCCCGGATGCTCGGGTGGACCTTGGGGTCATTGGGATTCAGAGAGAGAGCCAAAGGCGCCCCGAGGGTGGCGATGAATCGGCCGTAGTCGAACGCCATGTTCCCGTAGCCAACCGCATACCGGCCGTCGGCCAGCTTTCCGAAGTGGCAACCGGCACAGGTGAAGGCGCGGGTCTCGAGCGAGCCGAGCTTGCCAGTGGTAGGGGCCAGCCCGATCGGCATCCCGTCAACATCCTCGGGGTCGGCGACCATGCCCAGCTTCTCGAAGCCGCGGCCGTAGTAGGTCGTGGCGTAGTGCTTCTGGAGGAACTTCAGCAGCGGCTTGGGCACTCCGACCGTCCCGAAGGTCTCCTCGAAGAACATCGATTTGCCGCAGCGAAGCCGGGTGGCCTTGTCTGCGCTTCCCGCCTTGACCTGCGCGCACGCCCCGGCGAGGGCAGCACGCTCGAGTACCTTGCCGAGGTCGAGATCGGCATCGTGGGTGACCGGGGCCTCCGGTGCCCAGCGATGAGGAGCCCGGGTGGCCGGATCCACCTCGAAGGGAGGCACCGGCGACGGCACCACCGGTACCGGTCCCCCGTCGAGGTCAGGCCCCTGGGGATGCTCAACGGACCCGGGAGGTGCGCCGTTGCAGGCACTGACGAGAAAACCGAGGCCGAGGGCGAGCAGTTGGGCGCGTTTCATGGGTGGATGGTTTGTGGCCCGACCTTCCGACCTTGTCAAACCTCAAACCCAACTCTTGAGTTCGAAAATCGCGCTCCCCTCCCGAGGTCACAGGGCGCGCGCTATAGAGAACGCATGGGTCCGTCCGTCCATCTCAATCGGGGCTACACCTACCGCGAGCGGCTGGGCCCCGGAGCGAAAGGCAAGACCGCGCTTGGCTACCTCTGCGAAACCTACCCGCACTCCTCGGAACCAGAGTGGAGACTTCGCTTCGCGCGCGGTGAATTGCTGCTCGACGAGGTGCCTACAGATGCGGAGCGAGTCCTTGCGGCAGGTCAGTCTCTGGCGTGGGTCCGACCTCCGTGGGAAGAGCCCCCGACTCCCCTTTGCTTCGACGTCCTTCATGAGGATGACGTCCTGCTCGCGGTCGCGAAGCCAAGCGGGCTCCCTACCCTTCCGGGAGGCGGCTACTACGACAACACCCTCCTCTCCCTGGTGCAGGGACAGTTTCCCGGTGCGGCTCCCGTTCATCGGCTCGGGCGGGGAACGTCGGGGCTGGTGCTGTTTGCGAAGACGCCGAACGCTGCTGCCCTCCTCTCGAAGGCGTGGAGAAGCCGGGCGGTCGAGAAGCGCTACCGAGCGCTCAGCGATGGCCTCTCAGGCCCTGATGAATTCGACATCCTGGCCCCCATTGGCTTGGTCCCCCACGCGCGGCTGGGAACGGTCCACGCCTTCAAGCCGACCGGCAAGCCTTCTCGAACCCAGGCCCGGGTGCTCGAACGCCGAGTCGGACAGTCCCTCTTTCAGGTCGACATCGAAACGGGCCGCCCTGACCAGATTCGAATTCACCTGGCGTTCATCGGCCATCCCCTGACCGGAGACACCTTCTTCGCTCCCGGGGGAGTGCCGCGAGTGGACGCACCTGGGTTGCCAGGCGAGGGCGGTTACCTGCTTCATGGCGAACGGCTTCGGTTCGAACACCCGCTCTCCGGGGCGACGATCACCTTGTCGGCACCGATTCCTGATCTGCTGCGGGCAGTCGACGGGTCGTAGACCTCGCAGGCTTCGCTCCTCGAGTCCCAGGGCCTTCGGGTCGCCACGCGGCCAAGCTCTCAGCGCCCTGTGGCGAACCACGCCGAGGCGAACCGGGCGGCGATCGGCCCAGCCACCTTGCCTCCGGTTCCACCGCCCTCGACCAGCACCGCGAAGGCGACCCCATGGACGAAGCCGATGAACCAGGCGTGGGTCTGCAGTGGCGTCGCGGTGCCGAACTCAGCGGTCCCGGTCTTTCCGCTCAGCCCGGGAACGGTGGCGGCGGCGCGACCTGTTCCCTCCGAAACCACACTTCTCATCAAGGTGTGCAGCGCTTCCCGACTGCGGCCAGCAAGCGTTGCGTTCGGACCCCCGCGGTAGGCCGCGATCAAATAGGGAGCTCGCCACCTCCCCGAGTCAGCGGCAGCCGCGACCGAAGCCATGTGCAGCGGGGTTGCGCGAACACGTCCCTGCCCGATCGAAGCGCTCGCTTGTTCCGCGGCGTCGAGTGGAAGGGGAAACACCCCTCCCGGAGAGGGGAGGCCGATCTGATAGTCCACTCCGAAACCGAAGCGGCCGGCCGAATCGAGGAGCTCGCGGGAAGTGATGCCTGAAGACAGGCTGACAAAGGCGGTGTTGCAGGAGAGCGCGAACGCGGTCCGCAGCGGGGCCCGGTCAAAAGACTCTCCTTCGAAGTTCTTGAAGGTCTTGCCCCCCACCGACACCTTTGGAGGGCAGGAGACCATCGATTCCGCGCTCATCCCCTTTCCCAGCAGCGCCTCCGAGGTCACCACCTTGAAGGTCGACCCTGGAGGATAAAGACCGGTGAGTGCACGGTTGAAGGCTTCGCCGATCGGATGGCTGCTCACCGCGAGAATGGCGCCCGTCTCACTGTCCACCGCGACAATCGCCGCAGGCAGCGCAACGCCTTCGAGAGCAACCTCGGCAGCCTGCTGGACTTCGGGAATCAACGTGGTCTGGATGGCGACCCCTTCCTTTCCTTCGAACCGAGCCACCCCTTGCACTTCCCCCGAGTGGTGAACCACTCGAATTTCTCCCGAAGGCGTTCCTGCCAACGACGCTTCATAGGCGAGCTCTAGCCCGGAGAGACCGACCGTATCGCCGGCTTGGTAGAGTGGGCCCAGGCGGCTGATCAGCTCCGCGGTGATCTCACCGGTCCTTCCCAGCGTCACGGCGGCAAACCCTTCGCTCGGCAACTGCCGCAAGGTGTGCCGCTTGAAGAATACCCCGGGGATCGGCGCCAGCGTTGAACGAACCTGCTGGTACCGCTCAGGGGTCAGGTCGATCAGCGGGTTGAAGTGCGTGGCCGTTCCGGACATCGCGTGGTCCACCCGCGACGCCGCAAGCCCCAGCTGTTGCTCGAGCGCGGCGGCGAGCGCGCGGCGGTCTTGCACCCGCGGCGGATCGAGACCGACGGTGACTTCTTCGCTGTCCACGGTGAGCGGTCGCCCTTTCCCATCGAGAAGGGGAGCCCGCGCAGGTCGCGTTCTGATCCGGACGAACCGGTCTCCGTCCCGCCCAGCAGGGTGCAGCAGCGAAGCATTCAATCTCACCTGCCATCGCCCGTTCATAAATTGAAGCGTGAATTGATTCTCGTAAGCCCAGGGGCCCAATCCGCCGAGCACATGCTCGACCCGAAAGCGCGCGATGGCCTCCGAACCACGGTGATCGACGCCGAGAAGCTGAAAACGAGATCGCACCAGATGCAGCGTGTCTCGAAAGGGGCGAAACGAGCTCAGAAGCTCGGCAGGAACGTCGCCGCGCTCCCAGGCCTGCAAGAAAACGTCGGCTGCCTCGAAAGCCGGGTCCGAGGGGGGACGGCTGCGAAGACGCGCACAGCCCTCGAGCAACCCGAAGGTGAGAACCAGCAGCAGTGCCCGCGTACGCATCGTTCACTCCTCTGACACCGATGGCACGTTCTCTGTCCCCGATGCGCGCGTTGTCGCCCAGACTTGATGCGAATTCAGCAACTTCGAATCGGCATGTGGGGTGCAGGGCAGACCACCCCCATGGTTCGTTCCTATCTCCTTTTGTTGCCAGCAGGCTGCCTTCTCCTCCTCGGTTGTTCGGATCCTCTCTTGACGTTCCACGCGCTTTCCAGCGTGGACGTTCTTGATGCGACCGGAAGTTCCTGGAGCGCGGGTGTTCCGATGAGCGCGGGGCGCCACCATCACTCTGCTCTCAAGCTCAACGACGGTTCGGTCCTCGTGGTGGGGGGCAATCCAGGCATCTCCCCGCCCGGCCAACCGGAGCGCTTCGACCCCGCCAGCTTGAGCTGGAAGACCACCGGTCCCCTCTCTGATGCCCCTGCAGCCGATTCGCCTGCTCTGGTCCTGCTCGAGGATGGGCGGGTCCTGGCCACCCTTGACCCGGTGCCTGACGCGACCACCACCGACGTGGCCGTCTTTCTGCCCGGCACCAACACCTGGCAGCGGAAGGCACCGCTTCCGATCGCTCGATCGCGCCATACTTTTTCCAAGCTTCGCGATGGTCGGGTCCTAGTCACCGGAGGGGTACTCCAGCTGAGCAACCAGCGCCTCGACGATTGCCAGCTGTTCGATCCCGCGACCAACCTCTGGACCCGGACGGGGTCCCTGCCCCGCCCGCTCAGCCAACACACCGCCACGGTGCTCAACGATGGCCGGGTCCTGATTGTTGGAGGCGCAGAAAAACTGAGCGACGGGGTGGCAACC
This sequence comes from Myxococcales bacterium, assembly GCA_043755105.1. GTDB lineage: Bacteria > Myxococcota > Myxococcia > Myxococcales > Myxococcaceae > JAYUUC01. Next base: position 5,007 of record JAYUUC010000155.1, read on the forward strand.
GCGGTCTCGCAGCTCTTCGACCCGAGCACCGGCACCTGGACGGAAACCGCTCCGCTGAGTGAGGCCCGCTGGGGACACCGCGCGGCCTTGCTCGCCGATGGGCGGGTCCTGGTGGTGGGGGGACAGACCGCGCAAGCGCACCGCATCACCGCCGAGCTCTACGACCCGGTGTCCGGCACCTGGTCCAATGCCGGTGAACTCGAAAAGGAAACCCTGGGGCACTTCGCGACAGAGCTCCCGCGGCTGGCCGATGGCAGGGTCGTCGTCTCGAGCGAGGTGGGCATCACCGAAGTGTTCGACCCCTCGGCCCGAACCTGGTCCCGACTGTCTCAGCGGCCCATCGCCGAGCGCGAGGGCCACAGCGCGACCGGTCTCGACGACGGAAGGGTGCTGATCATCGGAGGGGCCAACCACACCGGATTCATCAGTGGCCCCTGACCTGTTGAGAGCCTTACCCTCGGTCTTTCTGGCAACTTCGCCTCGCAGAGGAAGTTCTTCGCCATAGGGGGCTTTGCGGTACACCCACCGCCGCCCTTGAAGACGTCTGCCCCCGGGGCGTTCGGAGTCGCTCGATGAAAGTCTGGCTGGCCATCGCCGCTGCCAATGGATTTCTAGCGGTTGCCCTCGGAGCGTTTGCCGCCCACGCGCTCAAGGAACGGGTTCCCCCTGAGCTCCTCCCGGTGTTCGAGACCGGGGCTCGCTACCACATGTTCCACGCGCTGGCATTGCTCGGGGTGGCTTGGCTGGCTCTCGATCCGCGGAGGCCGCTGGTCGACGCCGCGGGCATCGCCTTCACCCTCGGCATCGTGCTGTTCTCGGGCAGTCTCTACCTGCTCGCCCTCACCGGGATCCGGAAGCTGGGGGCCATCACTCCGCTGGGAGGACTCGCGTTTCTCGCCGGCTGGGCGCTGCTCTTCGTCTCAGCGCTGCGCAGCCCGCCCTCGACGCTGCCGTGAAGGGAACCGCCCCTTCCTCGGAGATTCCGATCGCCGCGTTCGAGACCTCCAAGGCCTGGGAAGCGTGGTTGTCGAAGAATCGAGAAGCCGGCGCTGCTCAGGTGCCTTCGGCGTTCTGAAGCCTGGGGGTGAGATGCGACACATCGGCCAGCCGCCTCAGCAGCGGACCCGTCTTCTTGATTTCGAACAGCGACACGGCAGCCACCGGCTGCGCGACGCGGTCCCGGAACAGGCGGACATCAAGCCCCAGCAGCGCGCAGATGATCACTCGCAGGGTGGCCTTGTGCGAGACGATCAAGACGTTGCCCTCGAGGTGCTGGGTTCGAAGTCGCTCGACCACTGCCATCGATCGAGCGGCCACGGCGAACGCCGTCTCGCCTCCCGGGGTCCCTCGGCTTGCGACGTCCTGGGCCCAGTAGGCGAACGCCTCGGGGAAACGCTCCCGGACCTCGTCTTGCTTCAGCCCTTCCCACTCGCCGTAGGCAATCTCTGACAGTCCTTCCTCGACCGATGGGGTGAGACCGGTGCGCCGGATCAGCGGCTCGGCGGTCTGCTGTGCCCTCAGCATCGGGCTGACATACACAGCATTCCAGTCAACCGAGGCGTAGGCATTGCCAAAGGCCTCGGCCATTTCCACGCCCATCTCGGTCAAGGGCGGATCAATGCGGCCGCTGAAGCGGTTTTCCCGACTGGC
>JAYUUC010000156.1:0-6639 GCA_043755105.1 Myxococcales bacterium
GTTGTCGCTCATGGGCTGACTCCTAGCGGAAAAGCAGGCCCGGGGCAATCGGCCGCGGCGCCGAGACGTGCTTTTTATCCAGCAAATACGAAAGGTTGGCTTTCCTGTTGGCGGGCGTTCCAGCAAGAGGCACTGGCCTCCCCGGTTCACACGACGGATAACGGGAAAGATGGTTTTGCCCCTCAGAAACTGGATCGCCACCGCCACCGGGGGAATGCCCCGAGCGTTCTGGGTGCTCTGGACCGGTACCCTGATCAACAAGTTGGGAGGCTTCGTTCTCCCCTTCCTCGCCCTCTACCTCACGGGCGAGCGCGGACTCACCGTGGCTCAGGCCGGGTTGATTCTCTCGCTCTATGGCGTCGGCTCGATGGTCGCCTCGCCCCTCGGAGGAGTGCTGTCCGATCGGGTTGGCCGCAAGGCGACGATGCTGCTGGGAATGACGCTCGCCAGCATCGTCCTGGTCTTGCTCGGGCTCGCCACCACACTGCCGGGTCTGGTGGCTGCCATTCTCGCTTTCGGTTTGGTGAACGACCTCTTCCGGCCCGCGGTGTCCGCGATGATTGCCGATCTGATTCCACCGCAGCAGCGCCTCAAGGCTTACGCGCTGCTCTACTGGGCCACCAATCTCGGCTTTGCGATCGCGCCGATTCTCGCCGGGCTTCTGGCCAAGCGGAGCTTCCTTGCCCTCTTCCTCGTCGACGGCGCCACCACCGGTCTGTTTGCGGTGCTGGTCTGGGTGAAGGTCAAGGAAACCCGGCCCGCGCGCACCGAGGAAGACCGGGAAACGGACGGGTGGGTGGGGTTTCTGGCGCCGTTTCGCGACGCGGTCTTTCTTCAATTTGCGGCGCTCACCTTGCTGGTGGGCACGGTGTTCCTTCAGTTCACCGTGGCCCTTCCGGTCGAGATGGCGGCCCGCGGAATTCCTCCGGTGGCCTACGGGCAGGTGCTGGCGGTGAATGGCTTGTTGATCATCCTGCTCCAGCCGTTCACCACGCGGTGGCTGGCGCCTTATCGGCGCTCGTGGGTGCTCGCTGCAGCAGCCCTGTTGATCGGGCTGGGCTTCGGTCTCACCGGCCTGGCGAAGACGGTACCGATGTACGCGGTCTCGGTGGGAGTGTGGACACTGGGCGAGATCCTGATGTCTCCGGTGAGCGCGAGCGTGGTGGCAGACCTGGCGCCCACCGCTCTGCGCGGGCGCTACCAGGGCGCGTTTCATTTTTCCTGGAGTGTCTCGATGTTCACCGGGCCGATGCTCGGCTCGTGGGTGATGGGGACTCTGGGCAGCGGCTGGCTCTGGATCGGCTGCGTTCTCGCGGGGCTACTCGGGGCCGTCGGGCACTTGCTCATTGCCGCCCCTCGGCGCGCGCGGATGGCGAGCCTCGCCGCAGGGGGTTTCTCTGCACCGGAATAACTCAGCGACTGGAGAGCGGTGAGGGTCCCTGGAGCAACCAGGTCACCAGCGGCTCCAACGCCTCGACATGTACGTAATGACCCGCGTTCTTCAGCGTCTCCACCCCGACCCCCGCGTGCTCCAGCCGCTGCACGTCCTCGTCGGAAACGTAGCGGGAGCGATCGCCGCGAATGCAGCGCACCGGCACCCTTCCGTTCTCGACCACGTCCCAGAGGTCTTCGCCGTTCACCCGTTGATGCAGCCTCCCCAGCCCCTCACGGTCAAAGCGCCAACGGCAACCCTCGGGGCCGACCGAGGTGTTCATCAGCAGCCAATCCGAGATCGGAGCGGACAGCCCGTGGCTAGTCAGAAATGAACGCAGCTGTTGCCGCGTCGGCGCCGTCTCCGGAGCCTGGAGGAGGACCTCGAGGACCTTTCCGCTGTCCGAGAGCGATGCGGAAATGGGACCGGGCGCAATGTCGAGCAAGGCGACTCCGGCGACTGGGTCCGGCGCTGCGCGGGCGAGCGCCAGCGCCACCCTACCCCCCAGAGAGTGACCAACCAGCTGGATCGGAATCGAAATGCCCTGAGCGCGAACGGTCTCGAGGACGTCGTTCCCCATGGCGGTGAGGTCGGTGTCCTCGCCGCACGGAGGAGAGCTGCCGTGACCACGAAGGTCAGGGAGAAAATACACCCGTGAGGGGTCTCGATCCGCAGCGGTTCGGGCCAGGGTGCGGAGGTTGACCCCCGACCCGAGAAAGCCGTGCAGCAACACCGTCGGCACGAGGCCCGAACCGACGGTCTGACAGGAAAGAAGCAAGGAGCGAGTTTCTACTTCCCCTTGTGCTTCCCGCCACCATTTCCGTGTCCCTTGCCATGGCCTTCGCCGCGGCCTTCTTCGCCGCGGTCTTCGTCGCGCCGTTCAAAACCGGATCCGAACGGAGCTCCCGCGGGCGCGGCCCACTTCTGCTCGCGGCCCTTGAACTTCTTTTCGCCCTTGAACTTCTTGTACTGCCCAGGCGGCAGGCGGACGATCGAGCCCGGAACGAACCCGGGCTGAACTGCGACCCAGCCGCCCCGATGGTCCCGGGTGCGGTACCAGAAATTTTCCCGGCGGACCCAGTACCAGTTGTCGACGAAGTAGACCTCGTCGTCGTAGTCCTCGACCACTCGAACGCCGGGCGACACCACCACCAGCGGAGGGGGCGCGGGGAAATGAATATCGACCTGCACCTGGGCACCCGCCATCAGCGGGAAGAACAGCACGCACATCGCCATCAGCTTTCTCATGGGGACGAAGCCTGGACGAACGACGGAGTCCCGGGCAAGGGAGGCGCTGAGGGGGAAACTGCGATGGGGACCTACCCCCACCAACGCACCACCCTCCACCGCACCACTGCACCACCCAACCACTGCACCACCCAACCACTGCACCCCACCACCGTTCATCCCGAGCGTCGCGCCGAAGGCGCAGAGTCGAGGGAGACTTGGGGCTCCGGGACTCCCTCGACTCTGCCTTCGGCGACGCTCGGGATGAACGGATGGGTGAGACGAATGGGATGAGCGGAGAAGACGCTCGGATATTCCAGCTAACGCACTCCCAGGTAATCCTGCAGCGGACGGACCGCCAGCTCCCCCCGGTGCAGTGCCTCGAGCGCCTCGACTCCCATCCGCGCGGCCTGCACCGTCGTGTAGTAGGGCAGTCCGTGCATCAGCGCTTCGCGGCGGATGGAGAAGCTGTCGGCAATCTCTTTCTTGCCGAAGGTGCTGTTGATCACCAGGGCGATCTTCCCGTCCACGATCCGGTCGACGATGTGCGGCCGGCCCTCGGTAACCTTCGCCACCAGCGTGGTGACCACGCCCTTGTTGCTCAGATAGCGGTGGGTTCCCCCGGTGGCGCAGATGTCGAAACCGAGCGTGAGCAGCCGCTTTGCCAGATCCACGGTGGCCGGCTTGTCGTCGTCCTTGACCGAGAGGAACACCGTTCCGCCAGCCTTGGGCAACTTCACCCCTGCCGCGAGCTCGGCCTTGGCAAAGGCGGTGGGAAAGTCATCGGCCAGGCCCATCACCTCTCCCGTCGATTTCATCTCCGGCCCGAGAATCACGTCCACGCCGGTGAAGCGCGCGAACGGAAACACCGATTCCTTCACCGCCTTGTGCTTCACCACCCGCTCCTCGGTGTGCCCGAGTTCCTTCAGCGTCTTGCCCACCATGCACAGCGCGGCCACCTTCGCCAGCGGCAGCCCGGCGACCTTGGAGACGAACGGCACCGTGCGCGAGGCCCGGGGGTTCACCTCGAGGACGTAGATCGCCTTGCCCTGAATCGCGAACTGTACATTCATCAGGCCGATCACCCCGAGTTCGCGGGCAAGGGTCGCGGCCTGGTCTTTCATCCGCTCGATCAAATCGGGCGAGAGCGAGTGCGGAGGCATCGTGCACGCCGCATCGCCGGAGTGCACGCCTGCTTCCTGAATGTGCTCGAGCACGCCACCGACCAGCACCCCGCCCTCGCGATCTGCCACCAGGTCGAGGTCAACCTCGATCGCATCCCTGAGGAAGCGGTCGATCAACACCGGGTGCTCGGGGGAAGCGCTCACCGCTTCCTTCATGTAGCGCTCCAGACTCGAGGGGTCATAGACCACCTCCATCGCCCGACCGCCGAGCACATACGAAGGCCGTACCATCACCGGGTAGCCAATTCGCTCCGCCACCTTGAAGGCCTCGGCGTGCGAGCGCGCGACGCCGTTCTCGGGCTGCTTGAGCTTCAGCTTCTCGATCAGCTGGGAGAACCGCTCGCGATCCTCGGCGCGGTCGATCGCGTCGGGCGAGGTTCCAAGGATGGGCAGCCCGGCCTTCTCCAGCGCCACCGACAACCGCAGCGGCGTCTGGCCGCCAAACTGGACGATGGCGCCGATCGGCTTTTCCCGCTGTGACACCTCGAGCACGTCCTCGATCGTGAGGGGCTCGAAGTACAGCCGGTCCGAAGTGTCATAGTCCGTGGAGACAGTCTCCGGGTTGCAGTTCAACATCACCGTCTCGTAGCCCGCTTCCCGCAGCGCGAACGAGGCATGGACGCAGCAGTAGTCGAACTCGATGCCCTGCCCGATCCGGATCGGCCCGCTTCCCAGGATCAGCACCTTCCGAGCCTGGGTCGGAGGCGCCTCGTCCTCCTCCTCGTAGGTCGAATAGAGGTAGGGGGTGAACGCTTCGAACTCTGCCGCGCAGGTGTCCACGCGCTTGTAGACCGGGCGAATGCCGTGGGCATGGCGGTGGGCGCGGATCTCTTCCTCCCCCTGGCCGAGCAGCAGCCCGAGATAGCGGTCAGAAAAGCCGTGCGCCTTCGAAGCCCGCAACACTTCCGTGGGGATTTTTTCGATCCGACCGAATTCGGCCAGTCCGCGGGCCTCGTCCACCAGTTCCTTCACCTGCCTCAGGAACCAGGGGTCGATCTTCGAGAGCGCGTGCACCTCGTCGACCGAAAGTCCGTCGCGAAAGGCTTCTGCCACGAACCAGGGCCGGTCAGGGCGGGGCACTCGAAGGGCCTCGCGCAGGGCGGCGTCGCGCTCGCCCGACTCTTTCGGCAAGTCCGGACTCTCCAGCGCGAGCTTTCCGCCCTCCATCGACCGCAACGCCTTCAAGTAGGCCTCCTTGAAGGTTCGGCCGATCGCCATCACCTCGCCCACCGAGCGCATCGTGGTGTTGAGGGTGCGGTCGGAGTTGGGAAACTTCTCGAAGTTGAAGCGCGGAATCTTCACCACCACGTAATCGATGGTGGGCTCGAAAGAGGCCGGGGTATCCCGGGTGATGTCGTTGGTGAGCTCGTCGAGGGTGTAACCGAGTGCGAGCTTGGCGGCGATCTTGGCGATCGGGTAACCCGTCGCCTTGGACGCCAGCGCCGATGAGCGTGACACCCGGGGGTTCATCTCGATCACCACGATCCGGCCGTCCTCGGGATTGACGCCGAACTGGATGTTGGAGCCGCCGGTTTCGACGCCGATCTTGCGGAGGCACGCGATGCTCGCGTCCCGCATGATCTGATATTCTTTGTCGGTGAGGGTCAGGGCCGGGGCGACGGTGACGCTGTCGCCGGTGTGGACACCCATGGGGTCGATGTTCTCGATGGCGCAGATGATGATGCAGTTGTCGTTGACGTCGCGGACGACCTCCATCTCGTATTCCTTCCAGCCGAGGACGCTTTCCTCGACGAGGACCTCGCTCGTGGGGCTGGCGTCGAGGCCGGAGGTGACGATCTGCTCGAATTCCTGGCGGTTGTAGGCGATGCCGCCGCCGGTGCCGCCCATAGTGAAGCTGGGGCGGATGACGGTGGGGAGGCCGACTTCGGCGAGGACGGCGCGGGCTTCCTCGAGGGTGTGGGCGATGCCGGATCTGGGGCTTTCGATGCCGATCTCGGTCATGGCGTCGCGGAACTTCAGGCGGTCTTCGGCGCGGTCGATGACGTCGGCGCGGGCGCCGATGAGTTCGACGCCGTGCCGGGCCAGGACACCGGATGCGTCGAGCTTCATGGCGACGTTGAGGGCGGTCTGGCCGCCCATGGTGGGCAGGAGGGCGACGGGCTTCTCGCGGATGATGATCTTCTCGACCATTTCCGGGGTGATGGGCTCGACGTAGGTGGCGTCGGCGAGGCCGGGGTCGGTCATGATGGTGGCGGGGTTCGAGTTGACCAGGATGACGCGGTAGCCCTCGGCTCGCAGCGCCTTGCAGGCCTGGGCGCCGGAGTAGTCGAACTCGCAGGCCTGGCCGATGACGATCGGGCCGGCGCCGATGATGAGGATGGATTTCAGGTCGGTGCGCTTGGGCATGTCAGGTTCCGGTCTGCGCGGCGTCGGCGCGGGCGGTTCGCATCAGGTCGACGAAGCGGTCGAACAGGTGGCCGATGTCGTGCGGCCCCGGGCTGGCTTCGGGATGGCCCTGGAAGCAAAAAGCCGGCCGGTCCGTGCGTGCCAGGCCTTGCAACGTGCCGTCGAACAGGCTGACGTGCGTCGGCCGCAGGTTGGCCGGCAGCGTCGACTCGTCGACCGCGAAGCCGTGGTTCTGGCTGGTGATGCTGACGCGGCCGGTGTCCAGGTCCTTTACCGGATGGTTGGCGCCGTGGTGGCCGAACTTCATCTTGAAGGTTTTTGCGCCCGAGGCCAGAGCGAGGATCTGGTGGCCCAGGCAGATGCCAAAGGTCGGCAGGCCGGCATCGATCAAGCTGCGCGTCGCGGCAATCGCGTAGTCGCAAGGTTCGG
>JAYUUC010000157.1:0-6639 GCA_043755105.1 Myxococcales bacterium
GGCCTGGAAAAGTTCGGCATCCGCGACATCGAGGTCTTCCACCTCGGGGAAGCAGACCTGCTCGCCGCCGAGGTCTTTCTTCACGAGCTCTGCACCGACTTGGCCTTCGGTCAGGGGCCTGTCGCCCGAACGGTGGTCGAGACCAGTGCCGGTACCAACTTCAAGCTGGTTCCCTCGGAAGAGGCCCGGCTATCGCTGTTTGGCGTCCCTCCGGAGACCTTCGAAGGCCACGAAGGCCTGATGTGGACGGTGGTCGCCGCCGATGGGCGACACAGCATCGCCGAGCTGCTCAAGCCGTACCGCGATCGCTTCGAAGGGGAGCCCGAAGCCTTGAGCCAGGCGCTCGCCCGACAAGCTGAGCAGCTGCTTCCTTCGTTCAAGGCACGCTTTCAGCGCCGCGGGCTGATGGAGCCGCTCACTTTTCTGGTGCGCGCGTCGTTCGAGGTTCACCCCGGCGCCGACACCCTCAATGAGAACCTGTGGGTGGAGGTTCTCAACTGGGAAGAGAAGAAGCTCGACGGAAAGCTGGTGAGCGGAGGCCAGTACACCACCGAGTGGCGGAAGGGCGCCCCGGTAGAGCTGGAGGAAGATCAGCTCAACGCGGTCGCTCTCGCCCGCGATGGGCAGTCGCTGGAGCCCGACGAGATGCTCCTCATGCTGGGCGCTGAACGGCCCGTTTAGCCGGATTCCCAAAGGGAAATTCGCTCTTCTGTAAAACCCGCATACGCTGGCGCGCATGCCCGCGTTGTTATTGCTCACCGGCCCTTCCGCCGGGCTCCGCTATGAAATGGTCACCGTGCCACCCTCGGCCGATCGCCTTCCTGTGAAATTCCGCTCGAGGACAGCAAGGTCTCGCGGCGACACGCGAAGATCGAACTGGTCGACGGGCAGGCCCGCATCACTGACCTTGGCTCGCGCAACGGCACGGTGGTCAACGGCGAGAAGATCGAAGCCGAGGCGGTGCTGCTCCCGGGCGACCGCCTGCAGATCGGCGACTCGACGATCCTCTTCGAGCCACCGGCGCCGGTGTCGTTGTCGGATCTGACGCTGGGGGAGGTCCACCGCTTCCCGATCGAGGAGCTGCTCCCGACCACCGGAGCGGAAGGGGCGCTGCTCTCGGCGGGGCTGGCGCTTCTGTCAGCCACCAGCGAGGCGATGCTGCTTCGGCGGGCGGCCCACGAGCTGGCTCGAGCGCTCAACGCCGACCACGCCGCCGCTCTGCTGGGCAGCTCGGAAGGGTTGATCACCGCGTCCGTGGCAGGGGCGACCTCGACCGAGGTGCCTCGCGAGCTCGCCCGTCCGGCACTGGAGAACAAGATCACCAGCCGGTCGGGAGGCACGGTGTGCGCGCCGCTGGCCGCCTCGGGAGGGGGTTCATTCGGCATTCTCTATGCTGCCCGTTCTGAACCGTTCACCGTCGCGGACCAGTCGCTCGCGGCGGCGCTCGGGCGTTTGACCGGTCAAGCGTTCGCAGCGCTCCGGGCCCGGGCCCGGGCTGAGCCTGACCCTGCTCACGCGGCGATGGTGGGCAGCTCGCGACCCCATCGCAAACTGGTGGAACAGGCACGCCGAGCGGCGGCGGTGACCACGCCGGTCTTTCTTCACGGCGAGGCGGGCTCGGGGCGGGCGCTGACGGCGCGCTATATCCACGCGCGATCGGCACGGGCGCTTGGCCCGCTGGTGATCGTCGACGGTCAACAGGGGGTGGTGTCCCTGGAAGAGGACCTCTTCGGTCGACCCAGTGGGCCGGGGGTACCGCCGCTGCCGTCCGCATTGATGCGAGCCGATGGCGGCACCCTGGTGCTGCAACAGGTCGAGCTTTTCCCCCGGCCGTTGGCGTTGCGGCTAGCGACATTGCTGCAGCGCAAGCAGGCCCCGGCGCCGGAAGGAGGCGAAGAGTGGGTGGACCTTCGCTTGATCGTGACCGCGGGAGCCAGCGCTCAGGTCCTGGCATCGCGGGGAGATCTCGAGCCCGAGCTGGCGCAAGCGTTCAAGGGCCTGGAGATCGAGCTGTTGCCGCTGCGCGAGCGACGTGCCGACGTGCCTTCGCTGTTCGAGGTCTTCGCCCAAAGGGTGACCAAACCGCTGCGCAAGGAACCCCCCAGCCTCACCCCTGACGCCCGAAGATTGCTGGTGGACTACGCGTGGCCCGGCAACATCCGCGAGCTGAAGCTGGTCTCCGAGCGCCTGGCTGGGCTCTATGCCGGCGCGGAAGTCAACGCCTTGCGGCTGCCGCCCGAGGTGCAAGAAGGCACCGCTGGAAAGGGTCAAAGCCTGGAAGACTTGATTCGCCGGCTCGAGCGGGACGCGATCTCCGAGGCTCTTCGCGAAGCCAAGGGCAAGAAGATCAAGGCAGCGTCTCTGCTGGGCATCAGTCGGCCCACCCTGGACAAGAAGATCGAGGACTACCAGCTGGTCGTCGAGAAGGTGCGCAAGTCGTGACGAAGTTCAGGGCGATTCGCGCCAATGCCGAGGTGTCGGTCGCGCTGCGGCGGGGCCGACCGGTGGTGGCGCTGGAGACTTCGGTGCTCGCGCAGGGGCTTCCGTATCCCCAGAACCTCGAGGCGGCCCGAGCCTGCGAGGAAGCGGTGAGAGCCGAAGGCGCGGTCCCCGCGGCGGTCGCCGTGCTTGACGGACAGGTGCGGGTGGGGCTCTCGGTGGAAGAAGTCCGCCGCTTGGCCGAGCAACGCGAGCCGTTGCTCAAGATCGGCTCGCGGGACCTTTGGCTGGCGGTGGCCCAGAAGCGCAGCGGCGGAACCACGGTGAGCGCCACGTGCGAGGTGGCAGCCTCGGTCGGAATCCGCGTCTTTTCCACCGGCGGCATCGGCGGGGTTCACCGCGGGGTCGCCGAACATCTCGACGTGTCGCAGGACCTCTGGGCCCTGTCCCGGTATCCGGTGGCGGTGGTGTGCGCGGGCGCGAAGTCGGTGCTCGATCTGGCGAAGACGCTCGAGCTGCTCGAGTCGTTGGCGGTGCCGGTGGTGGGGGTAGGGACGGGAGAGCTCCCCGGGTTCTACTCCCGAGAAACCGGCCTCGCGCTCGACCAGCGGGTGGAGGATGCCCGGCAGGCCGCGGAGGCGATGGGTGCGCGCTTCGATGCCTTGGGGCAGGGTGGAATGATCTTCGCGCTCCCTCCTCCTGCCGCCACCGCGCTGGGGCGGGCCGCGGTGGAGCTGGAGATTGCCGAGGCACTCGCCGCTGCGGCCAGGGGAGGAATTTCGGGCAAGGCGGTGACGCCCTTTCTGCTCGCCGAGCTGTCGAAGCGGACCGCGGGCAAGACTCTGGCCGCGAACCTGGCGCTCCTCGCCAACAATGCGCGCTTTGGCGCGCTGCTCGCAGTCGAGGATGTGCGTCTGCGAACGGCGCGAGGCGCTTCTAGAAGTCGACCCCCTCGGCCAAAGGCGAAGGCAAGGTGAGCGGCAATGTGGGCGTCGCGTCACCGTACAGTCGCTGGTAGATGAGGTAATCGGCCACCACCTGCTTCACATAAGCGCGGGTTTCCTTGTAGGGCAACGTCTCGACCCAGAGATCGAGCTGGTGTTGAGGAATCTCCTTGGCCCATCGCAACACCACCGTGGGGCCCGCGTTGTAGGCCGCGGCGACCAGGGCCGGGTGACCGAAGCGCTGCTGAAGCGCGGCGACGTACCAGGACGCGAGGCGGATGTTCAGCTCGGGTGAGAAGAGCTCGTCGGGGTCGGGCACCGCCACCTTCAGCTGGGCGGCGATCGACCGGGCGGTGGCGGGGACCATCTGCATCAACCCGCGGGCGTTGGCGGCGCTGAGCACGTCAGGCCGGAAGGCACTCTCGCGACGCATGATGGCCCAGAGCAGGAACGGGTCGCTGCCTTGTCTCTTCGCCTCGGGCTGCACCGCGGTGGCAAAGGCCCGCGGGTACATCAGCGCCAGCGCTTGCGGTTGCTTGCTGTTGTACGCCGCGCCCCAGAGGAGCCGGGTGGCGAGCGCGTGTGCGGCTCCGAAGTCGCCGAAGGTCTGAAGCGCTCCCCCGAAGCGCAACGCTTGCTCCGCGCCGTGGACCGCGCTCATTCGCGACTGAACTTCTTCCGCCGAATCCCGATAGAGGCCCGCCTCGGCGAGCAGGCGCGCCAGCTTCAGCTCCTCGGGAAAGGTCGGACTCGGGGGCGCAGCCGGGGTGGGAAAGAGCTTCCCCGCGGGCTGCCCAAGCTCGACGAGCCGCTCCTGGGCGAGCTGGGCATAGAAGCTGCCCGGAAACTGGTTGAGCACCGCCTGGAATCTGCTGAGCCAGGAGGGATCGATGGTCTTGTCTGGTGCTCCGAGCTGCAGGGCCCGCACGCTCCAGTACCGTGCCTGGGGCAGCAGAGGAGAACGGGGAAAGGCCGAAGCGAGCTGATCGAAGCCAGCGCTCGCCGTGGACCACTGCTTCATCTGAAGCAGCGCGAGTGAGCGATACCACAGTCCTTCGTCGCGCTTCTTCGAGCGCGGAAAGCGCTTCTGGAACGCATCGAAGGCCGACGTAGCCTCTGCAGGGTGGCCGTCTTGAAAGTCGATCCACCCGACGAGAAAGGCCGCGTCGTCGGCGGGAGGCTCGTGGGGGTGCCGGCGTTCCACTTCCGAGAACAAGCTTCTAGCCCGAGGGTGGTCCCCTGCACGCAAGGCCCTCCGCGCTCGCAACATCAGTGCTTCCGCCGCCAGTGCCGGCTGGCCCTTGAGGGCCACGTCGAGCTGCTGCTCGCCCCGCGTCTCCAGTCCGAGGGCGAACAAGGTTTGCGCGCGCACCAGGGCCTGACGGGCCTTGGCCGAGGCGCCTCGCGCAAGACGTCGCGAATCGATTGCGTCGAGCTCGGCGAGGGCAAGGGTGGCCTCACCTCGATCGAGCAGCTCGTGCGCGCGGGTGAGCCGCTCCTCGAAGGTCAGAATCTGGGGCGAAAGATGGGCCGCCTCCAGCTGCGCCAGCGCCGCAGCACCGTAGGGGTGGGCCGGAAACTTCAGCGCCAGCCACTTGAGGTCGGCACGCTCACCCTCCAGGTCTCCGGTGGCGCGCCGCGCGAGCGATCGCTGCCAGGTGAGCTCGGGTGACGGATTGTCGACGGCCGCCTTGTCCAGCAGGGCGAGTGCGTCGGCAAAGTTTCCGGCAGCGAGCAGAGCCTCCGCCTTTCGAGCATTGACGCGGGGAAGCAGCCAGGGAGGAGCATCGAGTGAGGCCTTCTCGAAGCTCACCGCCGATTGTGCCGGTCGGCCTGAGTAAAAGAGCGCTTCTCCAAGGTAAAAGTTGTGCAGCGGAGCGAGCGCCAATACTGAAGACTGGGATGAAAGCTGTCGCGCTGCGCCGGCCGCGTCGCCCGCGGAGAGCTGAAGAAAGCCGATCAGCAGTGAGAGCTGGCTCGCTCTCGCGCAGGCGGTCGGCGCAGTGCCCGCATCGGCCTCGGCGGCGCTGGCGCGAGGGTGCTGGCAGGCCGCGAGATCTGCTCGTGCCAATGAGAGCGCCGAGCCGCGATGGAGCTTCACTGCTTCGAGCGTAGCGGCGCTCTGGGCAAGCGCCGATGTGGCGCAGAGCACCATCGCCAGTCCCACGCGCGCCCGCGCATTGGCCGATCTCAACTCTTCCTCCCTCGGTTTGACATCGCTTGCGGCGACAGCGATAAACCTGCTTCGCGCGACGCGAAGGAATCAAAGCATCGCCGCGCGAGAGGCGCCAACCGCGGACGGAGAGTTTGAAAAGATTGGAAGCACGCCGTCCCCCGGTTTCATGTCGTTTGTGCGGATGACTAGTTTTGCCGCCGTCGTCCGAGTTCGCATCACGCCGCAGCGCGCTGGGGGGGAATTGAAAAAACTGGGAGGCCCTGACACATGAAGCCGTGTCCGACGGATTTGCCGCAGACGATCAACCCCGAAGCTGGCCCGAAGCGGGCCGGGGTGGAAACTCACCGAAACCTCAACTGCAACCATTACGACAACTGCCTCGATGAGGCGGTGCGTCGCGGGTGGCAGAGTTTCACCTGCCTGAAGTGCCCTCTCTATTCGTTGGCCACCGCCCCGCAGATGGGAATCGAAGCCTACGCCACTCAGCGTCGGGCCATTTAACCCTTCAGTCCTGAAGTTCCCCGCTGCGCCGGGCCTCAGTCGGAGATGTTTCTGCGAGGCCCGGTGCGGCGGGAAGAAGCACCCGCTTTCCCTCAAGCTTCAAACGCGCAGCGTGATCACCCCGCGGCGGATCAGATCCGCAAGCGCCTCCTCGACCTCGGATGGGCCCGATTGCACCAGGGCGAGCACCTCTCGCGGCGAGAGCTTTTCTTCACAGATCAACCGTGCGGTGGAGAGCCACTGTCGGGGGCCGACCTGGTCGTAGACTGCATAGAGCTCGGCATTCACTTCGATCTGATTGGCGCCGATCAGTAGCCCTTCGCGAAGCCGCTGCTCGTTGTGGTTGAGGGTGGCGCACGCTCTCCCGAGCAGGGTGTCGGTGCTGGCGTTGAGGGTCACCGCGGAAGGAAATTTTCCGGGGGTGAAAGTGCCTTCCGCCCCCTTCGAAGCGACGAAGGCATTGAACGCTCGCTCACCTTCCGCGGAGTGTCGACCGGCCCTGGCGGCGGCGTGCACCGGATTTCCGGCCCTGAACATCAGCTGATACGTGGCCCAGCTGTCGCGGACCTCGAGCCGGCC
>JAYUUC010000158.1:0-6630 GCA_043755105.1 Myxococcales bacterium
TTGGCGGGCACCGACTCCCATCCCCTCTTGATCCTCCCGAACGCCTCGCCGTACTTGATCGCTGCCGACCTCGGGTCAGTCGGCTTCATGTACGAATAGAAGCTGGGGATCAGCGCCGCTGCGGCCGCGTCGGCCATCGCCTCGCAGTTCCCGTAGCTCACCACCCCCGTCCGCACTGCCCGGTACACCGCATACTGCGCCAGGATTCGCGCCTGCAGCATCAGCCCCAGCTGCAGCGTTCCCAGCATCATGAACATCATCAGCGGCAGCGTGATCGCCGCCTCCACGGCGGCCTGTCCCGATTCCCTGCGCGACGGAGCGGCGTTCATTCCATAGCCAAAGGTATGCGAGCGCCGACCCGGGACCCCATCGGACATCCTGCCGCCAGCACCCGGAGTGCGAGGAACTCCCACAGGTGCCTACCTATTTCTGCTTCATCGCCCGGGCATCGAGCTGGTACTTCTTCACCAGCCGCTCGATCGACTTCCGGTGGAGGCCGCTCTCCCGCGCTGCCCGCGAGATGTTGCCGTCACACCGCTTCAACACCTGGCCGATGTACTCCCGCTCGAAGTTCTCGAGCAGGTGCTCCTTCGCGTCCTTGAACGAGAGGTGCTCATTGAAGGGCAGCGGAGCGTCCTTCTGCTGGCCCTGCACCCGCGCCGGCAGGTGCTGAACGTCGATCTCTTCTTGATCCGAGAACGTCAGCACGTGCGAGAGCACGTTCATCAGCTCGCGCACGTTGCCCGGCCAGGGGTACGCCATCAGCACCGCCATCGCGGAGGACGTGAACTCCTTCCGGCCGTGCTTGGCGACGATCTCCGGGTCCGAGAGCGCTACCTTGATGATGTGGGGAATGTCGTCGCGCCGCTGCCGCAACGGCGGCAGCTGGATGTTGATGACCGAAAGCCGGAAGAAGAGGTCCTCGCGGAAGTTCCCCGCCTGGATCTCCTTCACCAGGTCTCGGTTGGTGGCGGCGATCACCCGAACGTCGACCTCGATCACCTCGTTGCCACCCACCCGCCGGACCTCGCGGTTCTCCAGCACCCGCAGCAGCTTCGGCTGGAGGTCGAAGCGAAGCTCACCAAGCTCGTCGAGAAAGATGGTACCGCCGTTGGCCCGTTCGAACGCTCCGGGCCGCGCGCTCACCGCACCGGTGAACGACCCCTTCTCATGACCGAACAGCTCGCTCTCAATCAGATTGGGAGGAATCGCGCCGCAGTCGAGCACCACCATCGGGCCCTTCTTCCGGCCCGAGTTCTCGTGAATCGCGCTCGCCACCAGCTCCTTCCCGGTGCCGGTCTCGCCCTGGATGATCACCGAGACATCCATCGGGGCGATCTTCTTAATCAGTCCGAAGATCTGCCTCATCTTCACCGACTGCCCGACCATCCCTCCGAGCTGGCCCGCGCGGTCCGGCTCGACGGTCACCTCTTCGTCGATCGGCGCGAAGGTCAGCGTCGACGACCCGGCGCGGATCTGCGCACCGGGATTCAAGTACGCCCGCTCGATGCGCCGACCATCGAGGAAGGTGCCGTTGGTGGAGTTCAAGTCCACCAGCAAGTACCCCCGCTCGGTGTACTGAATCTCGAAGTGGTGACGGCTGGCCGTCCGGTCCTCCGCGAGCACCATGTCATTCGAGGAGTGGGCGCCGATCCGCAGCCGCTCCTTGTTGGAGATGGCCTCTTTCCCAATGTCCGGCCCCGCGGTCACCGTCAACCGGCACTTGCGCAGCTTGATGGTGGTGCGGCTCTCCACCACCAGGGTGTGGGTGGCGGTGATGTGCAGCTCTTCGCCAGGCTCGACCTCAGCGTCCTCGCCGGGATGGGTCATGATCTCGTCGGGGTGGGGAGGTTTGTTCGACATCGCAGGGCCCTGAGTGGGTGCGGAAGAATACAGACGGATGCGCCCGGCGGGAAACCTTTCCGCCGGCCCTCGCCTCGTTTCTACTTTGGCGCTAGCGTCCGCCGGGCTCCGATGTCCGAAAAAAAGCCCAAGCCGCGGAAGAGCAAACCCCGCGACGCTCCTGACCCGCTTCGCGCCGTTCCTCCGCCCTCGCGCAAGCTGGTCGGAATTCTCTCGCGGAAGCGGTCGCTCTACTCCACCCGCAGGCTGGTGGAAGCGGCAAAGCAACGCGGGCATCGGGCGATCGTGCTCGACACCTTGCGCTGCAACATGGTGATCGCCCCGTCCGCCCCGCGAATGCTTTATCGCGGCGTCGATGTGCGCGGCCTCGACGTGGTGATTCCCCGCATCGGGGCCAGCATCACTCCCTACGGGCTCGCGGTGGTGAACCAGCTGGACATGATGGGCGTGCCCCTGGTCAACAACTCGGTGCCGATCGCCCGCAGCCGCGACAAGCTGCGCTGCCTTCAATTGCTGGCCAAGTTCGGAATCGACATTCCTCGCACCGTGATGGCCCACGACCGCAGCAACGTCGCCAAGCTGGTGGAGGAAGTCGGCGGGCTCCCTGCGATCATCAAGCTCATCCGCGGAACCCAGGGCGTGGGGGTGATGATCGCCAGCACCCTCGCCGAGGTGCAGACGATCGTGAACACCTTCTGGGACCTCGGCCAGGAGATCATCCTTCAGGAGTTCATCGCTGAATCGAAAGGCAGCGACGTTCGCGCTCTGGTGGTGGGCGGTCAGGTGGTCGGTGCGATGCGCCGCAAAGCGAAGAAGGGTGAATTTCGCGCCAACCTTCACCGCGGGGGAGAAGGCAAGCCGCTCGACCTTCCGGCGGCCTACGCGGAGACGGCGGTGCGCGCCTCGCAGATCATCGGGTTGGAAATCGCCGGCGTCGACCTGCTCGAGTCGGCGCAGGGGCCAAAAATCCTCGAGATCAACTCCAGCCCCGGCTTCGAAGGGCTCGAGCGCGCCACCCAAAAAGACATCGCGGGTGCCATGATCGACCACGCCATCGCCTTCGCCCACTCCCAGCACGCCGGCGTTCCCACGCGCCGCATCATCTAGGCAAGCACCGGAGGGTGAACTCCACCCCTCGGTCTTCCACTCTGCTCAGGCAGGCCTTTCTCGCCTGGTCGCTGTCGCACGGACGGCTGCCCTGACCCCGCTGCCAGGGATTGTCACCGCGCCCTCAGGGTTTCTACTCTGCGAGTTTCGCATGGCCAATTTACCCAAGCCGCTCTCGGTGACGCTGTATCAAGATGTGCTCTGTGCCTGGTGTTACCTCGCGGAGGCGCGCCTGCATCCACTCCGCGAGGAGTTTCGGGACCTGCTTCGCTGGAAGGTACGCCCGTTTCCGCTCCGGCTTCAGGACGCGCGACTGACCGACAAGGAGCGTGACGCCTGGGCGCGCGAGCTCGGCAAGGCACGCCTCGAGCCTGACGGTGCGAGGCTGCGCGCGGAGATCTGGACCCTGGGCGACCCGCCCCACTCCAGCGTCCCTGCGCTCGCCGCGCTCGAGGCGGCACGGCTCCAGGGGCCAGGCTTACGGTCGGGGCTCGCGCGAGCGATGCAGCGCGCTGCACTCGAACAATCGGTGAACATCAGCCGCACCGATGTGGTCTTCGAGCTTGCCGGCCGCTGCGGGTTGAACATGAACCGCTTCGCCGCGGCCTTCAATTCGCCCGAGACCCGCCGCTTGATCCTCGAAGAGCATCGGCTCGCCTCCAGCCGCGGGGTGCGCGGGGTACCGACGCTGGTGATCGAAAGGAAGTGGATGATCTCCGGCTTGCGCAGCGTGGAGGAATACCGGGAGCACATCCTCCAATGTCTGAACAAGTCGCAGGGGTCGAGTCCCGGTGACTCCGAGCGCATTCTCCACTGAAAGCCCTCCGGGCCTGGAAGCGCGAACATCCGCCGTCAATTCGAGGAAGCACCCTCGCCTCAGGCCCATTCCGGTGCGGGTTCATTTCCTCTTCGCGCACGGGTGTTACAGTCCAGGGAAGGCACCGCCGCGCTCGAGGCAGCCAGCGGCGGCGACATTGAATTTTGAGCCGTCGCTGCCGTCCCACGGACACCGCTCGCTTCTTCGCGGCGCAAAGGAACGACCATGCGTTACCCTCTTCTGCTCGCGTCCCTGCTGTTGGCCGGTGGCTGCGTGGCTCCCGGCTACGCCTACCGCCAGGAGACTACCTACAGCAACGCCTACACGTCCTACCGCTATTACGGCTCCCACCCGGTGCCCGACGAGCTTGGAGGTGGCTGGTGCTTCATCGAGGGCGATCACGTCCACGAGTACGCGCCGAGGCCTGAGTCCTACAACTACTCGGGCAGCTATTACACCTACGCCGGCCCCCAGCTGTTTTGGTACTACAACGACCACCCGGCAGCGATGGGCGGCTACTGCACCATTCATGGCCGTCACTTTCACGAGTACCCGCTCGGCCCCTATGCCAACGATTACTCGTGGGACCGGCAGCGCCAAGTCTACCTCTTCCATAACAACAGCCGCTTTCACGACGCCAGCGGTCAACCCTACTCCCCGCCGGGCTACAGCTACCGCGCCCCGCCTCCGGTAAGTGCGCGACCGCCCCCGGGTCAGGGATATGGCCGCCCAGGCTTTGGCGGTCAGCCCCCCCCGCCGCCGGGCTACAATGGCCAGACGAATCCTCCCGGTTACGGGGGTGGGCAGGTCCCTCCCGGCAATGGCCAGCCTCCTCCTGGAAACCAGGGCCGGTTCCCTCCCAACGGGTCGGGGAATTCGGGCAGCGGCTTTTCGGGCAACCCCAACGGTCAAGTGCCTCCGCCGGGCCACGGTGGCATTCCTCCCGGTCAGGGCGGCATCCCGCCTGGGCAGGGAAACGGTGTCCCTCCCGGTCAGGTCAATAACCCCGGCCAGGGCAGCAGCGGTTCTGGCTTCGCGCCCCAACCCAACGGCCCGGGAGTTTCACCCTATCCGCCCTCGCGCAACCCGCCTCCCGGCAATGGTCAGCCCTTTCCTTCAACGCCCAACCGCGCCGACCCTGGCATGGCTTTTCCTGGACACGGCAACGGCGCGGGCAACGGCAACGGCAACGGCTTTGGGAGCAACAACGGCGCCCCGCCTCCGGGCCACGCACCCCCTCCGGGTTTTGGCCAGCCGATGGGACACGTCGAGCCGCCCGGGGAACGGGTGACGCCGATGCCTCCGCCCCGCCCCGCTCCTGCGCCAATGCCCCCGGTTCGGGATCGCCCCCAGCAGCCGATGCTGCCCTACCAGGTCGAGAAGCGTCAGCCTTCGCATGACGAGCCCCAGCGCGAGCCGCCGCGAATGGTATTGCCGCCGAAGAAGGTTCCCACCAACACCCCCGGCGGACCATTCCCGCGCCCACCGGACCCGACCCGGCACTGAACCGGGCCGCAATCGCTCTGTGTGAAAAGAAGGGCCGGGTGTAGGTTCCCCGGCCCTTGACTCATTCCGGAGTGAACATGCCCGGCATCTTTCGGCGCGCAGCCTTCGCCCTTTCCCTGTTGTTTCCTCTCGCCGCTTCTGCCGCCGGCTTCTATTTCGGCGAGAACGGCACGGTGGCCTTGATGCAAGGTGGGGCGTTCGCCGGCCAGGCCGATGACCTCACTGCGATGGAACACAATCCCGCCGGCCTCACTCAGCTGTCGGGCTTCACCTTTCTTGCCGACGCCCAGCTCCTCAACCACGAGGTCCGCTTCGAGCGCCTCGACCCCAGTGGCGCGGCAACCAAGGCCAACGCGGTCAACAACACCGCCGGGCTGTTCTTTCTCCCCAACCTCGCGCTCGGCTACGGGCGGGAGCTTGGCGGCCGGGCCTTTACTTTCGCGGTGGGCATCTACGGCCCGCCTTCCGTGGGTCGGTACCACTTTCCTGCACCCAACTACGAGCGCGACGCCAAGGGCGCTTACACCCAGACGCCGGTTCGGGCCGCGCCTCAGCGGTACTCCCTGATCGACAACGACGTCGTCATCCTCTACCCCACCGTCTCGGCCGCGTATGCGCTTCACCCGCGGTTCTCGCTCGGCGTTTCGCTGCAGTACGTTTACTCCGAGCTGCACTTCAGCCAGGCGGCCTACAGCGGGTTGATTACCCCCAAGGTTCTCACCGATGAGGACCCCAGCTTCGACTCGGTGGTGCAGGTCGATATCAAGGGCCAGGGCGGCTACACCGGCATCCTCGGAGCGATGTTCAAGCCCACCGACCGGCTCTCCTTCGGAGCCTCGGTGCGCCCTCCGGTACCGCTGAAGGGGACGGGCACGATGACCATCGCGCTGGGAGAAATCGCCCGTGCGCTCAACACCACCGTCACCGGCGACCAGGCGGAACTGCTGCTGACGCTCCCGCTGGAGCTCAAGTTCGGCGTGCACGTTCGGCCCACCGAGGCCTGGGGTCTCAACGCCGATGTCGTCTATCAAGGATGGCAATCGGTGCAGGAGATCGTGCTCACCCCGAAGGACATCATTCTCCAGATTGGCGGCACCCCCCCGGCGCCGCTGGAGACCATTCACATCGTGAAGAAGTGGCACAGCTCGCTCTCTGGCCGGCTGGGGGGTTCCTACCGGTTTCCGATCGGCCTCACCGCTCGCGCCGGGGTGATGCTGGAGCAATCGGCCTCGCCCGACGAATACGCGAACATCGACTTCCTCCACTTCTCGCGCCTGTTCATCACCGGCGGCGCTGGCTACGAGCTTGGGCCGGTCGAGGTGTTGCTGGGGGCAGCG
>JAYUUC010000159.1:0-6629 GCA_043755105.1 Myxococcales bacterium
TCCATGGCTACACTTCCATGCTGAAGGGTGTGCCGGTCCTTTGAGCAAGCGGCAGGCCACTTCAGAAGTGCCTGACTTCAGGTCCTCCTGTTCGCATACGGTGCAGTGACCTGCACACGGGTGTGCATCCCGGCGTCAGCGGATCTGGCCGCTTCAGCTGAACGCCACCGCCTCGACGTCCTCGAGGGTGGCCCGGTCCTTCCGCAACAACCCGGTCGGCACGTTGCGGGCGAGCAGCCGGCTGGCGGCGCGGAGGTCAGCAGGCGTCCCGGCGCCGGACCTCTTCGAGCCCAGCAGCCCCACCTGCCAGAGCACCGCCGCGCGGCTGATCCAGTCCCAGAGCACATGCTCCGAGCCTGCATCGGTGGCGAGTTCCTTCAACGCGCTGCCGAGTTCATCGACCAGCGGCGACACCCTCGACTGCAGCGAGGAGGGAAGCTCGCCCAGAAGCGGCTCGAGCTCACCGAAGAACCCTTCCTGCGCGTTCTCCTTCCGGATCGCCCGGAAGGTATCGAGGGTGAGCACGTGGGTGGTGCCTTCCCAGATCGGCAGTACCTGAGCATCGCGGAACACCCGCGCCATCGGCCAGTCCTCGATATAGCCATTGCCGCCGAGCGCTTCCACCGCCTCGGACGCGGCCCACACCGACTTCTTCCCCAGGTAGGCCTTCAGCATCGGGGTCAGCATCCGCAGGCTCTGCTTCTCCAGCGCGGTCGCTTCACCAGCGTCGACGCGATCGAGCAGCTCGACGCCGCGGAAGGCCCAGGCGAGCGCGCCCCGCTGTTCCGCGGCGAGGTCGAGCAGTGTCTCCTGCATCAGCGGATGCTCAATCACCTTCTTCCCGAAGGCCACCCGCGACCGCGCCCACGCAAGCGCTTCATTGAGCGATCGGCGCATCACCGCCACCGAGGAGACGCCGTTGTACATCCGCGAGAGGTTGAGCATCTGCGCCATCTGGTTGAAGCCGACGCCGGGTCCGCCGATCAGGTACGCCTCGGCGCCTTCCAGGGTCACCTCGCCGGTGGGCATCGAGCGGACGCCGAGCTTGTCCTTGATTCGATCGATTCGATACGCGTTGCGCGAGCCGTCGGCGCGAACCCGCGGCAACAAATACAGCCCCAGGCCTCGGGTACCTGCGCCGGCACCTTCCGGACGGGCGAGAATCATGATCACGTCGGCGTCAGCATTGGAGCAGAACCACTTGTTCCCGAACAATTGAACGACGTCGCCCTCGCCGCGGGCCACTGCCTGGGCCTGCCCGACATCGCTGCCGCCTTCCTTCTCGGTGAGAAACATCGCGCCGGTGAAGAGCTGGTCGAGCCCGCGCGCCGCCAGACGCGGGAGAAATCGGTCCCGCAGAGCCGGGGGAGCGAACCTCTTCAGCAGGCTCGCCGCGCCATCGGTCATGCACACCGGACAGAACAGCCCCAGCTCGCCCTGGGCAAACACGTAGCCAAGCCCAAAGGTAAGCGCCCTGGGGCGCGCCCCTCGCTCACTCTCCATCGCCGGGTCGTGCGTGGCAGCGACGATGCCTTCGCCGTAAGCCACCTGCTGAAGCTTTCGATACGACGGGTGATAGTCGATTTCGTCGATGCGACTCCCGCTTCGATCGTAAGGCAAGAGCCGCGGCCCCTGGTGATCGGCCTGGTCTGCCCAGAGCGACACTTCGTTGGCGGCGAGCTCGCCCATCCGGGACAAACGGGGCCGCGCCCGGGCATAGGTCGGCGCCAGCTGACGCTCGAGTATCCGCTGCAGCGCCTTCTCCTCTTCGAACCAGTTCGCTCTCATCAGTGCCTCGCCTTCTTCCCGTTCTGGGGGGAAAGTTCAGTTCGTCCCAAGGTTTCAATCCGTCGAAGTTCTGCCTCGGCGCCGAGCAGCAGGTCGACATTGGCGTCTCCGTATTCAATCCGCTCCCGGGTGAGCTGGAGCGCCTCGTCGCGCAGCCGGGCGGTCTCGGTCATTGCCTGGGCGACGGCCGCTTGCTTCTCTGGCCCCAGCGCTTGCTTCAACCGCGTCATCAATTCCAGGGTCTGTTCGGCGTCGACCGCCATCGCCTGTTGTCGTCGCGCCAGCACCTGCGACACCATCTGTTCAATCAGGTCCAGCTCGTCGAGCGCCAGGCCTGACTGGGCCCGCGCCCTGGCTTCCTCGATGGCGGCGGCGGTGACCTTTGCTGTCGACTCTGTTTCGCCAGTTCCTCCCGGCGACTGCGGGCCCGTCGCGAACAGCCCTGCCACCCGATCTTCATAGCGGGTGAAGGCCGCGAGCTTCTCCGGGGTGAGCAGGTAGCGGGCGGGCGCACCCGCGTCGAGTGTCGCGTCGGTGTGGGCGCGACGGGCAGGGGCCGTCGGTGGCTCCGTTCGTGCCCTGCAGCCGGGGAACACCATCAGCGCAGCGCAGAGAAGGGCGATCCGTCCAGGGTCCATGGCGAGGGCACCGATGTTACACGAGGCCGAGAGATTGACGGCTGCGGTCGCCCTTGCCTTCTCTTAACCTTTGACGATGGGCGCTCCGGTCGTGTACGACCCCGGTGGTCGTGGGCGGAGTGGGAGGTAGCGGCTTGAAGGTCTTTCTGGTTCGGCACGGCGACGCAGACGCCGAGATTCCCGAAGGGCTCGGCGATGAAGCACGGGCTCTGACGGCGAAGGCCCGCCAGGCGATGTCCAACCACTTCGCCGCGCTCGCCGAGCGACTCGAGAAGGTCGACCTCGTCCTCACCAGCCCGCTGGTGCGCACCGTTCAGACCGCGCAGCTGCTCTCGCTCGCCCTCAAGCATGAAGGTTCGCTCAAGGTGCACCGCAGCTTGCTCCCGGACATGCCGGTCGGAGCGATCGAAGCTGTGCTCGCCGAGCACGCAGGCGGAACCTTGATTCTGGTCGGTCACCAGCCCTCGATGGGCGCGATGGCCGCTCACCTGCTGGGGATGCAGTCTTTCCCCAAGCCGGTGAACCCGGGCACCGTGATTGGCCTCGAGCGCTCGGACGAGCAAGGCAGTCCCGAAGGGGCTCCGGCGCTCGCTCGGTTGCTACTCTATGCCGCTCCAGGGCAACCGATTCTGGACAGCGTCACCTAACGCCCGTGCACACTCCGTCGCTCGAGTGCACCTGCGGGAGCTGCTCCCGATGACCCTCGACGAATCCACCTACAACGCGCTGATCTCCGCGCTGTTCAAGCAGGTCCTCGCTGCGCTCGACGCCGAGGACCCCGACGTGGTCGAAGCCGACAGCACCGGCGACATGCTCACCATCAGCTCCTCCCGAGGCGAGAAGGTGGTGGTCAACACCCAGCGCGCCGTTCGTCAGGTCTGGGTCGCCGGCCAGGGCAGAGGGCTGCACTTCAGCTACGACCTCGCCCAACGGCGCTGGTTCGATGACCGGGGTGAAGGCCTCGAGCTGCGCGAGTGGATCAAGAGCTGCGTCGCGGCGCTGAGCGGCATCAACCTGAAGCTCGCTGCGGACTGAAAGCAGCAAGCTTCACGCTTCGGTCTTCAGCGCTCAGACCTCCATCACTTCCTTTTCCTTCTTGGTGATGATCTCGTCGACCTTGGTGACGCCGCCGTCGGTCTCCTTCTGCACCTTCTCGGTGGCGCGCTTCTGGTCGTCCTCGGTGATTTTCTTGTCCTTGAGCAGGACCTTGAGCTTCTCGTTGGCGTCGCGGCGCTCGTTGCGAATCGCCACCTTGTGGTCCTCGCCCTTCGAGCGGGCCTGCTTGGCGATGTCCTTGCGGCGCTCCTCGGTGAGAGGGGGAATGGGCAGGCGGATCATCTCGCCATCGTTCATCGGGTTGAGTCCGATGTTCGCCTCGTTGATCCCCTTCTCAATCTCCTTGATCACCGCCTTGTCCCACGGCTTGATGGTGATCAACCGCGCCTCGGGAACCGCCAGCGCCGCCACCCCGGAGAGCGGGGTGGGCGTGCCGTAGTAGTCGATCTTGATTCCGTCGAGCATCGCCAGGTTGGCGCGGCCAGTGCGGATCTTCGAGAGCTCCCGGCGGAGATCTTCGAGGGTCTTGTCGATCCGCCCCTTGAGGTCGGTTACCACGTCGTCATGCAGCCCCATCTGGTCAGCTCCTTTTGAAGATTGGAAGGCGTCAGGCCCAGCAGGTTTCCGCGGCGCCGACCACGGTGCCGATCAGGCCCGGCGTCATCACCGCCTGCATGATGTTTCCAATCGTGTTGAGGTCGAACACCACGATCGGCAGCTTGTTGTCCATGCAGAGCGAGATCGCGGTCGAGTCCATCACGTTCAGGTTCTGCTTCAGCACGTCCATGTAAGTGAGCGTCCGATAGCGCCGAGCCGTGGGGTCTTTCTTCGGGTCGGCGTTGTAGACGCCGTCCACCTTGGTGGCCTTGAGAATCACCTCGGCGTTGATCTCCATCGCTCTCAACGAGGCCGCGGTATCGGTGGTGAAGTAGGGGTTCCCGGTGCCGGCCGCGAAGATCACCACCCGACCCTTCTCGAGGTGTCGGACTGCGCGCCGCCGGATGTAGGGCTCGGAGATCTGTTCCATCTTGATCGCCGACTGCACCCGGGTGAACACATCCTGCTTCTCGAGCGCGTCCTGCAGCGCCATCGAGTTGATCACCGTCGCCAGCATGCCCATGTAGTCGGCGCTGGCGCGGTCCATGCCCTCGGTGGCCCCGGCGATGCCGCGGAAGATGTTGCCGCCGCCAATCACCACCGCCACTTCCAGTCCGGCGGCGACCAGCTCTTTGATTTCACCGGCGATGCGGCGAAGCATCGGCGGATGAATGCCGTACTTGCCCTCGCCCATCAGGGCTTCGCCCGAGAGCTTGAGGAGAATGCGCTTGTAGGGGCTCTTCTGCGGAACGCTGGGGTCGGGCATGGGCGGTGGGTGGCTTCTACCCCTCGCCCTGCCCGGTTTCAACGGGGAAGGCTAGTTCCCGGTACCCAGCGTCTTGGCCACTTCCGCAGCCAGGTCCTCTTTCTTCTTCTCGATACCTTCACCGACCTCGAAACGACTGAATCGGCGCACGGTGATGTTCTCGCCGATCTTCGCCACCCGCTCGGTGATCAGCTGCTTGATGTTCTTCTTGTCGTCCTTGATCCAGACCTGGTCCATCAAGCAGACGGTCTCGTAATACTTTTCAATCTTGCCGACGATGATCTTGTCCCAGATCGCTTCCGGCTTCTTCGCCTCGCGCAGCTGGTGCTTGTGGATCTCCTTCTCCTTCTCCACCACCTCGGCAGGAACCTCTTCACGCCGCACCCACTTCGGGTGGGCCGCGGCCACCTGCATCGCAATCTCCTTCACCAGCCCCTGGAATTCCTCGTTGCTGGCGACGAAGTCGGTCTCGCAGTTGACCTCGACGAGCACGCCAACCCGCCCATTGTGAATGTAGGAACCAACCAGGCCTTCAGCGGCGATGCGCGCCCCCTTGGCCTCGGCGCGGCTGATTCCCTTCTTTCGAAGGTACTCCTCGGCCTTGGTGAAGTCGCCCGAGCTCTCGCTGAGCGCCTTCTTGCAATCCATCATCCCCGCGCCGGTACGCTCGCGCAGGTCCTTCACCATCGTGGCGCTGATCTCTGCCATGAGGTTCTCCAGTGAGTTGGGTTGGGTCGCCTCAGCCGAGGCGAGCGTGAAAAAAACTTCGCGTCGAGCGAGACGGAAGGAAAAGAGCGTCGCCCGAAATTCCAGCGCGACGCCTCGAATCAACCGCCGCCTCGAAGATCGAAGCGGCGGCCGCTGCCCACCAAACTACTCGCTCTTGGCAACTTCCTTCGGAGCCACGGCGCCTTCGCTCGGAACCATCTCCGCCGCGGGAGCACCCTTGACCTCGACCAGCGGGCCCTTGCGCTCGGTGGCGACGTTGCTGCGGTCTCCGCCGCCGCTGCCACCGCGATCGTTGCGGAAGCCGCCGCGGTCATTGCGGTCGTTGCGGCCACGGGGCCGACGGTCGTCGCGCTCGGGCCGGCTGCCGCGCTCGTCGCGGTCCTGCTGGTCGCGGTCGGCGGCGCCCGAAGCCTTGTAGCGCATGCCGCCTTCAAGGCAGGCGTCGGCGATCTTCGAGGTGAACAGCTTGATCGACCGGATCGCGTCGTCGTTGCCGGGGATGATGAAGTCGATGCCCTCGGGGTCGCAGTTGGTGTCGACCACGCCGATCACCGGAATGCCGAGGCGGCTCGCCTCGTGAACCGCGATGTGCTCCTTCTTCGGGTCGATCACGAACAAGCAGCCGGGCAGCCGGGAGAGGTCCTTCACCCCGCCGAGGTTGCGCTCGAGCTTCTCTTGCTCTCGGGAGAGGGTCGCCACTTCCTTCTTCGGAAGGCGGTCGAAGGTGCCGTCCTCGGCCATCTTCTCCAGCGTCTTCAGCCGGTCGATGCCCTGCTTGATGGTCTTGAAGTTGGTGAGGGTACCGCCCAGCCAGCGGCTGGTGACGAAGTACTGCCCTGCGCGGCGGGCCTCTTCCTGAATGGTGTCCTGGGCCTGCTTCTTGGTGCCCACGAACAGCACCGAGCCACCGCGGGACGTGATGTCGGCCACGAAGCGAAACGCGGCCCGGGCCATCGTCACCGTCTTCTGAAGGTCGATGATGTAGATGCCGTTGCGGGCGCCAAAGATGTACGGCTTCATCTTCGGGTTCCAGCGCTTGGTCTGGTGACCGAAGT
>JAYUUC010000160.1:0-6627 GCA_043755105.1 Myxococcales bacterium
GGTCCGCACTGCGGCGATGCAGGCGGCGTCGTCCGGGTATTCGGCATCGGCGACGCCCGAGACCTCGGTGTGGACCTTCGACCCCCCCAGGTCCTGCTCGCTGACCTTCTCGCCCACCACGGCTTCCACCAGCGAGGGGCCTCCAATCGCCAGCGAACTGGTGCCCTTCACCATCGGCACGAAGTCGGCCAGAGCGGGGATGTACGCCGTTCCCGCCGCGCCCGGCCCGAGCATCGCGGCAACCTGAGGCACCACGCCCGAGAGCACGACCTGTTCGCGAAAGAGGTAACCGGTGTCCGCAAACCCTGCGAGCGAGCGGGGATCGACCTCTGCCGAGGCTTCCAGTCGCGCTCCGCCCGAGTCCACCAGCCACACCACGGGCAAGCGGTTCTTCAGGGCCAGGTCGCGCAGTCGGCTCACTTTTCGCTCGCCCACCGTTCCGATCGAGCCGCCGTGAACGGTGAAGTCGTAGATCGCCGCGGCCACCGGTCGCCCGTGAATCTCGCCGATGCCGGTGATCACCCCGTCGGTCGGAGTGGGCCGGGCAGGGTCCTGCTCTTCAGGAAGAGCGCCGTCGCTCTCGGCCAGCCCGCCCAGTTCGTCGAAGGTGCCGGGATCGAAGAGCAGCCCCAACCGGTCCCGGGCGTCGAGCTTGCCGCGGGCCCGCTGGCGCGCGACCCGCTCGGGGCCTCCCATCTGTTGGAGGCGGGCCTTTTTCTGCTCGAGCTCCTCGACGCGCTTTTTCATCGTCATCGTGTTCTCCGCGGGTGGCTCAGGATTCAAAGCGGAGCATCGTCGGTCGGCCGCGTTTCTGGCTACGATGAAGGCGTGCCTGTGCTTCGATTCGATCCTTGGCTGCTCTCCGCGTTGTGGCTGGGCTGCACTTCGCCTTCTCCTCCCGCGGCATCGGGGCCCGCCCGGGTCGAGGGCGAGCTGAAATTTTCGGGAGCGAGCAGGGGCAACGCTTACCTCTTCCTCACTCCGGTGGTGCCCGATGCGGCGCCAGGAACCTCGCGGCCCGACTTCGTCACCGGAGTGTCCGACGTTCGGCTGGCGGCGGGTGATCAACATTACGTCTTCGGGGCAGTCACCCCCAATCCCTATCAACTGACCGGAGTGCTGGCGGTCGGAGGCCACTTCCGCCTCGACCTCGACGTCCTCGCCCAGGCGGGCGCCGGGGACCAGGTGGCGGATCCGATCGATCTCAGCCTGCAACCCGGCGAGCACCGGTGGGTGGACGTGACCTTCGACCGCCGCGTCGAGCTCGAGCCTCCGGCCTTTGCGCTCGAAGACAGCGCGATCACCGAGGTCGAGCTTCCCGATCAGGGGCTCTCGCCCGCGTTGACTCTCAAAGTCGATTCGTTGAAGGGGCTGCTCGACCCGCAGCGGCTCGGTTTCGCGGTGGGCCTCCAGGACCTGAATGGCGACGGGATCGCCGACGACGCGGACGGAGACGGGCTGCCCGACCTTTTTCCCCAGCTGTTGCTGCGCTTTCTGCCTCGTCCCGGGCAGGAGGTGCGGCGTGGCCCTTCGGGTACTGCCGCCACGGTGGTGGTACCTATGTTCTTCAACCCCGCGCCCTATCTGCTGCAGCTCGGAGGAGACTTGAACGCCCAGGTCCGCACCGACGCGCTCACTGCGCTGGTGGTCCCGAGGGCGCAGGCGATCAGCATGCAGCCCGGAAAGGGGAGGGTGGTCGAGGCGCTCGACGCCATTCCGGTGGGAGAGTACCAGCTGGTGGTGCTGCAGAGGTCGGGGCAGTTCTGGTTTCTGCCCAACGCGCTCGCTTCGAATCCGCCCGCCGAGCTGGGAGGGCCGTTCCCGGAGCAGGGCGTGCGCTTCCGCTTCGTTCACGGAAGTGGATTCGACGGAGGGTTTTGAAGGCGGCATTCTAGAGTTCGGCGACTTGTTGCAACAACTCGAAGTAGAGCGCCCGAGGCTGGCTCAGCGGATCGTGGAACAGCTCTCGGATCCAGACCTTGCTTACCTTTCCCTGGTCGAAGCCTCGGAACAGCGCTTCGCCGAGCATGTACCCGAGGCCATGGCTGACGGCGTGAAAGAGGCGCTCTTCCTTCAGCGGCAACAATTTCCCCGCTTCTTCCGCGCCTTCTGACTCCGCCGCCTTGTGCGCGAGGACGAAGGCGGCGATCTGCCGTTCTTCCCCTCTCGCCGCGGTGAACCGCTCCGCCCATTCCGGAACGCCGACACAGTGCCTGCGGGGGTTGAGCAGCTTCGAGCCGAAGAACCCCAGCGCCTCTTCGAGGCAACGGGCGTAGAACGCATCGGAGGGCCGCCGCGGCGCGTACATCGCCTCGCCCACGCAACAATGGCGGACGAAGTGGGCGGCTTCTTCAGCGGCATGGTTGACCGACAGCGTGGCCAGGTAGGCCATGCGTGCGCGGGGGATGTAGTAGCTCTCGCGCTCGAGCATCTGCTTGCGAATGGCGCCCAGTTCCTTCCGACTGAACCTTCCTCTCAGCTTCGCGCGGGTGAGAAAATCGAGATCGGCGACGGTGCCGACCTCGACCCCGGCGAGTGCTTCCCCGACCTCGACGCCGGCGAAGCGCGCGATCAGCCCGGCCATTTCCTGGAAGCGGCCGGCGGCTCCGGACTCGGCGAGCTGCTCGTCGCCCGACTCGGCCTCGAGGTAATCGAGGAAGGTCTGCTGGCAAACCACCGGAGAGGTGTTGATCAAACAGAGCTCACCGGGACGCAGTTCCACGGCTTCCGCTTGATCGACCTCACCCTGGCGTGCGAGCCGCCAGTAGATGCCCTCGCAATTCTGGTACACCACCAGGTGTCGCCGTTCGCACCCTTCTCCCAAGGTCGCGCGCACCCGCGAAGGCAAATGACAGGGAGCGACGTGGAACTGTCCCATCAACACCATCACCAGGGGCCGCAAGGGGCTCTTGGCCACCGCGGCGATCCGCCGGGCGGCGTAATCATCTCTCAGCGCCAAGGCGCGGCTTCCGCGGGCCCGGCGGTCGATCGCCACCACCTGCAGGCCCTGCTTGCGGGCGAGGTCGAGCAGCGGCTTGAAGCCGGGCCAGATGTCGAAGCCTCCGGAGTATGCGTGGCCAATGCCTTTCAAGAACGCCTTGTCGGTCAGCTTTCCCTTCAGATAGCCATCGAGCACAGCTTGGAAGCGGCCCTCGACAAACTCGATCGCCAGCACTACCGGGCGTCCGGTGGAAATGGCCTCCTCCACCAGCTCGAGGTAGCTCTGCTGGGCCTGGCGGAGGGTGTGGTAGTCGCCGACGTAAACCACGTCCGCTGCGCCGAGCTGGGCGCGAACCTCGGAACGCGAGATCACCCTGTGGTAGGTGCGGGTCAGCTTGCGATAGCGCCGCTCGTAGGCCTGGAATGCAGCGGAGTGGCCTTCCACCGCGCGCGAAATCTGCGCCTGCTGCCGCTTGAAGAGCGAGAAGTGGAGCGAGAGCGACGCGCGCATGGGTCTGTGAACAAGACATCTCATACGCCTCTGGGCGCAGCAATTAAACCGCTCCGCCACCGAGAGGGAAACGGCCCGGTCCTTCTTGCATTTGTGGGTCTGCCACAGCAGCATCCGGCCGTCCCGTGACCCGACTCCGGCCCCTGTTCTTGACCTTGGCGCTGCTTGGGCTCGCGGCATCCGCGGGCGCCGAACCGCCTCCCTCCGTTCTCCATACCCCTCCCCCCCAGGGTAGCCCCGGAGAGTCACTCACCCTCGACGGGGTGCTGCTTCACGGCAATCAAGTGGAGCGGATCGTGGTCCGCTTTCGAGGCCCAGGAGAGGACTTCTCCAGCACTCCGATGGAGCTGCAGTACGGCGACCTGTTTCAGGCACAGATCAGCGCCGAGCGGATGAAGCCTCCCGGGTTCGAGTATTACATCGAGGGCATTCTCTTCACCGGAGACCCGGTGCCGCTGTTCGCCTCGCAAGCCCATCCCCACCGGGTGCTGGTGCTGGCGGTGGCCGCAGACGAGGTGCTGGCCCACCGTACCCCGGCGAGCGCTGAGTCCAGGCAGGCCTCCGTTGCTTCGCCGCCCACCACCGTCGAGCCGGGCCGCAAGGAAGTCGCCGCCAGCGAACATGGACGGGAGCGCCGCCAGAAGACCGGGGCCCGTCGCGGCCTCGAGCGGAGCGGTTCCGAAGCGGGACCTGCGGGCGCGCCCGACGCCGGGGAAGACCCCTCGCTCGACGCGGCGCGCTCGCAGCTGGAAGATGAGCTGGCCCTTTACAGCGCAGAAGACACCGTCGCGCTGGCCACCCGACACGACGAGAAGGTGACCCGGGTTCCGGCGATCGCCTCGTCGTTCAGCCGTGAGCAGATCCGGGCACTCGGGGCCCGCTCGGTCTACGACGTGCTCGACGTCGTTCCCGGGCTGACGGTGAGCCGCGATGTCCAGGGCTTCTACCGCACCGCGATCCGGGGCCAGCGCAGCGCTCCCGAGGTTCTCTTCCTTCTCAACGGCCACCCGCTCGACAACTTCTTCGATGGCAAGGCGCTCGCCAACCTGCCGATCGAGAACCTGGAACGGATCGAAGTCATTCGCGGACCTGGCGCAGCGCTCTACGGGATGGGCGCATTTCTGGGCGTGGTGAACCTGGTCACGGTTCAATCGAAGGGCGTACACGCCGCGCTCGCAGCGGGGATGTTCGAGACCCTCGACGGCCACCTCTCGGCGGTGGAGGACCTGGGGGCCCTGCAGATCTTCAGCGACGCCGACTTCCTCAAGCAGACCGGGTACCGGAAGCCGATCGTCAAGGACGCGCTCGACCAAGCCACCTTGTTTCAAGAGCAGCGCGGGCCGCTCGATCCTGCGGGGTACACCAACGATTCGCGAACCCTGGTCAATCTCGGCGCGGGCTTTTCCTTCGACGCGGGCCATCAGGGAAAGGTCAGCCTCTCTGGCCGCTATCTCACCGAGACGCGGGGCGCGCTGGTCGGCCTCTTCGAGTCCGTGGGCCACGACTCGCGGCTCAGTTGGCAGGTGATCCAGGCAGACCTGGGCTACGAGCGCAGGCTGGGAACGGGCGCCACCTTGAAGCTCCGCGCCTTTCTCGATGACCAGTTCAGCCGGCGCTTGTTTCAGCTCACCCCGACCAACTTCCGCACCACCGGTCCCGACGCGGACCAATTTTTCCCCCCGGGACTGCTCGAGCTCAACGACGTCGGAGTTCGAACGTTCGGGCTCGATGCCACCACCGAGCTGTCGTTCACCGAGCGCAATCGCCTCTCCGTCGGTGCCACCGTTTCCCGCCAGCAGCTCTACGACTACCTCTACGAGACCAACTACACCGCGGACAGCCGCTTCGTCGGGCCTCATCTGGTCAAGCCCGAAGGCCTGGTCTACCCCCAGGACCGGGGACCCGGTGGCCGCGCTCGGCTCAGCCTGGGGCTCTTCGCCCAGGACCAGTGGACCCTGGCTCGCAAGCTGACCCTCACCCTGGGAGCGCGGCTCGACGCCATCGAGTTGCCGATCGCTCACAGCGATCTTGCCGCCACCGCGCTGGTACCCTCGTTCACGCCGCGGGTGGGCCTGGTGCTGGCGGCCTCTGACGCGCTGGTGTTGAAGATGCTCTACGGCCGGGCCTTTCGCGCCCCCACGCTGCAGGAGCTGGCGGAGCAGATCCCCGACAGCAACTACGATCGCGGCCGCTTTCAAGGAAACCCGGACCTGCTGCCGGCGACGGTGGATACCGTCGAGCTGGGCGCAGACCTGGTCCAGACCGCCGGTCAGTCCCGGGTCCGGCTGCGCGGCAACCTCTTCTACGACGGGTTTTCCAACCCGATCGCCGCAGTCGACACCTCGGGAGTGTCGGTGCCGCTACGAAACCGGGAGCGTGGCGTCAACGTCTTCGGAGCGGAAGGCGAGGCCCGTCTCGAGGTGTCGGCGCGCGCCAGCGCCTGGGTGAATGGCAGCTGGTTCCGGGCTCAGGACAACGAGACCCCGGCGCAGGCCTTCTTGCTCACCGAGATTCCTCAGGCCCGCTTCAACGCGGGAATGTCGATGCCGCTGGGCGACTCCCTCAACTTCGACTTCGTGGTGCGGGTGGGTTCCGAACGCCGGAACAACAGCCGCTCGGTGCTCGAACTCACCCGGCGCTACTCGATTCCGTCGTGGTCGGCGATCACCGCCCAGCTGCGCACCGAGCGGCTCGCGGAGCACTTCGAGCTCGCACTGGTGGGTCAGAACCTGTTCGGCTCGGACCTCGTCGACGATGCGCCCCGCCCGGACAAGATGACTGGCCAGGTTCCCCGCGAAGGCCTCTCGGCCTTCCTCACCGTGCGCGCGAGCTACTGATGATCAAACCGAACCTTCGCTCCTGCCTGCGGTTCGCTGCTTGTGCAGGGGCGCTCCTGCTGCCCGGGTGCATCGCCTTCAACGACCCCTGTCAGCCCCTGGTGAAGAACCCGGACGAAGTGGCGGGCTATCTCGCCGAGGAGGTCTTCCTCGACCGACCCAACACCCGCCAGAACAACAATGCAGTTGGGCAGCTGATGGCCGATGCCTTCGTCGATGCTTTTCGCGAGACCTCTGCGCCCGCCCAGCTGGGGGTGGTCAACGGCGGCTCGATTCGCGCGGAAGGCCTCTGCATCACCCGCAATCTGCTCAAGGCGGGGCCGCTCACCAACGGGGTCC
>JAYUUC010000161.1:0-6626 GCA_043755105.1 Myxococcales bacterium
AATTTGCGCAGCCCGTCCGCCCGACCGCGCGACGCATCGGCGAGCACCGGAAGGTTCTTCAGCGCGTCAGACGAGCGGATCACCGCCAGCGCTTCGGCCGCCCGCGCCGTGGTTCCCGACAGCAAGATCGCTTCCGGATCGAGCGATTGGGCGGTGGCGAGCAGTCGCGCTCCGCCATCCGATACCGCACAGCGATATCCCCAGCCGGACAACTTCTCGACCAGCCCCGCCGAGGCGTCCTTGCTCGCCACGACGAGCACTCGGCCTCGCGGGCCCGGATCGGGAAGAGGCTTCAAGGTTCGAATTATGCCAGAGCCGTCATTCTGCAGCCAGCCCGGGGGAACGCGGCATCGCTCGAAGTGCATTGGTCGGACCTGAATGCGCAGGTATAGTTCCCCGGCCGACGCTCTCTCAGGACGCTCCCCTGCCGAGCGCCCGGCCCACCCTCCGAGGCCCTCTCATGCGCCGTGGCGCAATTTTCTTCAGCTTTTTCGCCTCGGCCGTCGCCTTCGGCCAGGCCGCCGGCGGAGATGACTGGAACACTTTCCCCGGGCCCTCGACAACGCCCCTTCCGGTGAAGCCGCGGGAATCCTCTCCTTCGACAGAAACGCCTCCGGTGCCCGAGGCTCCCCCGCCCGCGATCGCGCCCCCTCCCGCTGCTTCGGTGCGGCCTCCGGTGAAGGACCCTGTGGAAGCCCCGGTCACCCGACCGGCCCCTGAGGCGCCAACCGTTGAGCCGGTCCGCACGTCTGCTCCGCCCCACGTGTCTGAGCCTTCGACTCGCGCAGGCTCGGCAGAAGAAGGTCAGGTGGTCTCGACCCAGGAACGCCTGCTGCCCGGCACCGAGCCCCACAGCCCGTCGACCTGGGGCAACCGCTACGACAACCCCGCCAACGCACGGGTGAGCACCGGCATCGCCGGCGTCGGAGTGCTCCACACTTCCAGCGCGGACCTGGGCAAGAAGGGCGTCCTGCGGTTCTCGGTCACCGGGGAATACCTGGCGCGGACCCGCTTCCCGAATCCCAGCGCCACCAACATTCGCAGCGCCGGAACCTTCGGAGTGTCGCTGGTGCCGCTGGAGTGGGCGGAACTGTTCCTCGGCTACGCCGCATCCGCCAACACCAACTCCGCCTCATCTCCCAATTTGATTCAGACCCTGGGAGACCTCACTTTCGGGGGCAAGGCCGTGCGCCGCTTCGAGCACGGCCTCTCGGGCGGCCTCGAGCTCAAGCTGCAGTCCTTCTCCGGGGTCGGAAACCAGGGCATCGATCGCGACGCCTTCGGGTTCTCGCCGCGGCTGCTCGGCACCTGGGATCTGCGTCAGCCCTACCCCCGCGTTCCTTTGCGGCTTCACGCCAACGTCGGGTTCGCCTTCGACGGCACCGGCAGCCTCGTCCGCAACCACACCCTCACCACGGCAGAGGAGTTCGCGCTCGGGGTCAATCGCTACAATCGCTTCCTCGTCGGCGCGGCGGTCGAAGTGCCGCTTCCGGCGGTGACGCCTTTTCTCGAATATACCCTCGGGGTTCCGATGGGGGCGACGGGCTCGCTGCTCTCGCCCTCCGGCGCGGCGGTGTCGCTGGGCGCGGCGATGCCCCAAACTCTGGGCCTGGGACTCAAGGTCACCGCGATCAAGGATCTGACCCTGTTGGTGGCGGCGGACTTCGGGCTTTCCCGGGCCGTGGCGACCGGCATCCCGGCGACGTCTCCGTTCAATGCCCTCTTCGGTGCTGCGTTCAACATCGACCCCTTCCAGCGCGGCGAGACCCGGGTGGTGGAGACGATCCGGGAGCGCCCGTCGGAGAAACGGGTGGCGGCGGTGCAGACGGGAAAGGTCTCCGGCACCGTGGTGGACGCCAAGACCCAGAAGCCGATTCCGGGAGTGATCGTCGCCATGGCCGGCGCCGGGCTTCCTCCTGTCGCTTCCGATGCCGCACGGGGCTACTTCGTCACCCACGAGCTGCCACCCGGTCCGGTGCATCTCACCGCCCAGAAGGAAGGCTACAAGGAAGTTGCCTCTGACGTGGTGCTCGAGGCGGGGCAGACCGCGCAGATCCAGTTGCTGCTCGAGACCGCGGTGAAGGGCGCCCACTTCGAGCTCCGCACCAGCTCCAAGGGAAAGGCCGTGGCTGCCACCACCACCTTCGAGGGCCCGGCGAAGGAACAGGCGGTGACTTCTGCAGGGAGAGGAGAACCGGTGAAGCTCGAGCTCCCCGCCGGAAAGTACGCCGTCACCGTGGCCGCAGATGGATTTCTCTCCCAGACCCGGGAAGTGCAGGCGGCGGAAGGCGCGACGATGAAGCTCGACTTCGAGCTCAGGCCCGAGCCGAGCAAGAAGCTGGTGATCGTCCGCGACAACAAGATCGAAGTCCTCCATCAGGTCCACTTCGCCAACGGCAAGGCCGCGCTGCTCGCTGACAGTTTTGGTCTGCTGCAGCAGGTGGTGAGCGCGGCCGTGAAGAACAACGTCAAGCGGCTGCGCGTCGAAGGCCACACCGACAACAAGGGCGACAAGGCGGCGAATCGCAAGCTCTCGCAGGCCCGGGCCAATGCGGTCGCGGACTACCTCGCTTCGCAGGGCCTCGACCGCCGCCACATCGAGGCCGTGGGCATGGGTGACCAGCGTCCCATCGCCCCCAACCTCACCGCGCGCGGCCGCGAGCTCAACCGCCGGGTCGACTTCCTTATCCTCGAGAAGTGATGGGCGCCCCTCTCGTGCGACGGGTCCTGTTCGCTTTGTTCTGCTCGCTCGCCGCGTCGACCGCGGGCTGTGGGCCGAACAAGCCCGGCAACCCCGGGCTGAAGGACCCACCGCAGGTGTTCCTCTCCGCGGCGGAGGCCAACGTGGTCGCGCCCACCTTGAAGGTCACCACCGCCGTGGTCGGCTGCGACGCGGTCGAGCTGCTCGAGCTGCGGGAGGGCGCCACCGTGGTGAAGACCCTGGCTCCGGTGGCCACAGCGACGGTGCAGGAGCTCTTGGCCAACGAGCTCGGTGCGCTTTACCCTTCGCTCG
Organism: Myxococcales bacterium; assembly: GCA_043755105.1. Lineage (GTDB taxonomy): Bacteria > Myxococcota > Myxococcia > Myxococcales > Myxococcaceae > JAYUUC01. Next base: position 3,014 of record JAYUUC010000161.1, read on the forward strand.
GCATCGCCGCCAACCTCGCCCTGGTGGCGCATGTGCGCTGTGCAGACGGCCGGGAGAACAGCTCGCCGGCGACGGGAGTCCGATTTTTTCCGGTCGAGCAGGTGATCCGCGTCGACCAGGGTCAGGTGGTGCCTGACACCTTCATCGCTGAAGGAGGAACCGCGGGTTCGCCCACCACCTTCATCGGCTGTATCGGCGTCTCCGGAGGCACCGCGCTGGCCCGGGTGCGCGTCACCGGAGAGGTCCTCGCCAGCAACGCGTCGTTGCCTTTTCCCTGCTCGAGCAGCGCGTTCATCTCTGCTCCGGCGGGGACCACCGGCAAGCGCTGGTTGATGGAGCGCGGGGTCGGCGTCCTCGCCTTCGAGCCTGACCTCACCGTGACTTCTTTCCATCTGGGCAAGGTCTGGCAGATGGCGGTGCTTCCGTCCGGCGATGCAGTGGTCTGGAACAACGAGCTCACCCAGAGCACCCTTCAGCGCATCTCCGGAAGCTCGCCGCCGCCCAACGCGCTCTGGTCCAAACTGCCCGCGGGCATCGTCCTTGCGCCCCCTCAGTTTCGAGCGGACCTCGACACCGTGTCAGTCGCCGAGTTGATTCACACCCAAGGCGCGGCAGCGTCCGACGTGGCGGTCGAGCAGTTCGACCTCACCACCGGGCAGCGCACCGCTTCGGCGGTGATTCTTTCCATCACCACCGCCGACCAGGTGGCGCCCACGCCGCCTCCCGCTGCCTTCAACGCCAGCGGGACCCTGCTCTATTTCGCGTACCAGACCCTCGAAGTGCCGCCGAGTTCTCGGGTGATGGCCTGCGCCTCTGATGTCCCCGGCTGCACGGGCCAGAGCCTTCGCTGGCAACCGCCCACCGTGGCGGGCGTGGTCCGGTCGCTTTTCCCGTTCGCCAAGGGCAGTCAACTGGCAGCGGTGACACCGGAAGGAGCGACGTTCTTCGACGAGGCCACCGGCAAGGTGTCCAACCTCGGAGGCAAGCCGATTCGCCCCGCAGGCAGTCAGGTCATCCTCGAGGTTCAACCTGGCAACGGAACCGACTTCTTCCTCCTCGACGGGCCTGCCAATGGCTACCCGACCGAGGTGGTGGCGATCGACGCGCCCGCTCGCGGAGAGCTCTACCGCTACGACATGGGGGGCGGCAGCAGCATCACCGACTCGCTCACCCTCGCCGTGGACGACGGGAATCAGGCCTGGCTGCGCCTCGGAACGAAGCTGGTGAAACCGTTGCCGCTCACCCAGTACCGCGCCGCGCGAGGGCCGACCTCTCCCTGAGCGGTGAACACGTTCAGGGTTTGCGCGCGACCAGCAACGCTTCCTGATTGCCCGCGGGGCCGGCGATCGATGCGTCGACCACTCCAACCACCGTGAGCCCCTGGCCGACGACGAAGTGGCGCGCGTCGGCGATCGACTCCTGGCGGACGGCCTCGTTGCGAACCACCCCGCCCTTCTCCACCCGCTCGGGACCGACCTCGAACTGTGGCTTCACCAGAGCAATCAGCAGGCCGCCGGAAGCGAGAAAGGGAAGCACCCCTGGCAGCACCCGAGAGAGCGAGATGAAGCTGACGTCGATCACCATCACCTCTACCTTCTCTGGCAGGTCGGCGTCGGTGAGGTAGCGCGCGTTGACCCGCTCGCGGGAAAGCACCCGCGGGTCTGCGCGGAGCTTCTCGTGAAGCTGGCCGTAGCCGACGTCGATGGCGTGGACCTTCACCGCGCCTTCCTGGAGAAGACAGTCGGTGAACCCGCCGGTGCTGGCGCCGATGTCCGCACAAATTTTTCCCCGGACGTCGAGCTGGAAGTGGTCGAGCGCGCCCTTGAGCTTGAGCCCGCCCCGCGACACGTAGGGCATCACCTCACCCTTGAGCCGCAGCGGCGCTTCGCGGTCGACCAGGGCGCCGGGCTTGTCGACCCGCTGATCCGCCACGACGACTTGCCCGGCGAGGACCAAGGCCTGGGCCCGGGTGCGCGACTCTGCCAGCCCGCGTTCGACGAGGAGAAGATCGAGCCGCTCCTTTTTCGGCTTCATCGCCGTCCCTGGGCCAGCAGCGCCAAGCCCGCACGTCGAATGCCTTCGGCGTCCAGGCCGAGTGCGGACCTTTGTCGACGGGCATCGCCGTGGCGGATGAAAGTATCGGGCAGACCGAGCAGGCGGGTCGGAGTAGGGACGCCTTCGGAGGCGAGCAACTCGAGAATCCCCGAGCCCAGACCTCCGTGGAGCGTGCCTTCTTCCACCACCAGCAGCGGCGTCGTCGCAGCCGCTTCAAGAAGCTTTTCCCGGTCGAGAGGTGCGGCGAAGCGAGCGTCGAGAACGTTCCAGCGAGGCTCGTGTTGGGCGGCCTCGAGCGCGTCGGTGGCCAGGGGCCCCAGCGCGACGACCGTCAACTCCGCATCAGCGACCTGGCGTAGCCAGCGCCCTCCCCGGTCGTCCGCGGCGCTGGGCAAGAGGTCCTGGGGAAGAGGCGGCAGCGTCCCCCGGGGGAAGCGAATCGCCGAAGGGCCGGTCAGCGCAAGGGCTCCCTCGAGCAGCCCGTCAAAGTCTTCGCCGTAGACGGGCGCCATCACTGTCATTCCCGGCAACGGACGGAGGAAGGAAATGTCGAAGCTGCCCTGGTGGGTGGCACCGTCCGCCCCGACCAATCCTGCGCGATCGACGGCGAAGATCACCGGCAGGCCGGGAAGCGCGACCTCGTGGACCAGCTGGTCGTAGGCCCGCTGCAGGAAAGTGGAATAGATGCAGCAGACCGGCCGCAGGCCTCCGGCGGCGAGGCCCGCGGAGAAGGCAACGGCATGCTGCTCGGCGATGCCCACGTCGAAGACTCTCTCGGGGAAGCGAGCCTTGAGCCCGGTGAGAGCAGAACCTTCCAGCATCGCCGGGGTCACCGCCACCACGCGAGGGTCTCTGGCCATCGCCTTCTCCAGCGCCTGCGCGAACGCGTCGCTGAAGGTCTGCTTGCCCTTGCGCGAACGGACCAGCTTTCCGTCGCGAAGCTCGTAGGGGCCCATCGTGTGTCCCCGGGTGCGGGCGTCGTCCTCTGCTGCGGCGAAGCCTTTTCCCTTCCGGGTGATGGCATGCACCAGGGTCGGTAGCTGGCTGCGCCGAGCCTCCGAGAGCGCCGTGGTCAGGGCGATTAGGTCATGGCCGTCGACCGGGCCGAGGTAGGCGAAGCCCAGGCTCTCGAACAGCGAACGGGCTCCCGAGGTCGGGAGTAACCGGGAAACGGCGCCGACGTTGAGCGAGATGCTCATCTCATTGTCGTTGAGCACCACCACCAGGGGCTCGCGTTCAGCGGCGGTGTTGTTGAGGCCTTCGAAGGTGAGGCCTCCGGTGAGCGAGCCGTCGCCGATGATCGCCACCACCCGCCCCGGCTGGGACAACGTGCGCTTGGCTTCGAGCAGACCGAGCGCGACCGATACCGCGGTGCAGGCATGACCGGCACCGAACGCGTCGTGGGCGCTCTCCGTCGGGTCGAGGAACGGAGCGATGCCGCCCTCCTGGCGCAGCGTGCTCATCCGTTCCCGTCGTCCGGTGAGCAGCTTGTGGGCGTACGCCTGGTGACCGTCATCTAATACCTGCCGGTCCACCGGGTTATTGAACACCCGGTGGA
>JAYUUC010000162.1:0-2198 GCA_043755105.1 Myxococcales bacterium
TCGCTGATCAGCAGGTCGGGCTTCTCGGCACACAGCACCCGCAGCGCGTCGGCCGCGGAATGGGCGGAGAGCACCTTTGCCCCGAGCCCGGTGAGCATCTGCACCAGCAGCTCGAGGGTGTCGGGCTGATCATCGACGACCAGCAATCGCAGGCCGGTGAGTCGAGGGGGCAGGCTTCGAGGGTTGGGCGCGTCCTTGTCCGTGGCCCGGGCGGTGGCCCGGTCGGGCGCCGGCGCCGGCTCTTCCTCGGCAGCGGGGGGCAGGGTGACCGTGAACACCGAGCCTTGGGCCGGCCCCGCGCTCTGGGCCGCGACGGTGCCGCCGTGCAACTCGACCAGGTGTCGAACGATCGAGAGCCCCAGCCCGAGACCTCCGTGCTTGCGGGTAGTCGCCGCTTCGGCTTGCCGGAAGCGTTCGAAGAGGTGAGGCAGAAAGTCGGGGCTGATGCCGTCTCCGGTATCGCTGACCGAGATCACCGCCTTGCCCGCGATTCCTTCCAGCTTCACCTCGACCTGACCCCCGGGGGGCGTGAACTTGATCGCGTTGGCAACCAGGTTCCAGACAATCTGTTGCATGCGGGTCGAGTCCCCGACCACCTGGGGCGCTTCGGGGTCCTGGGTCCAGTTCACCCGGATGGTCTTCGCCTTCGCTGCGGCGCGCACCGATTCGATCGCCTCTTCGATCGCCGGGCCGAGCGCCATCTTCTTCACGTCCAGCCGCAATTTTCCGGAGATGATCCGCGAGACATCGAGCAGATCGTCGATCAACCGCGCCTGGGAGCGGGCGTTGCGCTCGATCGTCGCCAGTCCGGTCGCGAGGGTGGCCTTGGGAATGTTCTCGTCCCGCAGCAGCTGCGCCCACCCTAGAATCGGCATCAGCGGAGTGCGCAGCTCATGCGACACCACCGCGAGGAAGTCGTCCTTGAGGCGGCTGGCCTCCTTGGCGTCGTGATAGAGGCGGGTATTCTCGATCGCCAGGGCAGCGCGGTGGGCGAACTCCTCGGCCAGGCCTACATCATCATCGGAGTACGCGCGTTCCTTCTGGGTGGTGCCGAAGACGATCGCCCCGAGGGTGCGCGAGCCGGCCAGCAGCGGGACGATCAAGATCGAGACTGGAAGGACCCCTCCCCCCATGCGCTCGAAGGCGCCGAGATTTTCCGGTTCGGTGAGCGGTCGTGCATCGATGCTGGCGATCAGCCGTGTCTTTCCGTTGCGGAGCACCTCCAGCACCGGACCCGCAAGGGCATGGCGGGCGGGGACGCGGGCTATTTTTCGAAGCAGCGCTTCGGCCTGGAGGTCGGCAGCGGCCTCGGTGACGCGTCGCACGGTCCCGTCCGGGTCTTGCACGTCGACGAGGCAGTAGTCGCCGAGAATGGGGACGGCCAGGCGCACCAGCTTCTCCAGCGTGACGCGGGGATCGAGCGACGAGGCCAGCGCCACGCTCGCTTCGGCGAGGAAGGCGATCCGCCGACGGGCAGCTTCTGCCTCCGCGCGTGCGCCTTGTTCCTTGATCAGCCGCTTCGAGCTCTCCTCGGCTTCGCGCCGTTCTGTGATGTCCTCGATCAGCGCGATCGCGTATTCCGGTTCGCTCTGGGCGCCGCGGATCAACGAGACGGTGAGGCTGGCCCACACTGGCGCTGCGGCCTGGCGGGTATAGCGGCGCTCGAGGCGATACTTGTCGCGGCGTCCCTGAACCAGCTCTTCAAAGAGGGCGGTGTCCTGAGTGGTGCCGCTCTCGTTGAGCTCGAACGCCGCGCTGCCCCTGAGCTCGACCTGGGTGTAGCCAAGAATGCGGGAAGCCGCCGGGTTGGCCATCACCACCCGGCCCTGAACGTCGACGAGCAGAATGCCGACCGCCGCATCCCGGAAGATCGCCGAGAAACGGGCCTCGCTGTCGTTGACCAGTTCTTGAAGCCGTTCCGCCAGCTGCCGCGAGCGGGCTTCGGTCTCGCTCAGCCGCTGGCGCAGCTGCGCGTTCTCCAGCGCGAGCGAGGGACTTTCGGCAGGAAGCTCGGGCTTATCCAATGAGGATCAATCCTTCCAGAAGACCTTCCATGGGTGCTTGCGAAGGTCGCGAAGCAGGTCCTTGAGGTCCTGATAGACCTGAGGATCCTTGAGGACAGCGCCGGCGGTGCCTTCGCCTGCCTCGAGGCCGGCGAGAATCCGGTCGCCACGTGCGGCCATCTCGTCGAGCTTCGC
>JAYUUC010000163.1:0-2189 GCA_043755105.1 Myxococcales bacterium
TGGGTGACGTCGGCGTCGGAGAGCGCCGAGAGCGTCACTTCGCTTCGAGGCTCGATGTTTCGGGTCGTGGTGAAGTCGTAGCCGGTGGAGGGCGGCACCCGAAGCACGTCCCACTCCTGCGCGCTGCCGTAGCTCACCGGTGGGCCGTTGGAAGGCGTCACCGTGACCAAATTGGCGCAGACGGCGGGAGGTTGGTCGGGCCTGAGTGTCCCGCTCAACTTCACTCGCACCTCGGGCTTGTCACTGTCGTCGGAGGCGATCACCAGCTCGGCCTGGTAATCGTGCTTGGCCTCGGCGGTGGGAACGAACCGCACCGCAATGCTCACCCCGGTGCCCGCCTCGAGCTGAAGCCCGCTGGCGGGAAGTTGCACGTTGCCGGCAAGGCCGAACGCGGAGGCATCGGCGCCTTCAAAGCGCAAGGCGCTCACGACCAGAGCAACCTCGCCCTCGTTGAGCACGTTCACCGCGGGCAGCGCGCTGGCGTCGGTCGGGCTCGCCCGGTGAAGCGGCTCTCCGCCGAAATCGATCGACGGAGGGGTCACCACAGCGGTGCCGGTGCAGTGACTGCTGGCGACACACTCTGGGGTCACCTTCAAAATCGGCTTCGCCCCTTCGCCGTGGAGCGGCACCCGGGTGCTGGGGTGATCAGCGTCGTCGCTCTCGACCACCAGGGTCGCGGTGTAGGCCTGCAAAGCCGTCGGGGTGAAGCGCAGGCTCAGCCCCACCTCGCTCAGACCCGGGACCGAGGTCGGCAGCGGCGAAGGAAGCGAGAACGCCGCAGCGTCCGGCCCTTCGAGCGAAACCGCCTTCACCGTCAGGCTCGCCTGACCCTGAGAGGCAATCTTCACCGTCTGCCCCGAGCTGTCGGCGAGCTTCACCTTGCCGAAGTCGACGGCCGCAGGGAGCACGGCGATCGCCGGCTTCAGCTTCTTCACCCCGTCGCCGCCGCAACCCAGTACTCCTCCGACGAGCAAGAGAGAAGCGACCGACAGGAAGTATTTTCTCATTCGCGGCAACCTCTGTGGCGGGGTAAAAAGGTGGCGGAACTTAGCAAAGGCGCCTTCCCAAAAGGCGGGCACCCCCGCTAAACTTTTCAACTGCAACCTGACGGGCAATCGTAGAAAAGTTTGACCCTTCCCCTGGTCTGTCGGATAACCACCGAAGTTTCTTACCCTCTCGCAATTCGTTCATCTTCCTCTGGAGACTCAAAGGCATGGCAGGCACCGACAAGCGCAAGCAGTCGCTGTACTTCCCCGAAGAGATGCTCAAAGAGATTCAAGAGGAGGCGAACCGGCAGGATCGTTCGCTCTCTTGGGTCGTTCAACAGGCGTGGAAGATCGCCCGTGAGCGGATCAAGGCGTTCCCGGCGGTCAACGACGTCACCGGCGACGAGTCCCCCGACCGACGGGAGGAGTAACGATGTCGGGAACTGACAACCGCAAGCAGAGCCTCTACTTCCCCGAGGACATGCTGGAAGAGATCCAGCAGCAGGCGGGCCGTCAGGACCGCTCGATCTCCTGGATCGTCCAGCAGGCGTGGAAGGTCGCTCGGGGCGACATCCGGAAGATGCCTTCGGTCAACGACGTGCTGCCCCCGCAGCCGCCCCGGCCTTCGGCCGTGATGGCTCAGCCGGCGCCGATGGCTCAGCCGGCCGTGCCTCCGAAGTTCTAGTCTTTGACGCCTTGCCTCCCGCTGCCCCGGCTGTTCAGCCCTGGGGCCGGGAGGGAACGGTGCAGTGGGTGAGCTTGATTCGGCTGTTGTCCACCTTCAGCCCTCTCGCCCTGTCCACCCCGTACGTTCGCTGGAAGTAATCCGCCGTGACGTTGGCGTCGGTGCCCTTCTGCGCCTGCGCCGGTCGACGGGTCTGGTCGACGTCCTTCCCCAGCAACAGGTCGTACTTGTCCCCTCCCTCGAGCAGGAACGAGGAGAGCGCGACCCGGTACCGCTTCTCGGCCCGACCCGGAAGGGGCACCGTCTCATTGCCGATGCGCAGGCTCACCACCCGCTTCCCCGCCGGCTGATTGCAGTCGACCTCGAGCGCCGTATTGGCCGAGAGCTGGAGAAACCACCCTGGCGGAGACACCACTGCCTGCGGGCTGGCGATCAGGCCGTCGACCGAGTGCTCCATCATCTGCACCAGCTCGGGCTCGGTGAGATCCACGGCATTGACCAGATTTTCGAAGAGCAGA
>JAYUUC010000164.1:0-6562 GCA_043755105.1 Myxococcales bacterium
GTACCTTCGGCGCTTCTCTCGGTCAAGTCGGCGGTGAGTTCCAAGGTTACTGCGAGCAGACCTGGACATGACCGCCGTCAGCGCCCGCACTCACGGAGCAGGAAAGCATGCCCGTTCCCCAGCACTGCTGAGCGTTATTGTAATCGCCCACCCCTGGATACCAGCACTGAAACTCCGCGGAGCAGGGCGCGTAGGCCTTGCAGAGACTCCGGGCGGCGGCCCAGTTTTCAGGGCAACTGGCAGGGTTGGTGGGACCATGGAAAGCGCAGGCTCCCTTCGGTGCACTGGGGCATGCGGTCGAACCATTTTCCCCGTCGGGACAACCATTGCCGCTCACCACGGGTGACGCGTTGTTTTGCAGGACATCGCCAACGACGTAGTTCCCGCCACATCCAGAGGTGGCGAGCAGGGCGATGGTGCAAAGCAGGGGTTTCAGGTTCATGTCAGACCTCGTGAAGGAGCAGCTGTGAGCCTTTAGGTACTCAACCCCTCTTCACCTTACAGGCCCGTCTCGAGCGCCCGTCGAATCTGGGCGTGGAAGCGACCGGCGGGAAAGAGCTCAAGGCTTTTCCGAAGGTCGGCCTGTGCCCCCTCGGGGTCGCCGCCTCTGGACTTGCAGCCACCTCGAGCAAGCAGCGCCCGTTCCCGAACTGCGTCTGAACCCTGGCCAGCGACCAGGGAATCGAGGAGGGGCATCGCTCCGGGACATCCCTCGAGCTCTGCCAGCAACTCTGCTTGCAGCACCCGCAGCTCTTCCGCTCGCGGCCAACCGTCCAACCCGCTTCCGGAGAGCTGCTTGAGCAACATCAACACGTCGCTTCGGCGGTCGAGGGCGAAGAGCGAATCGATTCGGGCCAAGGTCGCCTCGCGCCGGAACACCCCTTGCGGAAACTCTCCCTCGTACGTCTCGAGCAACTGGAGGGCTGCGCCGGGGTCGTTGCGGCGGTGCAGTTGCTCCAGCGCCGACGCGAGCATTCGGGCTTCCGCCGAGGCCCCTGGCTTGACCTGAGGAGTGTCGCGCAGAGGCAGGGGAGGGGTTTCCGGTTCGACCTCTGGAATGGTGCGCACGGGCTGCTTTCGCCGCCTTTCCGCCTTCGCCTCGCCCGGACCTGCCTGGGGAACGGAAGCCGGCACGGGTTCGACTGGAAGTGACTCCACGCGTTCCGGAAGTGGAAGCTCCGCAACGTGCGGGTGCGAACGGGAAGCGGAAGCCTGCGCGTCCCGACTCGCGGGCACCGGCGTGCGCGGTTTCAGGGGCCCGAGCTTGAAGACCGCGGCCATCGCCACTGGCACGAACAACAACGACACCAGCGCCCACTTCCAGCGAAGGAAGAGGCCAGCCGCCTTCCCCTTCGAGGTCTGTCTCTTGAACACCCGTGCTTCAATCTCTGCGAGCCTTTGCGGCGACAGCAGCGGTGCCGGGTCGCCGTCCCTCACCAACCGGGCGGCCAGCGTCAGCTCAGCGGTTTCCTGCGCGGGGGCATCGGCCAGTCGGGTAGGGGGAATCTGTGGCGTCATCGCGCTTCCTCCGTCACCGACATTTGTTGAAGCTGGCGGCTGAGCTGCGCCCGCGCCCGGTAGAGCATCTCGGCCGATTGCCGCCGTTCCACCTTGGCGAGTGGTTCCAGCGCGGGGCACGCCAGCTCTCCAGCCACCTCGGTGCCCGTTCCCGCCAGCCATCGCCGAACCCGGTCCTTCCTCCGCCGATGGCCGACCACATTTCGAGTCACCTGAAACAGCCAGGTGGTGAGCTGGGCCTCGCCCCGAAAGTTGCCCAGGTTCGTCTGCACTTTCAGGAATACGTCCTGGACGACATCGTCGAGGTCCATCCGTGGACCTCCCAGCCGCAGCGCCCACCGCGCAACCGTGGGGCCGTGAAGGCGATAGACTTCCTCCACCGTCAACGCAGTGGCGGTGCTCCGCTCGACCAAGCCGGGCCTCTCTTTGGTGAGTACAGAACTCAAGTGTTGCTCCCACCCTTTGGCAGAGGAGGCCTCCGAACCTTACAACTGCGACCAGGCCATTCCGACCGTGAGCGCTGCCTCGAACCCCGGAATCGACGCCATCCCCTCGACGCCATTGACCTGGGCCTGCTGGGTGCCAAACCACTGTCTTCCCGCAAGCTTCAGCCACGGGGAAAGCGCAGTCTGGGTAAACACGCAGGCCACGCCCACGCCCGCGCCCAGGTTGAACCCCGCCGGACGATAGTTGGTGGCGTACCCGACGCCCTGAAGCGACAGCGCCGCCCCATCGAGCTCGGCAGAGAAGTCGAACCGCTGTCTCTTCACCGGCAGTCGATACCGAGGTCCGACTCCCGCGGACAGGCGAAGCCAATCGATCTCTCCCGCTCCGAGAGTCACTCGCCGGCCACTGCTCCCGGCGAAGGCGAGCAGCCCTCCCCAGCCCTGCGCCCGGGTCCCCAGCGAACCCTCGACAGTGGCGGTCCAGGCACCCAGCGCAATCGACTCTGGCGCCAGGGAACCGCCCACGCCAACGGCGGCCTGTAATGAGGGAGGCGGCCCTTCGGTAGCGGAGACGGCAACGGCCACGGGCCGGGGCTCCGGGAGTGTTGCGACCCGTGTCGGAAGCTCCTCCTCCCAGGCGGCAAGCACCACCGCTACCAGCTCGGCACGCGCGTCACAGCTGCCTTCGGAAGGCAGGGTCCGCTCTCCCACCAGGTTTCCTCCCGCGTCCTCCATTCGCACCCGGAGCAGGGAGGCTTCCGTGCTCAGCCGGACCCGGTAGCGGCGTTCATCGTCTTCCCGCCGTGGCTGCAGCGAGGTGAGACGCTCCTCCACTTGTGCAGGGGAAGGGCAAACGAAGTCTCCCGAGAAGACGAGCGAGGCGGTGCTCAGCCGGAGCAGGCTCAGGGCAATTGCAGAGAACAGGTTTGCACTCCCTGGCCAGGCGAACTAGAGGGGTTCGCTACACCAGATCAGGAGACACCGTCAAACTTGCCTCCGACGGCGCCCTTGGAGAAACCTGCGATGAAACAACTGTTCACCCTGGCTTTGCTCGTGGTCGCGTGCGCCCGTTGCGGCGGTGGCAACAACACCAAGCAGTATGTGATCACCAGCAGCAACCAGACTGTGGTGGCGGGAAGTAACGCCACCTGCCCCGAGGTCGATGCTCAGATCACCCAGACCGCTTTCCGGGCGGACCTCGTGGTCACCGTTTTTCAGGGTGACAAGGACCACTGGTACCTGGATGTCGGCGGGAAGGGTCTGGAAGGAACGCTGAAAGAGGGGACCTATACGTTCACCGGGTCCGACAGCAAGACCAGCTACGTCCCCAGCGCCAACGACAAGCAGCTTCAAGTGCAGGAGAGCAACACCACCACGGTGACCTTGAAGGTCGACGGCAACTCGGTCAGCGGGACGAGCGTCGGGGAAAGCAAAGCGGTGTGTCAGTCATTGGGAGGGTTGATCACCTGCCAGAACGCCGACGTCCCCAGCGCCAACGGGGGTGCCATTGATTGCATCCGGACTTCCCAGCTCAACGGAGTGCAGGTCGCCGACCCTGAGTTCAAGCAAGTCACCGCCATTCCCGCGAAGTAAGCGCGCGCCCCCTTCTGGAGAACTTCAAATGAAGACAATCCTTTCATGCCTTGCTTTCGGTGGACTCCTGGTCGGGTGTGGCAGTCCCCCGGTCAGCCAGTATCTGATCAGCACCGACGACCAGAAGACCATCACCAAGGGGGCGGGCGCAGCCTGTCCTGCCGCCGATGCGGCCGTGGGAACTCCCGAGGTGTCCACGATCAAGACCGACAGCTTGCTGTCGCTCTTCGAGGAGAAGGACGGAACGGTGATCGTCGACTTTGCCAGCCACGTCTTCTCGGGAATGAAGAATGGCGATGCGCCGACGCTGACGGATGCGTTCACCAAGGAAGACAAGACCCCTCAAGGGGGAAAGCCCCGCGACCGGGTGACTTCTGACAGCTTCACGCTCACGCTCAAGCTCGAGGGAGACCTGATCTCGGGAACCCTGGTCGAGCAGCAGATCGAAACCTGCACGGGTACTGGCTGCTCCGCGGCCCAGGCCCAGCGTCTGGACTGCACCTACTCCTCCACCTTCCGGGGTCGGAAGCTCCCCAACAGCGGAACCCTGGCGACCCGGCCAATTCCTGGGCAGTAGATTTTGCGCTTTCGATCAAGGCACCCCCTCCGAAACTAGGAATACAGCGCCAATGAAAACCCATCTCCTCGGCTCTCTCTTCGTTGCGGTCCTGCTGTCCTCGGCTGGAATGGCCTTCGCGAGCGAGTGTGGCTCTGACTCCGATTGCGGCGGTTACGGCAAATGCAGCAACGGGAAATGTGGGCACTGCGGCTCCGATTCAGACTGCAAGGGCCAGGGCAAATGCTCGGGCGGAAGCTGCGGCGCGTGTGGCTCGGATTCCGACTGCGGCAGCCAGGGGAAGTGTTCCTCCGGCCGCTGTGGCCACTGCTCGTCGGATTCGGACTGTTCCGGCAACGGCAAGTGTTCGAGCGGCCGCTGCGGTGCCTGTGGCTCTGACTCTGACTGCAAGGTCGGCAAGTGCTCGAGCGGCCATTGCGGTGCGTGCGGCTCTGACTCCGATTGCCACGGGGGTCGGTGCTCGAGCGGGCACTGCAGCAACGCGCAATAGAGCCTGACGTCCGCTACTTCTTCAGCGGCCACTTTCCTTCAGCTTCGAGCTGGTGCCGAAGCTGAGGGTTCTCGTCCATGAAGGCCTGAAGCGACTCTTCGGTGATCCAGACCTCGATGTTCTCGGCATCGACCTGGCTCTGGCAGGCGAGCCGGGAAAAGGGGCGTACGTCAAAAGCCTGGTCGAGCCGGTCCATCTCCTTGTCTTCCTGCTCCGAGAGACTGCCGAAGCCGCTCTTCACCCAGACATGGCAAGTGGAGCAGGCGCAGACCCCTCCGCAGACATGGCCCACCTGCGCGCCGCACTTCTCGGCAGCTTCGAGAAGGTTGGTCCCCGGGGGAACCTCGACGGTGAGGTCCTGCAGCGGGCTCTTGAAGTGAATGCGCGGCATCGGTCCCTCAGTACTCTTCAACCGAGTGGCCTGCCACCGCTTGCTGCAGGGCCCGGTTCATCACCCGCTCCACGAACCCCTTCGACTGCTCGTCGAGCGCGGCGATTGCCTCCCGCACTTCTTGATGGTTATCGCTGGACTTGGCCACCGACTGCACCCGGCTGAGTGCGGTGTCGATCGCCGAACGCTCCTCGGCCGAGAGGAGGTCCCCATTCAAGGACAGCTGCTTGGTGGCATCGGCGATGATCCGCTGAGCCTCTACTTGCTGCTCTCGCAACTGCCGCTTCTGGATGTCGTCTTCGGCGTGCTCGATCGAATCAAGCAGCATCTGTTCAATCTCTTCGTCCGAGAGCCCGTGGCTGGGCTTGACGGTGATCTGCTGCTTCGCCCCGGTGGATTGCTCCTGGGCCTCGACCGAAAGAATGCCATCGGCATCGACCCGGAAGCGGACCTCCACTCGCCCCATTCCAGCCGCGAGGGCGGGAATTCCGGTGAGCCGGAAGCGCGCCAGCGAGCGGCAATCGGAGACCAGCTCGCGCTCGCCCTGGACCACATGGATGTCCATCGCGTTCTGGCCATCTTGAAAGGTGGTGAAGACCTGGGCCGCGCCGGTGGGCAGGGTCGAGTTGCGTGGAATCAGCTTCTCCACCACCCCGCCCATTGTCTCCAGCCCGAGCGAGAGCGGATTCACGTCGAGCAGCAAGACCTCGTCGTGTCGGCTCTCGTTGGTGAGCAGGTCGGCCTGAATGGCGGCGCCCAGCGCCACCACCTGGTCCGGGTCGATGTCCGCCAGCGGCTCCTTTCCGAACAGCTCGGCGACGTAGCGGCGAACCGCAGGGACCCGGGTCGAGCCTCCCACCAGCACCACCCCGTCGAGCTCGCCGGGCTGAAGACCCGCGTCCTTGAGCGCGCGCCGGCACGAGAGCCCGGTCTTCTGCAACCAGGGAGCAATCCACTGCTCGAAGTCCGTCCGGGACACGGTCTGTCGGTAGCCGTCGACTTCCAGCTCTGCGGTGTCGGCAGTACTGAGCGCTTCCTTCGCCGCGCGCGCGGCCTGGAGGGTCTTGGTCACCTTCTCGGGGTCGGGCGAAGTCAGGCCTTGCGCCGCGAGCACCCGCTCGGCGATCGCCCGGTCGAAGTCGTCTCCGCCGAGGGCCGAATCTCCTCCGGTGGCCTTGACCTCGAACACCCCTTCCACCAGCTTCAAAATAGACACATCGAAGGTGCCGCCGCCGAGGTCGTAGACGGCGAACAACCCCTGGCTGCCTTTGTCCAACCCGTAGGCGAGCGCGGCCGCGGTGGGCTCGTTGAGCAGTCGAAGGACTTCGAGCCCGGCGAGCCTCCCCGCGTCTCGGGTGGCCTGGCGCTGGGCGTCGTCGAAGTAGGCAGGGACGGTGATCACCGCCTGCTCGACCTTGCCCGCGAAGTACGACTCGGCCCGGCGCTTCAAGGTCCGGAGGATCTCTCCCGACACCTCGATCGGATTGACCGGCTGACCGCCGGCGACCTCGAACTGCACCACTTTCTTGCCGGGGACGAACCGGTAG
>JAYUUC010000165.1:0-18560 GCA_043755105.1 Myxococcales bacterium
GCTGGGGTTCATCACTTGCAGCCGGTTTCCGTTCCGGGACCACACCACCACGAAGTGAGGCGCGCCTGCCGGACCGCGGGTGATCAACACTGCCGGCAACAGGTCGCCTTCTCCCGTTTCAGGAGGCAGCCCGAGGTGGTCGACCGGCGACATCAACTGCTCCGCGTCGAGGCCCAGGGCTCGTGCAACATCTTCGAGCACATCGATCGACGTGCCATCGACTTCGGTCTGACACGCTTCCCGCAGCCGGCCGTAGCCGATCGGAATGCCAAACCCTTCGAACAGGCATTTGAGGGCGGCCGGGCCGCAGTCCATCGCTGAGGTCTGCACCACTTCGGGAGCGAGCCAGCGCCGCCGCGTCGCATCGCGGCTCATCGCGTCGTTCCTCGCGAGTCGAAGGCGTGTCCCGCGCCTGCGGACCGGAGAAGGAGGGTCGCTGCCGTGACGCGTTCGAGTTCCACGTCACAAGCGCCGCTCATTCCCGGAAGCAGAGGCGAGCGAACGGAAGTGCTGTTCGGAAGTGACAGCTCCACCCTCACCTTGCCGTCGCGCACCTCGCTCGCAACAAAGTGGACGGTCGCGGCAAGGGCACCTTCGGGAGCGCCAGCGAATCCGTCGAGATGCAGCACCGCGGGCTGGCCTACCTGCACTCTTCCCACCGCGATCGCAGAAGGAAATTGCGCCACGGCGTGGATCGACGTCGAATTCTCCACAGCAGAACTCCGCTCGAGAGTGGCTTCTGAAGTGTGGGCGTAAACAGGGATCCTCACCGAGCCCAACCACACGCCCCACACCATCAGCAGGGCGCCCGAGGCTCCCAGGAGCCAGCGAAAACCTCTCGCCCGGTCGACGTCAAGCGACCGGAGGGTCTTCGAAAAAGGGAGCGACACGCGGTTCCAGACTGTAACTCAACTGGACACGGGTGTGAGCCAAAGACCCGGAAGCAGTGGCGATTTTCAAGAACGCAGCAACCAAGCCCCTGGGCCTGCCGGCCCAGACACTGGGTGCGATTTGACAGTCCGCGTCCACCTGCGCCACCGTCATACCTACACCCGCGGCGTACGTCGCACTTTCGAAGGATACGTCATGAAGAAGACCCAGACCGTCGACACCCAGAAGACCGAAGCGCGCAAGCTCGAGCTGAAGCGCCTGGCCGAGAAGCTGAAGGCCCGCACCGGCATCAAGGGCGGCACCAGCACGATCATGGTATCGCATCACTACTAATCCTCAGGGTGCTACTGAAACTCGCCGGGACGGAGCATGGCAACTGCCACTCCGCCCCGGCTTTTTTTGTGCCTCGTGGGCTACTCTGACGGCATGGAACTGACGTTCGTCGGCCATCAGACCTGGTTCATTTCTCACGGCGACACCCATTTGCTGCTCGACCCGGTACTCGACGAGCATTTCGGCCACTGCCGCGAGGTGGATTTCCGGGTCTACCCTCCCCGACATGTGGACGTGGCAAAGATGCCCCGGCCCACCGGGCTGCTCCTCAGCCACGAGCACCTCGATCACTTTCACCTTCCTTCGCTGAATCTTCTCCCCCGCGACATTCCCTTCTATGTCGGCCACCTGCTCCCCACCGTGGTGTCGGAGGCGATCGAAGCGCTCGGCTTCAAGGTCACCCGCATCCGCACCGAAGAGCCGTTTCAATTGGGGGGATTCGAGGTGGTCCTCTATTCCCGTGCTGCCGACGAGGTCTTCTGGGAGCGTCGGGTCACCCAGGTCCTGGTGACCCCCGTCGACGCGCCCGAGCTGGGGGTGTTCGTCGGCGTGGATTCGGGGCTGGCGCCGCAGTACGCCGCCGAGGTGCAGAGCGGGGCGCGGCCTTCGCCGCGGGCGCTGGTGGTGGCCAACAACTCGCAATTCGCTCCCCCCGGCGCGACGGGCACTCACAGCAATTTCCTCAATCTCGACGCCGGACTGCTCTCTCCTCGGGTGGGGGGCTTTGCCCTGATGAAGTCGCTCTTTCTCGACTACCAGCAGGACATGGAGGTCGAGAACATCATCGTGTGCGGCAACGGGTTCATGAACTTCGCGGAGTCCTTCGGCCCCTTTCTGCTCTCGGACAACAAGCGGCTGGCGGCGATCGCCAACGAGCTCGCCTACCGTACCTTCGCCTTCGGCCCGTACCCCGGCGAGACGCTCACCTTCCAGGAAGGGGCGGTCGCGACGACGCAAGCGGATTGGATCGAACTGGATCGACCGCTGATCGCCGAGCTCCTGGCACGGCAAGCGGCGTTCTTGAAATCACCTCCAACAACGGTATTCGAAAGCATCTCCCCGGCCTTCACGTCTGACAACGAAGCGGAACGGGCGCTGAAGCGGGTGGAGCGCGAGCTCGAAGTGCTGGGGCCGGCGTTGATGCGGTCGCGGGTCGGCGCGCTGGCGCTCTGCACCGAAGAGCATCTTCGAGGACCGCTGGGGCCGCGACGGGTGGTGTTCCGTTTTCACGGAGGCCCAGGGAACCGCGTTCACGCCTACGCGCTCGATCTGTCGGACGCACACTTCCACCCGGACCCGCACCCGGAAGAAGACCCCACCGAGGTCTACCCCTTCGGCCTCGAGGCCTATCTGCAGGACTTTCACGCGGTGGTCGAAGGCGATTTGCAGATCTGGGACCTGGCAGGAAACGCAGTGCGCTCCTGGTACATGGGCCCCAAGCTGGAGAACCTGCCCGCCTTCCTCTTCGAGTTCTACGGCGAGCAGTCCCGACCCGACCTTGCGCGCTCGGCATACCGAGGGGCCCTGGAGCGGCTCAGAGCAGAAAAGCGATGAGGGCAGTGCCCTGGGCCGAAGGCGCCCTCACGCCGCCTCCGCAGAAAGTGAGGCTGGGCTTTGAACAGGCTGCTGTGGCGCTGAGCGAAGAGGTTCAAGCGTCCTTTCAGGCCCGGGCCCGGGAAATTCTTCAACCCTGGCTCGGTCAGCATTGGGGATCGGTGCCGGCGCCGGTGCAGTTCCGCCCGCTGCAGGTCAGCACCAAGGCTCAAGTGTACCGGGTCGATTGCGACGGCGCGCCGCCCGCCGTCTTGAAGCTTCACGGAGACGAGGAACCGTTCTTTGCCGAATGCTTCGCGCTCTCTCTGCTGGGGGAAGCATCACTGCCTCCGGTCCCTCAGGTCCTGGCGCGAGAAGATTCCGAGCGAGCCTTGTTGCTGGAGTGGCTCCCCGACATGGTTTGCCCCGACGACGCAGAAGGCTTGGCCGAGGCAGCGCACGCGCTCGGAGCACTTCACCGGGTTGGGCTCGGGCAACAGGAACTGTTGAAGGAGCTGTTCCCCCATGCGCGACTGGATTCGTCGGCGGATTGGGCCCACGGGAGCGGCGTGGTCGACCTCGACGCGATCGAGAGGGGCGTGGCGGCCGTGGCGACCGACCTCGGCGGCGAGCAAATCACCTTGGTGCTCGGAGATCTCAAATACGGACACCTGCGCCGCCGCAGCGGGGGAGGGCTGTGCTTCGTCGACCTGGAAACGCTCAGAGTCGGGCCGCCCGGCGTTCTCGACCTGGTACTGCTCTTGAACTTGACCCGTGAGGATTATCGCCCGTCCGCTCAGGATTGGGGACAGGCCGTGCGGTCCTATCTGGAAGGCCTCACCCCGAGCCGCGCGGCCTCGCTGGAGAGGGTTGACTGCTATCGGCAGGCGATGGCCCACTTCGCTCGCGGGCTTGGAATTGACGACGGGTTGTTCCGGTGAGGTCGGGATTCTATGCAGAGGCTCCGGGCGGGTACTTGCGGCGACCCCGCGAGCGCTGGGTGGACATCGAAGTCCAGGTCGAGGCCGATGCCGCAGGTCGGGTTCGCACGTCCTCACGCCACACCTCGCATCAGGGCGAAGTCTTGCAGTCCTTCTCCACGGTCTGGGACGACCCCGCCGCGCTCAAGACCGAATACGCCTGGGGCTTGAGCCTCGTCCACGACACCAAGGACCACATCTTCTACGGGCTGGGTTTGACACCCCTCACCGAGATCCAGACCATCGTGCAGACCTATTACGGTCGGGACGTTGCGAGAGGCACCACCAACGTCTCGCCCGAGGGCGACTCGCAGGGCCGTATTCGCGAGCACGTCTTTCACGAGCTGTTCGGCCTAAAGGGCCGGCCGCTGATCTACGACCCGAGCGCCGAGGCGCAGCAGGGCACACTCGCACGCTATGCGCCCGACGCCGACGGCCCCGCCCGCGAGGAGGCGTACGAGCACTTGGTCACGCTTTGTGAAGAGGTGATGCTGCCGCCGCTCCAGTCGCTCTATTCATCCTCTGAACCGGTGCGCTTGCTTCAGGCCAGCGCGCGGGATCAACCGGCGCTGGTCGAGGAGCTGCTCGCCGGTCTGAACTGGGCGGACCGGCCGAACCTGTTGCTGCGGCTGAGCGACAATATCGGCTTCCACACCCGCATTCGGGCTTACGTCGATGAGGCCCTCAGCGAGCTCACCGCCGGAATTTCTCGAGGGCTGGCTGCCTACGCGGAGACCCACGGATTGGTGAGGAAGTTCGGCCAGGTGTTCGACACGACGGGCTATCTGCTGCCGTGAGCGACACCCTGTCGCTGCTCCGGTGGCTCTTGTGGCCAGTGGGTACCGCTCCGCCGGTGCACCTACGACGAGAGGGGTCGGAGGCTTCGGCAGGGTGGCAACGGTCCGGGCTGGTGGGCTTCGTCCTCGACCTCGCTCCCGGGCTCGCCTTCGGTGCAGCGCTGGTGGGAGTGTTTGGCTTTGCTTCCGGCCTCGCGGTGGTGCTCGCCGTGGGTCGGACGCTGGGCGATTTTCGCGGTGTTGCTCCTGAGACAGCGCTGTGGGGTTTGCCGATCGCGGTGTTGACCCGCGCGCTGCTCTTCGTTCCGACCCAGGGGATCGATGCGCGGCTGCTGCAGCGGGCTCACCTCGCCATGCTTCAACGCTTCGACGCGACGGAGAAATCTCCGGCCCAGGCGGCGAAGGTCGGCGGGTGGATCAGCCGCGACTTGCCCCGGTTCATCGAAGGGATGCGGCTCGTCCCCGAGTTGGCCGCCACCGCGGGGGCGATGCTGCTCTGTGGAGGAGCGCTGGCCTGGGTCGGGGGAAGGGTGGCGCTGTTGTCGGCCCTCTCTGCGGGCCTCTTTCTTCCCGTGGCCTGGGCGATCGCGCGGAAGCGGGCGGGACTTCTGACCGAAGGATTTGCCGCAGTGAAACGCCGGGTGGAGTCCCTGGAGGGCTGGCTTCGACACCTGCGAGACGTGGCCTCGTGGGGAGTGGGGACGGCGGTCGAGCAAGCGCTGGTGACCGACGCTGAGCGCGAGGTGGCGGTTCGAGATCGAGATTCGGTCTGGCGCGCGGTGGACCTCTACTCGATGGTGTTCGGGAAGGTAGTTCCGGTGGCACTGGCGCTGCTGCTGGCCTCGCTCCTGCCGGAACGCGGAAGCGAACCCACCACGTCGTTGTGGATATCGGTGCTGCTGATTTTCCAGCTGTACAAGCTGACCCGCTTCGCCTCGCTGCTTGCCGAGGCGCAGGCAGCCTACGCCTCGCTGAGGGAGGGAATGGCACCGGCGGGCGCGGCGACGTCCTCTCTCGCTGTGGATGCGAGCTGGGAGCTGTGGGAGGGAACCCTCGCAGACAATCTGCTCGGGCTCGAAGCGAGGCCGTGGCTGGAGCAGCTGGGGCTCTGGGACGAGCTTGCCCTCGACGAAGGCTGGGAGCGTTTTGTCCTCGCGCGAGGGGGAAGAAATGTCTCCGCCGGTCAACGCACCCGGCTGTTGCTCATCCGCGCTCTCGTCGCCCAGGCCCGTGAGCCAAAAGGAGGGCCGATCAACGTTCGCCTCCCGCTGGTGTCTCTCGACCCGGCCGCAGCGGATCGCGTAGGTCAGCTTCTCGCCGGGTTGGAAACAGAGGGTCGCTTGCGAGTGGAGGGCGACGCTCGCGAATTTCTTGCGCGGCAACGGGCGCGTGCCGAGCAACTCCAGCAGGTGCCCAGACTCAGCCCACCCGGTGCGACCCGCGTGGAAGCACTGAGTTCGAAGAAGGGTTCCCCTCCGGCGAAGAAGGGGGCTTTGGAGACGTTCGGTCCGCTGGTCGGAATGCGCTGGATGCCGGTCGCATTGCCAGTGCTGTTGTTCACGCTCACCGGTGTCGTCTCCAGCTATCACCGGCTTCCCCTGCAATCGGCCGCCGGCCTACTCACGTTGGGTGCCGTGGGGATCGCCGCGGCCGTGCTCGCGGGCTCGAGGCTGGAGCGGCGCGCCCGGGCGTGGGGGATTGCCCGATACCAGGCGCGGGTGCACACCGCGACCGAGCCCTCCGCTGACCTGTTTCAGGTGCTGGGGAAGGACTTCAGCGTCCTCAACGAAAGGGTTGCCTGGTACGTGCATGACGTCAGCTGGCTGTTGTTGATCTTCGTGGCCACGTCGATCCCTCTCCTGATCTCGTTTGGAATTCCGGGCGCGGCAGCGGTGCTTGGCGTCAGCGCGCTCTACTTCGGTCTGGGGAAGGGGCTGCAACCCGCGATCGCAACGGCGCGTCGGGCTCTGGTGGAAGGCTTCAATCAATCGTTGAACGGAGCAGCCGATGCGATGGCATCGGGATCGGGAAACGCACTGAACTCCATCGCCGCTCGGTCGAGAGAATTCTCCTACCAGGCGGTCGACCTGCTGTTCCGGAGGACCCTGGCGCTGGACGCCACCAAGGCCTTCGCGCTCAACGCCGCCTTGCTGATGTCGGGACTGTTCGCGATCTCGGTGGTCGCCCTGGCTCAGTGGATCCATGTCGACGAAGGCGTTCGGGCCTTTCTCGGCACGGGAGTCGTGAACATCGACCTCAAGGCGATGGTGCTCTTTTCGGCATTGGCGGGTCTGGAAACCACCCGCATTTCAGTCGAGCGACTGGCCGAAGAGGTCGGTGCGGACGATGGGCCGGGCGCGAAGGAGGGGGTGCGCCGGGAAGGGGAAATGATTCACGTGGAAGGCGTTCCTCCGGTTCTCTTGCCGGCATTCCCGTACGCCTCGCTGGCGCTGCAATCGGGTCGGGCCCTTTCGCTGACCGGGGTTTCCGGCTCAGGAAAGAGCCTCTACCTGCTAGCCCTCGAGCGGCACGCGGGTGGGGCTGTCGTCCGCTTCGGTGCCCATACCTCCAAGGCGTTGGAGTGGTTGAGCGCGCTGACCCCAGAACAAGTACGGGGAAAGACCTATGCCGCCCAATTGCTCGAACGATGCCAGCGCTGTCTCACCCGGGGAGCAACCCTGGTGCTTCTGGACGAGGCACTGGCTCCCCTGGGCGTTGCAGAGGCGCAGGAGTGGATGGGTGAGCTGGAGCAGGCATTGCGCCGAGCGGGCGCTGCAGCACTGGTGGTCGACCATCGATTCGAGCTTTCGGAAAGAGTCCCCGTGACCTCACTCCTCCCCGCGGGGACCCGCGACAGCAGGAGCATGCAAGGATGACTGGCCCGGCGCGACCGTTGTTTCTGGTGGTGGAAGGCGTCAATGGAACCGGCAAGTCGACCTATGCCCGCGAGCTGGC
This sequence comes from Myxococcales bacterium, assembly GCA_043755105.1. Taxonomy (GTDB): domain Bacteria; phylum Myxococcota; class Myxococcia; order Myxococcales; family Myxococcaceae; genus JAYUUC01. The sequence goes on from JAYUUC010000165.1 coordinate 7,490, forward strand.
AGAGCGGTTGCCGGATATCCGGATCTTTCGTCCTCTCGAGGCCGTCCCCGCGCAGTCATCGTCGGAAACAGAGGAATTCCATTCCTTGCTCCACACTCTGGGAGTCGCGGCCAAGGCGCCGGCGGCCCATCTGGTGGCGGCAGATGTGCTGGGCCTCTCACCCGGCCGTTTTCTCTTCGACCGGTCGATGCCCTCGGCGATCGCCTACGGCCGGGTGATTCATCGCGCCCCCGAGCTCCTCGAAGATGATGCCGCCGAGTTTCTCCTTCGGCTGTGGGAAGACCGTCTTTGTCGGGCGCGGACTTCCGTTGGCATCGTGTTGCTGGAAGCTTCGATCGAGACGTTGAAGGTTCGAAGGCCTCACCTGATCGACCCACTCGCGGAGCCGTTGGCGGCGGAGCTTGCCCATTGGGTGGGCGAGAGCCACCTGCCTCAGTTGACCCTCGACACCTCGAGCCTTCCTCTGGAGAAGGGCGTGGAGCAGGCCCTGCGTTTCGTGGCATCTCTCGACTGAGAGCTCGGCTCGTCAGGGCGTGCCTGCGCGTCGATAAAGGCGATTTCAGCGTGACGCCTCTGATGCTCCAGCTCAGTGAGTTCTCGGCCTTCGAGTAAAGGCAAGACAAGCGACGGCGGTTGTCTACTTTGCCTCTGATCGCATCAGGTTCTCGAAGTGAATCTCTGCTCCCAGAACCAGGATCAGCGCGTCTTGCGGATCGCTCACCGGTCCGGCGTTGCCGAAGCTGAAGTATCGATCTTCCACCGCCACAGTGAACGCCAGCGGAAGCCTGCTCGAAGCAAGGACGTTCACCGCCGCTTCGATCGCCGTCCGCCGATAGCTGCCTTCAGGTCCGATCTTTCCTGCAATCAGGGACGCTGAGATCTCGACCGGGCCGACTTCCCCCGAGGCAGCGATTTGAAGCCCCAGGTAGCGACCCTTGGCCTCTTCGCGCGATGCATTTCCGGCATAGAGGCCAAGTTTCAGCGAGACAAGACCGATCCGGGTCAATTCAAGTCCACCGAGCGCGGTATACATGTCGATGGTGCGGGAATGCGCGCCGGTGACGCCAAGGACGAGGCGTTGGTCGAGCAGACGCACCTCTGGCGCATGAACCGTCAGGGACGCCTCGTCGAGGAACGAAGACAACGGTGGAGTTTCCGGCTCGTGCAGGCGGACGTACACAGCCTCGATGCCGAAACCCGCGCCAAAGGTATGGGCCGCTTTGAGTCCGTAGGTGACGGGTCCCCACACCCCATCTCGTGGGTTCGATTCATTTCCCAGGCGAAGGACGAGCTCGCTGTGGGCCTCCGAGACTTCGCCCCGGTCAACGACGCCGTCCTCGGCAAGGGTGGTCGCGGACAGCAGGCCTACCGCGAGAGCGACGACGACGGGGCTCGAGCGGTCACCCCGCACTCGACTCTTCCACCTGCTGCGTCTTTCGAAGCGACGTGAACGCGATCACCCCGACCATTCCGAGTGCGAGGACGAGGGACGAGGTGATCCGGCTGAAGCCCAGGCCTCCCGCTGCTGGAGGCTTGGTCAGCGTGTCGCCCAGAGTGGCTCCCAGCGGCCGGGTGAGAACGTAGGCTGCCCAGAACACGATCGATCTTGGCAGCTGGGTGAAGAAGTGGGCCGCAGCCACCCCGGCGATCAGCAGCGCGAAGACCAGCGCTCCTTTCTGGAAACCGAGCCCGAGGTCATCGGCGACGAAATCGCCCAGCGCCGTTCCCAGCGTGTTCGAGACCAGGATGGTCAGCCAGTAGAAGGTCTCGTTCTTTCTTGAGGTGATTCGGTCCACCGAGATGCTGCCGGTGGAAAAATGCCAGATCCCCAGCAAGGCAATCACCGCGGCAAGAAGAATGACCGACGACTTCACGTAACCGAGCCCGAGCGTGCGGTCGAAGTAGTCGGACGTCGTCGTCCCCACGGTGGTCGTGGCCACCACCACCGCCCAGTACGTCACCGGGTGGTAGGCCCTCGCCATCACCTGGAAGGCGAGAGTCACTGCGAAGAAGGCGAGGAAGATGAGGGTGCTGACCGCATAGCCCAGCTGCAGGGTCATCGAGAGGGCGTCACCGCCGGTCTCACCCACGGTGGTGGCAAGGATCTTCACCACCCAGAAGGCAAAGATGAGCGGGGGAACCTTGCTCAGATGTCCGCCGGCCGAGCTCTTGTGGTCCAAAGAGTGTCCCAGGATCAAAGCTTCAACAACAAAGGCGGCTGTCTCCGGGCAGCGCCAGAAGTCCAACGGCCTGCTGTTGAAAATCTCGAGTGGCTAGGCCCGGACTCGAACCGGGGACCTACGGATTATGAGACCGCCGCTCTAACCAGCTGAGCTACCTAGCCGTGCTGCAGGCGGCCCTATAGCACAGGGCTACCCGCTGACAACCGTGAGCTAAGGGTTGGCCGCCGCCACCACCACCGTCGTCGGCTCGGAGCACCGGGTCAGCCTGAGGACACCCGAGTAGGGCAAGGCGGGCGAGCCCGCCTGGGCGGCATAGAGCCCACGCCGGCATCGTCCACTTCGCGAACCGACCCGATCAGCTCGGTGTACTTGCGCGGCTTGTGGGCCTCCCAGAGAAAACGGGTGAACGAGGCGAGCTCGGGGAATTCGACCACGTTGAAGGTGTGGGTGGTCTTCGGGTTGAACTTCCACGCGCGCTGGTAATCGCTCGGGCGTGGGAACCCGGGCGAACCCGCACCAAGTACATCGGCAGCTTCTTCTCCAACCATCCGTCCGGAGTGGTTTCAAGTTCCGGGACAACAACATCTGTCGATGGCGGGACCGATGCCGACGCCACACTCTTTAGTACCGACCGTGGGGCAGGGGTGGAACTTCCAGGCACCGTTGCAAGTCGCCGGACCCCGTACAGTCTATTCGTTGAGAATCCGCGCCAACCGCGGCAGCCACACCGAGAACGGGGTAAGGGTCGGGCACGTGCCGAGCAGGGCGCTGGTTCGAGGCTCGGAAGCGAACCCTCAGCGGCCCGTTCGGCTTCCGGAAAACAGCGGCGCGGCCAGCTCGGGGTGGGGCCTTCGAATCAGCTCTGCAGCGAGCAACGAAGCGGACTCGATCGCTGCGGCCCCCGCCTCGAGCGCCGCCTCCACCATCGAGAGCTCGCCATGCACCGTGAACACCGCCTTGCCTCCGATGCTGCGTGCGAGCTGAAGTTGCTGCAGCCCCACCTCTGCCCCCTTCAGCGCCGCGTCCGCCGCGAGAAGCCCCGAAGCAACGGTGTGGGTCTCGATGATCCCGACACTGTCGCCCTCTGCGATGCCCGAGAATCTGCCCTGGAGCCCTTCGCGCAAGGGCTCTGCGGCCTGGGCGAGAAAGAGCCGATCGAGCACGGTGGCACCTCCGGCTTCGATCCCCGCGGCAAACGCCTCTTCCACCTCGGCCACGCCTCCGCCGAAGAGCAACAGGTACTTCCCCGGCGTGGTCGCCTCGGCGAGAAACAGCGCCACCGGAGCGCGCTTCACCACCGCGTCGGCCACGACCATGCCCCGAGCAATCGACTCCAGCTCGATCAAGGCAATCGCGGGACCAGGGAGGAGGGGAGCCATGCTCAGACGATCCGGAACGAATCCTTGAGGGTGCACCGGCGCTCGCGGGTGAAGCTCACCGCGGTGGTCAGCCCTTCGCCGGTCGGCGAGGCGATGGTGAACGAGGGGTAGCCTTCGCCTCCCAGGCCCAGCCCGGCATACGAAGGCCCGTTCTTGACGAAGATCGACGTGTTCACCGCCCGCGCCATCTCGTGCAAATGGTCGAGGTGGGTGGAGTGCATCGTCGCGGTGTGACCAAAACCATGCTCCGCCTGGACGGCCGCCGCGATGCAATCCTCGACGTTCTTCATTCGAGAAAAGCCAATCACCGGCATCAGCAGCTCGGCCTGAACGAAGGCGTGGCTGGGGTCTACCTCGGCGAACAGCAGCCGGGTGCCTCGGGGAACCCGCAGCCCGGCGGCCTCCGCGATCGCGATCGCCGACTTGCCCACCCACTCGCGGGTGGGGTGGCCGTCATGCACCACCAACTTCTCGAGCCGGTGAATCGCCGCGCCCTTCACCTCGAAGGCGCCCACCCCGGCCATCAACTCCTTCAGCCGGTCGGCGATCGACTCCACCGCGAAGATCTCCTTCTCGACGATGCAGACGATGTTGTGGTCGAGCGAGGCGCCATCGACGATGTCCCGTGCCGCCCGCTCGAGGTGCGCGGTCTCGTCCACCACGGCCGGAGGGTTGCCCGGCCCGGCGGCAATCGCCCGCTTGCCGCTCGTCATTGCTGCCCGCACCACCGCGGGGCCGCCGGTCACCACCACCAGCCGGACCGCCTTGTGCTTCATCAGCGCCTGCGCGGAGTCGATCGTCGGCTCGCCGATACAGCAGAGCAGGTTGGCCGGGCCGCCCGCTGCCACCATCGCTTCGTTGAGCAGCGAGATGTGGTGCGCGCTGACCTTCTTCGCGCTGGGGTGGACGTTGAAGACCACCGCATTTCCCCCTGCCACCATGCTGATGCCGTTGTTGATCAGCGTCTCGGTCGGGTTGGTGGAAGGCGAGATTGCGCCGATCACTCCGAACGGCGCCCGCTCGGTGAGGGTGAGCCCATGGTCGCCCGAGAACGCCACCGGGCGCAGAATCTCGGTCCCCGGGGTCCGGTCAGCACAGAGCAAGTTCTTGCGGATCTTGTCGGCGGCATTGCCCAGGCCGGTCTCCTCGACCGCCTGATGCGCCAGCTCCTCGACATGCTGGCGGGTGACCTCGCGCATCGCGCTGATCACTTTCTCTCTGGTGGAAAGCGGCGTCTCGCCCCAGACCTCGAACGCCGCCGCGGCCGCAGCGGTGGCGTGGTCGAGGTCGTCGAATACCCCCGAGCGGCGCTTAAGAAAGGACGGGCCGCGGGAGGCCTGAACCGGGTGAGGGTGAGAAGGAGTAAAGGGAGCGGAAAGCGGCGCGGTGCCGAAGCGCTTCTCGGCACCGCGCCGGTCATCCCGGTGAACCTGCGGAGGTTCCGCCGGCTGACGGCTCGGCTGCGGCAGCTCCCCCAGTTCGGGAGAGAGGCGACGCACGACCTGGTCGACGATCGCGTTGAGTTGAGTCTCGTTCAGGGCCATGCGTCAGTGCCTCGTCGGTTCAGCTTTGAGGCGCCTTCACCACCGGTTCATCGGACTCGTAGTAGATGCACGCGGCGAGCTTGTCGTAGACCACCAGCACTCGATCGCTGGTCTCTTCCAACAGGTCGCTCGCCTTCTCATTTGCTTGCAGGAACAGCTTCTGAATCTGGGAAGGCCGCCGAGCCTTCGACTTGATGGTCATGACCGGCATCTTGGGTATGTCACTCCTTTTGGTACTTCAAGGCGCCCCCGACCTCTATCTGGTCGACGATCGCCATGATGGTGGCGTCGACCGGACGGTCCTTCGTCACCCGGGTTTGCCGGGCCGACGATCCTGAGGCGTACAGCACCACTTCTCCCACTCCTGCTCCCACGGCATCGACCGCAACGACCAGAGAAGGCGTCAAATTGCCGTCGAGGTCTTGACCCCGCACCAGCAGTAACTTCAGTCCGTCGAGCTCTTCTTCCTTCCGGGTGGCGACGACGGTCCCCACCACCTTGCCAATCAGCATGCCCTGAGCCTCTGACGTCTTCGAAGAACCCTACAAAAAAGCCTACTTACCGGTTTCAGCCTTGGCGACGTCGGCCCGGCCGAGCGGCAGCACCAGGTCCAGGCTGGAGTGCGGGCGCGGAATCACGTGCACCGAGACCAGCTCGCCCACCCGCTCGGCACCCCGGGCGCCTGCCTCGGTCGCCGCCTTCACCGCTGCCACGTCGCCCCGAACGATGCAGGTCACGTAACCGCCTCCGATCTTCTCGTACCCCACGAAGTCGACCTTGGCCGCCTTCACCATCGCGTCCGCCGCCTCGACCATACCCACGAAACCCTTGGTCTCGATCATCCCCAGCGCGTCAGCCATCGGTTTATCAACCTCGATTGTAAAACAACGTGATCAGCAGAGCCTTTAACCCTTGAGGGGGGGGGCTTCCTTCCCCTTGACCGCCGCAATCGCGGCCACCGCAGCCTCGGCGGCGGCGTCGATGTCCGCCTCGCTGCCCGCCATGTAGAGCCGGCCGAAGGCGCCGTAGGGGGTGACGTCGACCAGCCTCACGTTGGCCGCCTTCTCGGCTTCGTTGGCGGCAAGGGCGGCGTAGGCGGCGGGCTCGCACTCGAGAATGAAGAGCGACTGGCCGGGCTCGATCATCGAGCCGAAGCGGATCTTGTCGAGGATCATCGCGTGCATCGGCTCGATCGCGCGAATCACGGTGTTGGAGATGATTCGCGGCTTCATCCGGTCCTGCTCGTTAAGGCCGAGGTGGCCGAGCATCGCTTCTCCGGCGGAACGAACCTCGCCGCGGTCCTCGCTGTGGACCTCGAGCATTCCGTAGGCGCGCTCCACCACCAGGGTCGCCGGCTGCACCGAGGTCTGCTTCAGCGCGACGTCGATCACCGAGTGAATCGCCATTCCCGGAGCGATCTCCACGAACAGCGAGGCCACGTAGGGGACGGGGAAATACCCCCGGCAGGTGGTGCAGATGTGCGCGGCCAGCTGGGGCTGCAACGAGTCCAGAAAGACATACGCACGGAGCGACGTGGCCAAGCGGTGGGTCTCCTTCAACGTGCGTCGCCCCAGGCGCGCAGGCAGGGCTATAGACGACCGCAGTGTTCATTGACAAGCACCGCGTGGGCCCGTGGGGGGGCCTCCCTGCTTCTCGGGTTTGAACGGCAGCGTTTCGAAATGAAGCGGCCGGGCCTTTGCACCAGACCCCAGGTCTGGGAACCTGGGACGGTGAGCGCGCTTTTCGCAGGCATGGTGGGTGGGCTCTACTCCGCGGGAGTGGTCGGGGTCCACCGGCTCAACGTCTGGCGGATGCGTCAGAGCTCCGGCGGCTTCGCTGCGCTCGGCTGGCTCGACTGGGACACCCTGCTCGAAGGGCTGATTCCCCCTCCTCTCGCCCTGGTGGACGCGGACGCACCGGCCCCGTCGCCGCGGGGTCGGCGTGGCGAACCGGTTCCTGCGATTTTGCTCGGCACCGCGGCGCCGGGCGTGCAAGAGCGGCAGGCCTTGCTGCGGGCGCTGGTCGAAGGACACGTGATCGATGAATCCGCCTTCACCGCAGCGGGCTTCTCCGGAGGCCAGGTTCGCTGGTTGACCACGCTCGGACTGGCGAGTTCCAGCCCGGTGAAGGCGCTCGAGCGGCTCGAGGCAGGTGAAGAAGGCTCTGCGGCCGAGGTGTACCTGCGCGAACACCTGGCGCTCGGCCACCGGACCCATCTCTTCAATCTCGAGCTCGCGGTATTTTCGGCGAAGCAGCGGCTGCGGCGAGGGCTGGCACGCTTCGGCGATCACCCCGCACTGTTCTTCGTTCGCGCCCAGGCTTCGGCCCGCCTCGGCTTCAACAAGGCAGCGATCGACGACCTCGCCCGCGCGGTCTACTTCAGTCGGCAGTCGCGCTTCTACCTCCAGGCGGTGCTCGACACCCCCTACATCGAAGAGGTCCGCCCGGCGCTGGCCCAGCAATGCCGGTGGGCGATGGGCGAGCCCAGAGATTGAACAGGGCAGAGCGATTCGTTTCTTGCGCGTGCCTTTGGCGGGGGCCTAAGTTCTGGCGTCTTCTCTTGCTGAGAGTGGGTATTTGCCTTTGAGTACTGAAGCCTTCGGGCTCACCGACATCGGTCGCAAGCGTCAGCACAACGAAGACGCCATGCTGGTCGATTCCGCCCTCGGTCTGTTCATCGTCGCCGACGGAATGGGAGGCCACGCTGCCGGCGAGGTCGCCAGCGCCCGGGCCACCGAAGTGGTGAAACAGCACGTTCAGGCCAACCGCAAGGTGCTGAGCGAGCTCGGCCGCGACCCCAGCCAGGCAAACCGCGCCTCGGCAGCGTCCCTGGTGGAAGTGGCGATTCAGCGCGCCTGCGCCGACATCTTCAAGATCGCCTCCACCGATGCCACCAAGCGGGGCATGGGGACAACCTTCGTCTGCCTGGTCGTCGGTGGGAACAAGGGCGTCATCGGCCACGTCGGCGACAGCCGGGTTTATCTGGTGCGTAACAACCAGTGTCATCGGCTCACCGAGGACCACACCCTCGTCGCCGCCCAGGTCAAGGCCGGGACGATCACCAAGGAACAGGCGCTCACCTCGCAGTACCGGAACGTGATCACCCGCGCGGTCGGGATCCAGGAATCGGTCCAGGTCGACACCTTGATCGTGGACCTGGTCCCCGGCGACTTGTTCCTGCTCTGCTCCGACGGCCTCCATGGCTACGTCAACGATGAAGAGGTCGCCCCGCTGGTGGCCTCGATGCCGGCGGGCGAGCTGCCCTCGAAGCTGATCGGCCTCGCCAACGAGCGCGGTGGCAAGGACAACATCACTGCCGTGCTGGTGAGCATTGCCGGCGAAGGTGCGGTCGCCAGCGAAGAGACGGTCGAGGCCCAGTCGCGGATGGAAGCCTTGCGGAAGATCCCGCTCTTCCGTCACCTCACCTACAAGGAACAGACCGCGGTGCTGTCGATCGCCACCACCCGCACCTTCCCCGGCGGCCGTGAGATCGTCACCGAGGGGCAGCCGGGGGAAGAGCTGTTCGTGGTCATTCGCGGCAAGGTGACGATAGAGAAGAACGGGGTGGAGATCGCCGAGCTTCGGGCCGGCGGCCACTTCGGCGAGATGGGGTTGATCGACAACGCTCCCCGCTCGGCGACCGTGCGCGCCTCCGAGCCGACCCGGGTGATGGTGATTGCGCGCCCCGACCTGATGAACCTGATGAAGCGCGAGTCGATCCTCGCGGTGAAGATGTTGTGGAGCTTCGTTCAGGTGCTCTCCGACCGACTTCGCGCCGCCAACTCCGAGCTCTCCGAAGCCCGGCAGGAGCTGGCGGTGGCCCAGGCGATTCAGCCCTTCGCCGAGGATTGAGCCTCTTGACCCCCCGTCGGGCCCGACAGGACCGAGTCCTCTATATGTTCCTGGCGGCGGCGCTGGCCTCGCCGGGGCTTGCCTCGGCGAGCACGCTCGAGAGCTTCGGCTTCGGTCCTCGCGCCGAGGCGATGTCCGGAGCGGTCACCGCCGACTCCAACGACTTTGCCTCGACGTACTACAACCCTGCCTTGCTGGTGCGTTCCTCCACCGCCCACGCGGGCCTGGCGCTGTCCTGGAACCGGCCGAGCACCGACGTCACCCCGCTCAATTCGGGGACGACCCTCGACTGCCGCCGGTGTCAGGCGCCGGAGACACTGGGTTTCTCGGGCGGTGTGGTGGTGCCCCTGGGCGGCAAGGTTCGGAACCGGGTAGCGCTCGGGCTGGGGGCCTACCTTCCTTCGCAGCGGCTGGTGCGGGTGCGCACCGCCGACCCCAGTACCCCGTTCTGGTACAGCTACGACTCCGACCCCGATCGGGTGGCGATTTACGCCGGGGCCGGCTTTCGGATCAGCAACGCCTTCTCTCTCGGGGTCGGGCTTCAGATTCTCGCCAACCTCGTGGGGCAGGGGGCCAACCTTCGGGTCGACCTGTTTTCCAAAAAGGTGATCGAGCGGCAGATCGATTCCAGCCTCACTGGCCGCACCGCGCCCACCGCGGGTCTGGCGTTCAGCCCGCTGCCTTCGTTGCGCTTCGGGCTCAATTATCGCTGGGAAATGGCGCTCTACTACCAGATTCCGGCGGTGATCGACCTCCAGGGAATCGGGGTGCTCGGCTTCACCCTCGAGGGCACCACCCATTTTTCGCCCCATACCGTGACCGCGGGCATGGCGTGGGACGTGCTTCCCCAGCTCACCCTCAGCCTCGATGGGGCCTGGGCCAACTGGAGCGCCGCTCCTTCCCCTTATCTCGGGGTGACGGTGGACCTCTCGGGCGCGACCTTGAAGGCGCTCGGACTGGACGAGGCGTTCGATCTCTCCGCCGCGCCGGGGAAGGCAGGCTTTTCCGACACCCTTTCGGGCAGGTTCGGCGCCGAATTCCGGCCCTCCGACCGGGTGGCGGTACGGGCGGGGGTTTCCTACCGACCGACCCCGGTGCCGAAGCAGGACGTTCCGGGCACCAACATCCTCGACATCTCGACCGTGGGTGTTTCCGCAGGGGTGGGATTTGCCTTCGAGGACCCGCTCGAGCTGTTTCAGAACTTGCTCAAGGTGGACATCGCCGCCCAGGCTTCCTTTGCTGCTCACCGGGAAGCCCACAAGGAGTCCACCGACCCGGTCGTTTCCTACCGTTACAGCGCCCAGACCTTGGGGCTGAGCGGCGGCCTCCGCTACGACTTCTGAGCCCTTTGGCTTCAGGCGCGGCGAAAGGTAGGTTCCTGCCTGTCCTGCTCACCGGGGAAATGCCGACGGCCGGTCAAGCGTTGGATGTCGGCCCCCCCGGTTAGCTTGCACCCTGCCATGCGTAAGTGGATTTCCATCGCCCTCGGAGCTGCCCTGATCGCAGTCGGCGGCGCCGTCGTCTGTCCGTCGCGAGCGCCCGCGCCCTTGCCCGAAACGGCTCCCGCGGCTCAAACCGCGCTCCACTTCGAGGCCGTGAACGTCAAGGCCTCCGACCAGGCGGGCCTCAACCTCTCCGGCACCGTGCGAGACACCGCGGGCAAGCCGGTGGCCGACGCCGAGGTATCGCTCGCCTCGACGGCACAGACCAGTCTGGGCACATCACGGTGTGGAGAATGCCGGGCGCCGCTGCTGTCGTGCGCCGCGCGGGAAACGGCGGCGCAGCTGGCGGCGCTGTTCCGTGAGGGAAAGGGAGGCCTGGTGGCCGGTGCGACCACCCGCTCCGATGGCCAGGGCCAGTTCCGGTTCGAAGGGCTGGCCGGGGTCTCGTTCACGGTGTGGGCGAGCGCGCCCGGGCTCGGCGAGGCGGTCCACGATCGGGCCGCGCCCGGTGAGCCGGTGGAGCTGTTCCTTCCGGTGTTGCGTTCGATTGCGGGGAAGGTGCAAGACGAGCAGGGCAAACCCCTGGCCGGGGCGCGGGTCTACGCCCTGTCCCGGCGGCTGGCGCTGCTTCATCAGACCACCAGCTCGACCACCGGAACGTTTGAAATCTC
>JAYUUC010000166.1:0-6558 GCA_043755105.1 Myxococcales bacterium
GCAGCTCTGCCTCGTGCTCCTTCATGTTGGCGTCGGTCCACCGGCCGCTGAAGCGCACGACGGCGACGCGCGCAGGGGGAACCTCGCGAAGGACGACCCTCGAATCCTCGGGCGCGGGGAGTGTCCCGAGAGTTTCGCCATCAGGCATCGTGAATGCCACCTTCCACGAGTCTCCATCGCGGTGCTGCGCGACGGGCGCGGTCATCGGGAGCTTCACGCCCTCGTTGGTCTTCTGCAGAGCTTGGGCCACAGGCGCGGTCATCGCGATCTTCGCGCCGCCACGGTTCTTCCCGAAGATGTAGCCTGCGAGACGGCGGAAGCCTTCGTTGCTGGCGTCGTTCCATTCGCCGGGGACTGTTGTCTCCGCCATGACTCGGGCCCCGTATTGGCGGACTTCAAAGTCACCCTCGCGGTGCTGGGTCACGTAGTGCGGTTCTTGGATTTTGGCCACGGTGCATCCTGATACCAGAAGTGCGCCGACGACTGCGGTCGCGCGGCGTGACAAGGACGATGCGACTGAGGACCCCACTGGAGGAAAGTGGGCACTGAAAAGTCAAACCGCAAGGGCCGTGCCGACGATAGCCGCTCTTCCCCCAAGGCGGCTGGACCGCTCGACCGCGGGGCTCTTCCACAACAGCGCGAGGGACACACTCGTTCTCTACTCGCTCGACGCCGATGGCGACCGCTGCATCACGAAGAAGCTCGATCGAGGAGTCTTCCTCGTTCCGCTGCCCGCCGCCGGTCAGAAGTACGTGGTCCTCGAAGCCTCGAAGACCGGCAGGCTATTTCGCCGTTGAAGCTCGTCGTCGAGCTGCGATCACGCGAGCAATTGCTGGAGGAGACTTCGGGGCGGAGAAGCGCGCCTCGACGCCCTTGCGGAGGAATCGCTCGCGCTGCGCGTTCGCGCCGACGCGCTCTGTGATCGAGGACATCGACTACAGCCACGCCCGCGGAATGGCGATCAAGGTCATCGGTGTGCCCGGGAAGAAATACCTCGACGACGAACGCTCGACGCAAGACTTCTTGATGACCATCAGCACGGTGGAAAGTTTCGCAGAGCCCACAGCGCCCAGGTTCTGGTCCGAATCGAAAGGGGCCCATTCCCGGAGCTGTTCAGGGTCGGTCAGCGCTTTCCAGACCTGGGTGGGAGGATGAGGCAAGTCTCTCACCAGGACGAGCGTCCAGGTCTCTCCGTCCTTCTGCATCTCGGCGCCAGAAGCGGCGGAACGGAATCAGCCAGCTGTCGAGCTTTATCAGGGGCTCGGGCCTCAATCGATACAGGCGCCGCTGCGCCTCAATTCGAGACTCGACGCAGCCTGCTTCCCGCAGAATTCGCAGGGGCTTCGAGAACGCTCTGCCGAGAGCAGCAGGCCTACGTGCTCATAAGCCTATCAAGGCATCTTACGGATAGAGGCCGGCGCCGCGGGGGGGAGGATCGAAGGCCGTCTGCGCGAAGTCGAGCCCGTCGATCGGCAACGAGAGCTTCGGTTGCACCTCTCCGGAGGCCGACAACTGCGCCGAATCGAAACTCTGCAAACGCTTCTGGCTGTAATCGAGAACCCAGGCAGTCCCGCTGTTGTCAAATGACAGACTCGAGGGCCACGCAAACACCTGGGTGCCGCCATCGTTCACACCGGTGACCTGCGTCCCCGCTTGCAAGGTCCCTGCATCGGCCTCGTAAGAGAGTGAGACCAGCCCACGCGGATTCTTCAACGAGGCAACCCAGGCGTTGCCGCTCGGAGTGAACCCCAGCGCGCTGGGACACACGAACGTGGTGCCGTCGGTGAAGAGCGAGGCCGTGGCGGAGGGCAGCGTGGCGCTGCCCAGCTTGCTCAGTCCAAAGACCTGCACGGCGCCACTGGTGGCGGTGCTCGGGCAGGTGGCTACCCAGAGGTTTCCCGAGGGATCGAACTGCAGATAGGTGACGCACCTCAACGCGCTCCCCTGCCAGAAGATGGTCGGGGAAACCGGGCCCGAGTGCCCGAGGCTGGGAGCGCTGTACATGGAAACGCTGCCGGTGTTCCCGCAGGTGCCCACCCACAAGTTTCCGGAGGAGTCGAAAGCCAAGCTGGTGGGAAAATCCAAACTGGCGATCGTGCCCGCGTCGGCGACGTTCACATCGGTGGACAGAATCGTGACTGCGGGGCTGACCGACCCGCCGTCGTTCAAGGCCTGAGTGGCCACCATCATCAACGCGCTGGGGGTGGCGCCTTCGTCTCCAATGGCGACCCACAGGTTACCGGCACGGTCGAAGGCCAGGGCTTCGGGCCCCTTGGCGATTCCTCCGTCCGCCATCAGCAACGAGAGGCTGACCGAAGGCCCTGCCGAGCCACCGTCGAGGTCGCGGGAGGAATAGCCGTCGATCACCCCGGCTGTCGCCCGCGGCACCCAGAAATGGCCGGTCCCCGGGACCCGTTGGTAGTCGACGCCAACTTCGATTGGAGTGCGAGCACTGATCTGCGCCGCACTGCTACTGACATTCGCCGCAAAGCCAAACCCAACGATGGGGTCCGGCGAAGTCACGAAATTCGCGCTGATGTCGTAAAGACCGGCAGGGGTGAGAAAACTGGTGGTGTGGGTCAAGACCCGGGGCTCGCCGGGACCGGTGACCCTGACCGAGGGAACCTCCCCTGCTTCGGGGGCGGTGATGACCACGCTGAGGGTCCCTACTTCAACGACCCCGGCGTCGGCCCGAGCGGAATCTTTCATCAGGGCGATGTGAGCGCTGACCGTCTGTCCTCCTGAATCCACCGTCACCTGCACCAGCTGATTGGCCGTGAGGACGCTCGGGGCCGTGTAGGTCGCGGCGTCCCCCTCGAACTCGAGGGTGCCCAGCTCTGCCGGAAACAGAGTCCAGGTCCAGGGGCCTGCGGATCCCCTGGCGAGGAACGCCTGCTTTCCGCCTGCGCTGAGGCTCGACTGGGCAGGTGTGAGGGTGAGTATTCCGGCGTCCCTGGAACCCCCACAGCGGATCGACGCAAGGCAGAACATCAGCAGCCCAAGGCGTTTCATTGAACGCATTGTCGGCCACAACGTCGTCCATTCCAAGACATTGCAGCGAAGCCCGGGTGCGCAGGTGTCGGCATCCCTCCGACATTCACCGACGTCGCGACGCCCTACTTGCGTGAAGACACGAACGCCTTCGCCTGCTGGGCCAATGGCAGCCAGAGGCCCTCGCTGCTGTTCAGCAGCCTCACCCATTGTTTCAGGTGTCGGCCCTGTCCGGAGTCGAAGTGCTCTCCCTGGCCCGAGCGGATCAGGTCGTCCACCACTGCCTCGGGAAGCTTCACCACCAGCTGGTCTCCCCTCTGCATCGCGAAGAGTTTCCCGCCCACCTTGAGGACATGGGTGGACCCGAAGAGTCTCCCCGCCTGTGTGACCGTGGGGTCACGTTTGAAGGCCTTCGCCACCTGAGCGAAGGCGGGTGCGGTGACGAGAAGTGCGGTCTTCGCCTTGGGTTTCGTCACGTCATGCTCCGATAAACGGTGAGGTCGCCGCCAGAAGTGGGGGTTAGATCCACGCGCCGCAATATACTTCTTCGAGATGCTGTTGACGCCTTGGCCTCGACCCTGATGATGCAGCGATGACGAGTTCCTCCGACGCGGGTTCGCCCTCCAGCGAACAGGACAAGGCGCAGGCCGCGAAGGTCGCGAGCGAGCGGGTGCTCATGCTCGAAAGGGCGGCCCAGCCCTACACGCTCGGGCTGGGCACGGGCAGCACCACGAGATACCTGGTCGAAGCGCTCGGGCGGCTCTTTGCCGCAGGTCGATTGCCTCGGCTTACCGGCTGCGTCACCACTTCGATGGATACCCGAGACCTTGCTCTGCTCCACCACCTGCCCCTGCTTGCACTGGATGCAGTCGACGGGTCACTTACCCTCGCGATCGACGGGGCCGACGAGATCGACCCGGCGCTGAACTTGATCAAGGGTGCGGGGGGCGCGTTGCTGCGCGAGCATGAGGTCGAGAAACGAGCAGCAACGCTGTTGATCATCGCCGACGACCGAAAGCTCTCGCCCAAGCTGGGAAGTCAGAGCCGATTGCCGGTCGAGGTCGAACCCAGTGCAGTCGAGGAAGAGCTCGCTGTCCTCTCCCACGCCGGCGCCCGCCCCGCTCTGCGACGCACCGGAGACGGCTCGCCGTTCGTCACCGACAACGGCAACTGGATCCTCGATTGTGACTTCCGACCGCTGGGCATCGGCGACCCCAAGGAGCTTGCCGCACGACTGGAGGCCCGACCCGCGGTGAAGGCCCACGGGCTTTTTCTCGGTATGGCCGACGAGGCGATCGTGGTCGGCACCGCCGGAGTCAGATTCCTCCGCCGGCCCTAGCTGCGGGAGAAAATGCTCTTTCGGAGCTCGTTTTCCTTTTTCATCAGCTCGCCGGTGGGGTCGCTGCCGTCGGGGATGACGTTGTTTTCAGAGTCGGGGTTTGCCTTCACAATCACCATGAATCGCATCATGCCTCTCCTCTAATGGTTGGCCGTTTCCATGTCGTCTGGCCCTCTCTCCAGCATCGCCCAATTCATGGAAATGAGGGTGTGCTCGTCGGACGGCGCCGCTTCTGCTTCTAGACGGTCACGATGCGAAGGCTTGCGCTGAAGAGAATGCGAGGGAATAAGGCCCGCCATGAGCCCCGTCCCTTCCGAGCGAATTCGCGCCATCAACGAGCTGCCCGTCCGCGAGGAAGGGAAGTTCGTCCTCTACTGGATGAACGCCTTCCGCCGGGTGGGCTGGAACTTCAGCCTCGACCGCGCGATCGAGCGTGCGCGCGCGCTCCAGCGGCCGCTGGTTATCTTCGAGGCGCTGCGCTGTGGCTACCCGTTCGCGAGCGACCGGCTTCACCGCTTCGTGGTCGAAGGAATGGCAGAGAACGCCCGGCGCTGCGACAGCGCGCAGGTCACCTACTTCCCCTATCTGGAGCGGAAGGCCGGCGAGGGGAAGGGGCTGCTCGAAGCGCTCGCGAAGGAAGCCTGCGTGGTGGTCACCGACGACTTCCCCTGCTTCTTCCTTCCCCGCATGGTGGCGGCAGCGGGACAGAAGCTGCCGGTGCTCCTGGAAGCGGTCGACTCCAACGGCTTGCTCCCGATGCGCGCGGGAAAGCAGACCTTCACCACCGCTTTCTCGTTCCGGATTTTTCTGCAAAAGAACCTGGCGCCTCATCTGCTCGCCCGCCCAGCGGCACGGCCCCTCTCGCGGCTGCAGCTGCCGGTGCTGAAGCACTTGCCCTCGGCGATTCGACAACGCTGGCCGGCGGTCACCGACCAGGACCTGGCCGACCCGGCGGGGACGGTGGCTGCCCTGCCGATCGATCACACCGTGCCGGCGGCGAGATTTCGCGGGGGCATGGCCGCAGGAGAAGCCCAGGTGCGCGCCTTCGTGGCGCAACGACTTTCCCAGTACCCGGAGCGGCGCAACGAGCCCGAGGAGGAAGGCACCAGCGAGCTCAGCCCTTACCTTCACTTCGGCCACGTCTCCGTCCACCAGGTGCTGGAGGACATCGGCAGCGCCGAGGACTGGACTGCCGAGAAGCTGGGCAAGAGCGCGGGAGGAAAACGAAACGGGTGGTGGAAGATGTCGGGTCCCGCCGAGGCGTTTCTCGACGAGCTGGTCACCTGGCGCGAGCTCGGCTTCAACTTCTGTTCCCGGCGCGAGGACTACGACCAGTACAGCTCACTGCCTTCGTGGGCCCAGGTGACGTTGGCCGAACACGCGAACGATCCCCGCCCGAACCTCTACAGTTTCGAGCAGCTCGACCAGGCCCGGACCCACGATTTGCTCTGGAACGCGACCCAGCGACAGCTCAAGCGCGACGGCTGGTTCCACAACTATCTGCGGATGCTCTGGGGAAAGAAGATTCTCGAGTACTCGGCCAGCCCTGAGCAGGCGTTGTCGGTGATGGTCAGGCTGATGGAGCGCTACTCGCTCGATGGTCGAAACCCCAACTCGTTCACCGGCTTCTTCTGGGTCCTGGGGCGCTACGACCGCGCCTGGGGACCCGAGCGGAAGATCTTCGGAAAGATCCGCTACATGAGCTCGGAGAACACCGCCCGGAAGATTGGGGTGAAGAAGTTCCTGATTCGATACGGACCGGAGCGTGACGCGCAGCCTTGATGATGCACAGAGGGTACGCATCGGTAAGCCTGCAGGTGCGCCTTCGAGAGAAGCTCGGCTACTCTCTGAGTGACCGGGCAGTTTTTCGACCGAAATCTTCGCCCTGACTGATGATGGCCTGGCCGTTAAGATAGCAGGCCGATGTCCAAACCTTCAGTGGTGAGTCGCTCGCAGCAGCACCCTGCGGCGCCAGGGCAGGTCCCTGTCCTGACCGGATCGCACCTGGTCACTGGCACTCATGCGCTTCAAAATACCTTCCGTGAGTACGTCGCCGCATCGGCTCGCCGGCGCTACCTGGTAGGGGGGGCGTTCATCCCTCTGCTGATTCCTCTTTTTGGAGTCACCGATGCGTTCCTCTATCCTGACAAGCTGAAGCTGTTCATCTGGATCCGACTCGGACTGTCATTGGTAGGGGTTGTCACTCTGCTGACGACCTACTTCATCCG
>JAYUUC010000167.1:0-2185 GCA_043755105.1 Myxococcales bacterium
CACACGCCGGCGAAGCGTTGCTGTTCATGGGGAAAGTCCCGGAAGCGATGAAAGAACTTCGGGCGGCGCAGGACCTCGAGCCCGGCGGGGAAGGGGCCCGGTTCGCCCTCAGCTTGATCGAAGCCCAGGAGGCCGGCGCTCTGCCCCCTCCCGAAACCAGGAAGAAGTAGCCAGCCTCAAAGAGCGGCACACGGAGGTACGACCGGATGGGAATCGGCAAAGTCGGAGGCGGTGGACGCAAGTCAGGTGTGGGCGGAGCCAAGGGCGCCGGCGCCTCCGGAGGGACCGGAAAGGTCAGCGGCGCGGGGTTTGCCGGCAAAGTTGACGCCACCGGGCCCGCCTCGGGCGCCAGCGGGGCAGCCGCCGCCTCGGGCGTGGCAGCGATGGACCCGGTCACTGCCAGCGTGCTGAACATCGCCCGCCAGCTTCGCTCGGGGCAGATCAAGACCAAGGAGGAGGCCAGCCGGATGCTGGTGGCCGAAATCCTCAAAGAGAAGGTCCGGATGCAGTCGAAGTCGCTCACTTCCAAGATCGCGGATACCATCCAGGACGATCCGCGCTTGCACCAGGCCCTCGAACGGCTGTGGTCCAAGGCGGACTAGAGGACGTCGGGGGGCGGCGAGACTCCGACGGCGACGAGGGCCTTTGCGCCTTCCGGGAGGCGGATTGGGACTGACCGAGGACAGGCAGCTGGTGCTGGAGAAGTACGGGCCCTATGTGAGGTCGCTCGCCTCCACCGTCCGCAAGCAGTTCAATGCCCAGTTCGAGATCGACGAGCTGGTCGCCTACGGCCAGGTCGGCCTGCTCGAGGCGGCCGACCGCTTCGACCCCAAGGTGGGCGCCAATTTCCTCACCTTTGCCCACTACCGCATCAAGGGCGCGATCTTCGATGGGTTGCGCAAGATGGGGGTGCTCAAGGGGGGCGACCAGCGCAACGCCTACGCCTCGGAAAGGGCCAGCGCCTACCTCGGAAACCTCGCCGATCGCGACCAGGGAGGCAACAACCGGGGGTCGGTCGACGATGATGTTAGAGAGCTCACCAGCGCCGTGACTGGCCTGGCGATGGTCTTCGCCACCGGGCTCGAAGGGCAGGACGATTCACAGGTCGATGACCAGCTCCCGGCGGACCAGCGCCTCGAGCTCGAGCAGTTGAAGGACCGGGTTCGGGCGGCGATCGGCAAGCTGCCCGAGAAGGAGCGAAAGCTGCTCACCGGGTATTACTTCCAGGCGAAGACCCTGGAAGAGGCGGGCGCGGAGATAGGTCAGTCGAAGAGCTGGGCGTCGCGGTTGCACGCGAGGGCCATCGAACGGCTGAAACAGCATCTGGCGGAGGACGACGAACCCCTGCCTGACGCAAGGAGCAAGGACCATGGCGGGACCCATCGCAGCAGTGGCAGCGCAGCAGGCGGCCCAGCAAAAGCTCCAAGACCCGGCAAGCCTTCACAAGCAAGGTCCAAGTAAGTTCGATCAGGCGATGCAGGCCAAGGGGCCGCAAGCTCCTCAGGGACCGCAGGCGCCACAAGGAACCGCCAAGCCCCCTGCGCCGCAGCAGGTCGAGGCGGTGGCCAAGTCCGAGAAGTCGGCGCTCAACAAGGTTCGCAGCTCGGGCCGCGCCCATCCTTCGGCGACCGCGCGTGCTGCCGAGCCGGTGGCCGAGAAGGCCGACCTTTCCCGCACCACCCACGCGATGACCAGCATGCTCTCGGACATGGAGAAGGGTCAGGGCGTGATGGACAAGCTGATCTCCGCCGGCGTGTCGGGGAAGAACTTCAGCAGCTCCGAGCTGCTCGCGCTGCAGGCGGGCATGTACAAGTACACCCAGGAGCTCGAGCTCACCGGCAAGGTGGTCGAGAAGGCCACCAGCGGTTTGAAAGACACCCTCAAGACCCAGGTGTAGCGGCGACGGAAGGCCGTTCGACCCGGCAAGCTCTTCGCGGTCGGACGCCTTCGCGTGTATCGTGAGGCTTCATGACCGCCCGAATCGCGCGACCGTTGCTCCTCTGTTTTGCTGCCGTGCTCGTGGCCGGCTGCACCGTCGACCTGCAGCACGACCTGGCCGAAGACGACGCCAACGACATCTATGTGCTGCTGCAGAAGAGCGGCATCGAGGCGCGCAAGATTCGCGACGAATCTGGCAACGAGCCCCGCTATGTCATCAGCGTGGGCAAGGCCGACGTCGGCGCCG
>JAYUUC010000168.1:0-6526 GCA_043755105.1 Myxococcales bacterium
CCCACGTCTGGCAAACCTCGTGGGGTGTCTCCACCCGTCTGGTGGGCGCGTTGATCATGACCCACTCCGACGACAGTGGCCTGGTCGTTCCTCCCAAGCTCGCCGCCACCCACGTGGTGATCATCATCATCGGGCGCACGCCCGAAGAGCGCGGGCCAGTTCGGGAGAAGGCCCATGCTCTCGCCGCCGACCTGCGCGCTCAGGGACTGGGAGTGATCGTCGACGACGATGAGACCAAGGGCCCCGGCTTCAAGTACTTCGAGTACGAGCTCCAGGGAATTTGTATTCGGGTCGAGCTCGGCCCCAAGGACCTCGCCAAGGAACAGGTGGTGATGGTCCGCCGCGACAACCGCCAGAAAGAATTCGTTCCGCTTCCGCAAGTGGTGTCGATGGCGAAGACGATGCTCGACGGGATGCAGAAGGACCTCTTCGAGAAGGCGAAGCGTCTGCGAGACGAGAACACCTTCGAGGTCAACTCCTACGAGGAGCTGAAGGCGAAGGCCGAGAACGGCTTCATGCTCGCCCACTGGTGCGAAGACCCGGTGTGCGAGAAGAAGATCAAGGTCGACACCGCGGCCACCACCCGCTGCCGGCCTTTCGACCTCAAGCAAGAGCCGGGGACTTGCATCAGTTGCGGCAAACCCTCGCCGGGGCGGATCGTCTTCGCCAAGGCGTACTGAAAAGCGACGGGGCTTCCTCGCACCCTGCGCCACGGCGCGACGCTGAATGACCGGGGAGTCTGCGGGGTAGAGCTTCCGGGTGGATGACAGGGTTGCGGTCGCCAGGGTTGGAGGTGAGTTCAATTCTCTCGTTCAGCCCCGTTCAGTTCGAGCCCCTCCCCCCTTCTCACCCTCCGGCGTCGAGGTCGGCGAGCTCGTCGTAGCTCAGCTTGTAGCCATCGCGCGCCCACTGGGGCAGCCGGGGCCACAGCTGTCGCAGCTGCACCAGGTCTTCCTTGCCCGCGATCACCTCGCGCTGCAGCGAGAGCGCATAAGACAGCGGCACCGTGAGCAGCTCCCCCCGACGACCGACGTAGCGCCACACTTCGATGCGGGCCGGGCGCAGGCCAGCGTCGAACAGCTCCACCACTTCGACCCCGCTGACGTACTCGGGCAAGTAGACCGAGAGAATTTCGATCGCGGCTCCGAAGGCGAAGAACCGCTCGGCCACGGTGACGTCGACCTCCAGGTGGGCGGCGTGCAGCATCTGCTCCAAGGCGGATTTGCCCACCAGCTCGGCGAGGCGAAACCCCGCCTCATCCTCGAGACCCGACTGGAGCGGCTCGAGCTCCTCGCGGCTGATCGAATGGTCGATTAGGTACCGGTAGCGTCCGCTCATGGCGACCAGAGCTTAACCACGGCCATCGCCCTGCCGCCCGGTCGAAAGGACCCGCGCGGCGTTCACCGCCTCTCTCCCGGGGTGCGGCGCCATCAAGCAGGTTCGAGAACGGCAGCGCCGCCTCCCGCGGCGTGCGGGGAGACCGTGTCCCGACTGATCCTCGCTCGATTCGGCCGGTACCTGGGGCCGCTTCAAGTTGATCCGTATCGCGGATTCACCATCGCCTTGAACGGCTTGCCATTCTTGAAGAGCAGCACCGCTCGGACGGCCGCAGCGGGAACTCCTTCTTCAAACATCCACTCGGAGGTATTCAGGTTCAATAGGGGATTCCCGTCGACGCACAGAAGATGCGAAGGCACTTCCCGCAGGTTGTTCTGCCGGGCAACGTGTTCACAAAGCCGTAGATCGCGCGAGACCTCCACCCTGTCCCAATGGTCAACGACGACCTGCTCGGCGGAGGTGACTGCGGCGCCCTCCGTGGAGAGAACATAAATGATGCTCAGCGCTCGACCCGTGTAGACGAATGGGTAGCTGGTGTTCTCCGTGCCGGAGGTCCACCTCGATTTCCGCGCACTGATCAGGTGGCTCAGTGGATGAGCGCCAGGTTCCGGCTTGACCTCAATTCCGTGCTGAAAGACCTTGTCTAGAGTTCGCCCCGAATCGCTCCGCTCGCCTCGCAACACGAAGGGAGGAGGCCGCAAGGGAAGCTGAATTTGCTCGGCGCCCGTCGGTGAAGAACCAAAGGCCTTCTCCGCCAGCTGCGCCAGTTCCTGGTGCATCTCCCGCGAAAATCCGTCAATTCGCGCGCCGTTTGAATCTTTGGGACCAAACTCTGAGAACAGCGCCGCCGCTTCCTCCGGAGAGGCGATCAGCTCGCGGAACTCTGCCTCCGCGCTCGCGAACGAGCTGGCAATCTCCTTGCGCGGTTTACCCACGAGCGCATAGGTCGCCTCGGTCCCGTGCAGGTATTCGAAGAAGGTGACGGCATCAGGGGTCTCGCGCCCCACACGCAAGAAGTCGGTGATGTCGGCAAGAGAACCGACCTTCAGGAGGCGTTCGACACTGAAGCACCACCACCCATCCCGACCCACTTGCATGTCTCCGCGGTTGGACCACTCGCCCAACCCGTGAATCAGGTCTTCTACCGAAGCGTTCCCGCCCGTCATACGGAGCGCAGCCAGCTCTTCGATCCGCTCAGAGAACTTGCGCCACGACCCAGGAACGGCCGCGAACAACGAACTTCCGAGCTCTTGCAACAGCCTTAAATAGCTAGCAGCTCCGCTGGGACCAGACCCTAAAGCCAATTGCTCCGCGAGCGCTCCACAGGCGCTGTCGTCTAGACCCAAACGATCTCGGATCGCCACCACCACCCTTTGGACCCGCTCCAGTTCCAAGGGATCGACCCTGACCTCGCTCTGGGTCTGCGTTGAAGGAAGACCGGTCGTCGCTTGGTAGTCGTCCTTGACCCGATTGTTCTGGCGAGTTGCCTTCTCGATCGAGCCCCTCGGGACGTCCGAACGACTCATGCTCCCCGCTTGTTGAATCGCCCCGGCTTTCCGCCCACTTTCCGCATGCTGCGACATCACCGAGGTTGCTGAGGAACAGACAGACCCCGTGCCAGGTTGTCGCAGTCGCCGCGGCTACAGGGGTTGCGCGCCTCAGGCCTTGAGCGGCGTCTCGGGCGTCGGGTCCTTGATCGGCGGAGGCGTCTGCTCCACTCCGGGCGGCTCGCGGATGTCCGGCGGCGGCCGAATCGGGGCCGGGTCCCCGGGAGGAAGAGGCCGGTCCCGGTCGGGGTCTTGCTGGGGGATAGGCGGCACCTCGGGAACCTCGGGACCCGGCGGCTTCTGGGGACTGGCAGCGAACGGAGGGCGGTTCAATCGGTCCATTGCCGCAAGCTAATCATTCGACGCCGAAGGGCAGCGACCGGGCAGGCGAGCTTCCGGCGGGGCATCACCCGATAAAATTTGTCGTCGGCAGGCCCGTCCTCGAGACTCTCCTGCCCTTCTCGGTGGCCGACCGAGTTGTTCTCGAAAGGACGCCATGAACCGACTCCTCCTCGCCGTCACCCTTGCCGCGCTCTCCGGTTGCGCGACCGCCCGGGTCACTGCCGTTGTGGCCCCGAAAGTTATCGAGCCCTACTCGTCGATGTCGGAGAGTGTTTCGTCCTGCGGACCCGACTGCCAGCTCCGGCGCCGCTCCGAGCTGGAGCGGTTGATTCACCTCGGAGATACGCTCGAGGGCCAGGGGGCGGGCGACACTCTCTGACGCCAGCCACCCGCCTTCCCGTCCGAGCTGAATTCCGCTACAGAGTCGAGCCATGCCGATGCTCGCGTGTAACCACCATGTCAGCTGGGTGAAGCCGATCGAAGGCGGTAAATTCCTCTGCTCGTATTGCAAGGAAGAGGTCGCCCGGAAACAGATCTACCCCAAGTTCGAAGACCTCGGCGCCGACTTCCAGCGCAAGTGGGATGCCCACGAAAAGGGCGAACCCCCGGAAGCCGTCATCGCCGGCCCCACCCCGGGCGGCCTCACCGAGTCCTGAGCGGCTCGGGGCAACCGCTACGGAATGCCCGGCAGTCGGATGCTGAACGTGGTGCCCTGGGCGTCAGACTGGATCGCGATTTCACCTTGATGGGCATCGATGATGCGCTTCACCACCGCGAGGCCGAGCCCGGTGCCGGTGGCCTTGGTGGTGAAGAACGGTTGAAAGATACGTGCGGAGATCTGCGGCGAGATTCCCGTCCCCTCATCGCTGACGTCGATGCGCGCCACGCTCGCGGAACCGACCCGCTCGGCTTGAGCCCGCACCGTCACCGTGCCTCCCCGGGGCATCGACTGCGCCGCGTTGAGAATCAAGTTCACCAGCGCCTGGCGCATCAGGTGCGCATCGACCACGAAGCGGGGCAGCTCGTCGGGAACCTCGGCCACCAGATTCACCTGTTCCAGCCCCGCAGCCTGACGCGCGGCCTCGAGCGCACTGCGAATCAGCGGCCCGATCGCCACCGGGTCGAGCATCGCCTGTGACGGCCTCGAGAAGTCGAGCAAGTCTCCGACGATGCGGTTGAGCCGGTCGGCCTCTTCCTGGACGATGCCCAGCAGCACCGAGGTGTCCACCGACGGCCGTTCAATCGTTCTTCGCAGTGAGCCGAGGGAATTGAAGATGACGCCCAAGGGATTTCGGACCTCGTGGGCCATCACCGCCGCGAGCTCGCCCAGCGCCGCCAGCCGTTCATGGCGCACCAGCTCGGCCTGGGTCTGGGCCAGGGTGTCGTAGCTTTGTTTCAAATTATCGAACAGCTGGGCGTGGACGATCGCCGAGGTCAACTGATTGGCCACCGTCTTCGCCCGCAGCACCTTGGCCGGCGAGAAGCTCCGACCCGCTTCGGTCTCTCCGAGAACGATGACCCCGAGCGACTTCCCTTCGGAAAGGAGCGGAAGTGCCAGCACCGCCCGGTGACCGTAGCGGGACACCAGAGAGGTCATCGCCCGTCCATCGGTCGCTGCGTTCTCTACCAGCACCGGAGCTCGGCTGTGGATCGCCTCGGTGGCCACCGCCGCGTCGGAAAGGAGAATTTCCAGAGGCGGGTTGCCACGGTACTCCACCGTGCTCGCCACCGTCTTCAACCTCAGACCGTCTGATTGCATCTGCATCAGGAAGACGTTCTTCACCTCGGTGATCCGCGAGAGCAGTTCCACCCCCGCAGTGAACACCCGGCCCAGCTCGAGGTTCTGGGTGACCAGGCCTCCCAGCTCGTTCATCAGGGTCAGGTCGCGAACCTGGCGACGCTCCTCTTCGAACAACCGCGCGTATTCGATCGCTATCGCCATGTACTCGGCGCAGCTCTCGACCAGCAGCAGCTCGTCCTCAGTGAAGGACCTCGCTTGCCGACGGGACACCGAAAACACCCCGAGCAGCTGGTCGTTGGCGAACAGCGGAGTGGCCACCGCGTGAAGCACCCCCAGGGCGGCCGCCAGCGCCACGGTGCTCTTCGGTATCTCATCCGGGCCCACGGTGAGGGTTCGACCCAACAGCGCGGCCTTTCCTATCAACGTCCGGTCATCGAGGGTGACCTCGTGGTGAGTCGGCACCTGGGGAAAGGTGGGCGTCACCCGATAGCCCGACACCACCAGCTTCTCCTCGACCTTGAGGTGGATTGCTGCGCTGTCGACCTGCAGCGCTTCGAGAATTTCCCCCAGGAGCCGGTTCACCAGCGGCCCCACCTCGCGCACCTGGGTGCCCAGGCGGGTAAGGTTGAACAGCAGCGCCAGCTGCCGGAACTGCTTCAGCTCATCGCCACCGCGGCCCGGCAACGGAGCGCCCTGGTGGGGAGCGATTGCCACTCCCAGCTGGCAGGCAAACAGTGCCAGCGCTTCGCGCTCAGCAGCCGGCAAACCGGGGCAGAGCAGCAGCAGCACCCCGCAGTGCCTCCGGCCAGTCACCACCGGAAACAAAACTCCCGGGCCTGCGTCATCGCTCGGCGCGTCTGCTCCAGGGAGCAGCGACGCAGCCAGAGGACCGGTGTCTGCCATCTCGGTGATCTGCGTTTTTCTCACCGCCTCGAACCACTCCCGCAGCGAAGGTGAATCCACCTCTTTCGGTTCGCCGTCGACGTCCTCCAGCCGAAGTTTCCACCCCGCCGGCAGATCCGGGGGAAAAGGGCCGCGGAGCGCCACCGCAGGCTCGAGCTGCTCGATGAACAGCGCCGTCCAACCCCGCTCACTCAACCAGCGCTGGCTCCGCGCCCACACCGCGGCCACCGTCGGCTCGCGCTGAAGCTCAATCGACAGCAAGCTGAGCCCAGACAGGCTTGCGCCGGCGTTGGGAGGCGCTTCCGATTTTTTGGTTGTTCTTGCCAAAAGGTTCTCGCGCGGGCCCTACTCGCCCAGATAGGCCTTCCGGATCTCGGGACTGGCCAGCAGCGCTGCTCCCGGCCCCGCCATCGCCACTTCTCCGGTCTCCAGCACGTACCCATAGTCGGCCATTCCGAGCGCGAGGTGGGCGTTCTGTTCCACCAGCAAGATCGACACCTGGCGCGCATTCACCTCGCGCAGAATCCGGAAGATGGTCTGCACCACCTGCGGGGCTAACCCGAGTGAAGGCTCGTCGAGCAGCAGCAGCTGAGGCCGCGACATCAGCGCCCGGGAGATCGCCAGCATCTGCTGCTCGCCCCCCGACAGGGTCCCC
>JAYUUC010000169.1:0-2175 GCA_043755105.1 Myxococcales bacterium
GGCGAGGGCAACCTCGGAGCCTTCAAGGTCCACATGATCACCCTCAAGGTGAAGCCAAACGTCGACGTCGGCTATCCGGTGATGAAGCTGTGGGTGGACCAGTCGTCGGGGAACGTGCTCAAGCGCCAGGAGTTCGCGCTCTCGGGCCGGCTGCTGCGCACTGCGTACTACCCGTCGTGGCAGAAGCTCTACAGCGAGTCGAAGAAGGGCGATGTCTGGTTCCCGAAGGAGATCCGGATCTTCGATGAGGTGGAGAAAGCCAACTCCACCCTGGTGTTGATCAAGTCGGTCGACCTCCGCCCGCTCCAGGCCAACCTGTTCACCAAGGCCTGGCTCGAGAGCAAGAGCCGATGAGCCCGCGCTCGACGGGGTGGAAGGCGGTGCTGGTCGGAGCGCTGCTCGGCGCTCCTCTGGCAAGGGCCGCGTCCCCCCTACTCGCGCGTGCCGACGACCCCCGGCCGAGCGAAGATTCGATATTCGGAGCCCCCCAGGCTCCCGCGACCCGGGGCCCGGAGACGCCCTCGAGCGCTCCCGACGCCGGGTCGGCGGCCCCTGACGTGCTCCAGGGTCGGGCCACCGGGGCTGACCGCCCGGGCGAAGATTCGATGTTCGGAGCGAAGCCACGGGAAGCCGATCAACTTCAGCCTCACGGCAGCGACGATTCCAGAAGCGCGCAGCAAGAGTCCGGTTTGTCGGCAGGTGCGAAGGATCAGTTCGAGACCGAAGAGGCGAAGTACGACCCGCTCAAGGTCGGTGGGACGCTCTACCTGCGGACCACCGCCGCGGGCGCAGAAGGCCGGTCGGCCGGGCAGACTGCGTTTTCCGCTCCTTCGCTGATGGATGGCTACTTCGATGCCCGGCCGAGTGACCGGGTCCGGGGAATGATGCTGGCGCGGCTGCGCTATGACCCCACCTTCGACGCCAGTGCCGGAGGGTTGCCCTCGGCAAGCGGAGCGACGGCCTCAGCACCCGCGAACCCGTCGGTGGCGCTCGATCAGCTGTGGTTGCGGTTCGACATTGCCCGCACGGTGTTCATCACCGCCGGGAAGCAGCACGTGAAGTGGGGCGCCTCGCGGTTCTGGAACCCCACTGATTTTCTCACCCCCGAGCGGCGCGACCCGCTCGCTCCTTTCGACGTTCGCCTCGGGGCGACGATGGTGAAGTTGCACTTGCCCTGGGAAGCGAAGGGTTGGAACTTCTACGCGTTGGGGCTGCTCGACAATGCGGGCCCTGCGAACCAGCTGGGCAAGATCGGCGGGGCTGCCCGCGCCGAGGTGGTCTTCGGTCATACCGAGGTCGGGCTCGACGCCGTGGCGGTCAAGGGTCGGCGTCCCCGGTACGGCTTGGACATCTCTTCCGCCCTCGGCCCGGTCGACGTCTATGGCGAGGCAGCGTTGCGGAGCGGCGCTGACTTTCACCTCTGGCGGGCTTCCGAGGACGCGGCTCAACCGTTCGGCTTCAGCTTCGAGCCCTACACGCTGGAGGGAGCCCAGGTGCAGGCGAGCGGAGGGGCGAACATCACCGTCAACTACACCGAGCAAAACGCGGTCACCATCGGCGCTGAGTATTTCTACAACCCGGCCGGCACCCACACTCCGCAGCTCTATCCCTGGCTGATCTTCCAGAATCAATACCAGCCGTTCTATGCGGGCCAGCACTACGCCGCGATCTATGCGCTTGCGGCCAGCTTGCCGGGAAGCTGGAACAAGGTCGGACTTTCCCTGTCCAATCTTGCCAACCTCTCGGACCTGTCGTTCCTCACCCGGGTGGACAGCTTCATCCGCGTGCTCTCGTACCTGAACGTCGAGCTCTACGGAGCCGTGCACTACGGAACCAGGGGAGGCGAGTTCCGCTTCGCCTTCGAGTCACCGGCGTTGACGCTCGGCGGCCAGGCGATTGCGCCGGTGTCGATTCCGGCGCCGACGTTCGAGCTCGGAGCGGGGCTGCGGGTCAGCCTCTAGAAAGGGCGCTGACCTTGGTCAAGCGCGGGCTTCCGCGGTGCTAGCGTGAATCCCATGCGAGCGACTCACCCCTCAGTGCTTCGCCCCCGGCCCCGGGCGTCGGTGTGGGTTCTCTCGCCACATCCGGACGATGCAGTCCTTTCGCTCGGAGGGTTGCTTCAGAGCTTGAGGCAACGGGCACAGGTCGTCACCGTCTTCTCGAGGACCGGCTTCA
>JAYUUC010000170.1:0-2173 GCA_043755105.1 Myxococcales bacterium
CCGCCTCGCCCGCCGAATGGACCTGACCCGTCAGGACGACCCCAACAAGGTCGAGTCGGACCTCAGCAAGCTCCTCCCGGCTGCGCGCTGGGAGAAGGCGCACCAGCTGCTGGTCTGGCATGGCCGGCGGGTCTGCCACGCGCGCTCGCCCGAGTGCGGCAAGTGCGTCGTCGCCCCGCTCTGCCCCAGGCGCGGCGTGGACCTCGCGGACCCGGTGGGCGACGACACGAAGCCCACCAAGCCCGCCCAGAAGGTCCGCAAGGCCAGGAATGGCCCGACGACGAGCTCCGCACTGAAACGGTAGAGTCGCAGAGGGCCAATGCCCCACGCCCTCGTCCATGTCTCTGTCGTCGCCGCGCAGCGCGGCCTGCTGCCCGGGTCTGCCTGGTCACTGGCGCGACCGAGGGCGTCGAGCTGCGCCAGGTTTCGCTGGAGTACGCCAGCGCCGCCGACAACGCCACGGCCCTGGCGACCGGTGTGCTGCTCGGCCATGTCCACCAGCGGTCCAGGCGCGCCGAGGTGCTGCTGCCGTTCTCTCGCGACGGCCACCGGCGCTACTGGCTGGCCCAGGCGTCGCTGGCTGAGCATCGCCGCGGCCATCCCGCTGCTGGTGACTTCGCTGCTGCTGTTGGGCGCGGACTTCGGTGTGGCGGCGGGCGTGGTCGTGCTGGCGGCCATCGCGGCGCCGTTCGCGGGCGCCAGGTTGACCCGCGGCGCCAAGGTCGAGTGGGTTGGCATGGTCGGCGAAGAGCTCCTGGCGCTCCGCATCCCCTCGGCTGCTGCCGCCGTGGCGCTGCTCGTCCCGGTCGAGGTGTCTCCGGGCCCGCTGCCCGTGCCGCGGACGAGCACTCGACCACTGATCGAGGCGCTGGTCTGCGGGGCGCTCGGCCTCTTCTGCACGGGGGTGATGCTGAGCGAGCGCCGGTTCGATCCGGCGTCGCGGATCATCCCGGGCGGCCCGTTGGCTTACGCGAGCCACCTGGCTGGAAGGTTGGCGTGAGCGCAACGGTGGGCGAGCCCGCCAAACGAAGGGCAACCCGCCCGTGGAAGGCGGCCGCCCTCGCTGAGCTGCAGCCGGAGCTAGCGGCGGGCCTGCGAGAGCTTGCGGCGCTCGGGCTTGGCTACGGCCACCTCTTCAGCGGCCTCGGCGGCCTCCTCGGCCATGCCGGCCTTCATCTTCTCCATGCGCTTCTTGATCATGTTGCGCTTGAGCGTGGAGAGGTAGTCGACGAAGAGCACGCCCTCAAGGTGGTCCATCTCGTGCTGGATGGCAATGGCCAGCAGGCCCTCCGCCTGGAGCTCGAAGGGCTTGCCGAAGCGATCCTGCGCCTGGCAGGTGACCTTGGCGGCCCGGACTCCCGTGTCCTCGGCTTCGCCAGGGATGGACAGGCAACCCTCGGTGTACTCGGCCTCGCCCTCGGAGTGGGTGATCACCGGGTTGATGAAGACCAGCGGGCCCTGCCCTTCCTGGCGCGGCGACGTGTCGATGACGATGAGCCGCTGTAGCTCGGCCACCTGCGGCGCCGCCAGACCCACGCCCTCGGCAGCGTACATGGTCTCGAACATGTCGTTGACCAGCGCCTGGAGCTTCTCGTCGAAGACCTTGACTTTGCTCGATTTTTCTTTCAGCCGCGCGTCCGGCCAGATCAGGATTTCACGCTTCATTTCGACGCTCCTCGGGTGGAGGCGAGTGTGTGGCTCGGTCCCATTTGCTTACAGGATAAGGGCTCCGCCCCGTCCGGGCAACGCACCCTGGGTGCGTTCTTTCAGCCAGGAAAACCCGAGCCCAAACAAGCGAAGGGGCCGTCCCTTTTGGGACGACCCCTTCAAAAAGCCAGAGCCCCACACGACAAGGTCTCCTACCGTTGCTCCCTTCCGGGTCTGGCGGGGTTCGGAGGATGTCGCTGGAGCCCTGGCACATCGGACCACAGTCCCACGACCGCTCAACTACAACAACCGCCCAGCGAATGACAGCGGAGAGAGAGGGATTCGAACCCCCGATACGGTTTCCCGTATACACGCTTTCCAAGCGTGCGCCTTCAACCGCTCGGCCATCTCTCCATCGTTCGTCGCCAGCCCTGCCACCGCCGTCCTGCACTACAAGACGGCCACTGGCCGCCGGGTTTCCCCGGCGGCCAGTCCCGTCCAGCGGAGAGTGAAGGATTCGAACCTT
>JAYUUC010000171.1:0-6507 GCA_043755105.1 Myxococcales bacterium
AGATCGACCGGGCGCTGGCCAAGGCGAAGGACGGGGGACCCCAGGAAATCCGGCGGCGGCTGTTGAACGAGGTCCGGTTGAAGGCGATCTTGCAGGCAAACAAGGACCGGCTGCGGCCGATTCTGATGACCACCTTCGCCTTCGTGGCCGGCATGCTGCCGCTGGTGACCGCCCGCGGCATCGGTTCAGGGTTCAACCGCGCCACTGCCGGCGTGGTGGTGGGCGGACAGGTGATGTCGCTGCTGCTCACGCTGGTCGCGGTCCCGGTGGCGTACTCGTACTTCGACGACCTCTCGCAGTTCTTCTGGCGGGTGTGGCGCCGCAATGAGAAGCCGCCTCAACCGAAGCAGCCAGGACGGTACGACGTCTCGCCGGTCGTGCATGCGGAGGTCGGCAAGTGAAACGGCTCATGGTGACAGGGGTGTTGCTGGCGGGGCTCTCGGCGCAGGCCACCTCGTTGAAGCAGTTGCTCGAGGCGGCAAGTGGAAACAACGTCGAACGCCAGATTTCACTCGAGCAGCGGAAGAAGGCCGCCACTGACTTGCGGGCGGCCTGGGGCGGACTGTTTCCGTCGCTGACGGTGCAGGGCGGATGGACCCACAATCAGTATCCCACCGAAATCACGCTCGCTCCGAATGCACCGAAGGTCGTGATCACCCCCGAAGATCAGCTCGACGGGGTGGCGCGGGTCGAGCTTCCGCTGATCGATACCTCGCGCTGGTTCCGGATCTCGGCAGCCGGTGCGGCGGACGAATCCGCGGAGCAACGCGACCAGCTGACCCGGGACAATGTCATTCGGCAAGTCAGCACCACCTACTTCTCGTACGCGGCGGCGCTCGGGGTTCGCGAGTCGGCGAAGCGGTCGCTCGGGGTCGCAGAGGCGCAGTTGAAGCTCCAGGACATTCGCTTCAAGGCGGGGGCTGTCACCGAGCTGGAGTTCCTCCGCGCCCAGGCCGAGTTTCAGCGCAACAAGCAGACGATGACCGACACCGAAGTGCAGGTGGCCAACCTGCAACGCGCGCTGCGGACGCTCACCAACCTGACCGTCGGTGACGAGGCCCTGCTTCCCAGTGACAACGTCCAGACCGAAGGCTCCCTGGAGGAACTGGAAGGAAAGATCAACGATGTGCCCGCGGTGAGGGCGGCAGCGAGCGACGTTCGCGCCGCCGAGAGTCTCACCACCTTGTCGCAGACGCTGCTGGTGCCGCAGGTGACTGCCAATTTCACCGAGCGAATCACCAACGCCACCGCCTTCACCGGCAAGTCGAACTCCTACACCGCTGGCATCGGGCTGCTCTGGCGGCTCGATGCGCCCACTTTCTTCAACATGGGCTCGCAGGGTTCAAGCCGGCAAATCGCCCGACTGGCCGAGGAACGTCAGCGTCGGAACTCCCGCGACCAGGTGCAGTCGGACTTCCAGCGGCTGAAGTCGGCGATCGAAAAGGTGTCTGCCTCGCGCGCCCAGGTCGACGCGGCCCAGCGTGCATCAAAGGTGGCGACCGACCGCTACAACGCAGGCGCTGCGACGCAGATTGACGTCATCCAGGCTGAGCGCGACCTCTTCGGCGCCGAGGTGAACCAGATTCAGGCCAGGACGGAGCTGGCAAGCTCGCATGTGTCGCTGCGGCTGAGCGCTGGCCTGCCGGTCAGAGCGGAGTAACGACACCGCACCACCCCCCGAGGGCTTCTCTTCGGGTGCACAGCTCGGAGCCGATGCTAGGCTGAGCGGCTCGATGAGAGCGCTCCGTTGGTTCTTGCTGCTGCTCCTGATGTTCGTTGCCGGCCTTGCCGGCGTTTTCTTCTGGCTTGAGGGCCAGGTTCACCAGCCGGCGCGGGCGGGAGAAATCTCCGAGGTGACGTTCACGGTCCCGCCGGGTGCTTCGGCCCGGGCCTTGGGGCCGCTGCTCGCCCAGGAAGGCCTGGTCACGGACGTGCGCCTGTGGCGCTATTTCCTCTGGCGCCGCGGTCACCTCTCTGCCAAAGCCGGGCGGTTCCAGCTTCGCCGGGACATGGCGATTCCCGCTCTGGCGACCGCACTCGAGGGCAGCCCTCTTCCCGAGGATCAGCCGTTCGTGGTGGTCGAAGGATGGCGGCTGCGGGACACCGACGCCGCGCTCGCTCAGGCCGGTCTGATCGAAGCGGGGCAATATCTGGCCGCGGCGCTGAAGCCTGGGCAGTTCAAGGCGCCGTTTCTTCTCCCTACCGATACCCTTGAAGGGTACCTGTATCCCGAAACCTACCGGGTGCCTCAGAAGGGACTCGACCCCGTGGCGCTGATTCAGGTTCAGCTCGACACCTTCGTTCGCCGGGTGTTCGCCCCTCGGGCCGAAGCGATCGCGAAGCAGAAGCTCACCCTCCGGGAGCTGGTGGTGATGGCCTCGATGCTCGAACGCGAGGAGCCCTCACCGTCGCAGCGCCCCACGGTGGCTGGAATTCTCTGGAAGCGAATCGACCTGCAGTACCCGCTCGGGGTCGACGCCACGTCGCGCTATCGGCTGCCGGAGTGGAACGATCGAAAGCACTTCCTCGAACGGCTGCGCGACCCTTCAGACCCCTACAACTCGAGGCTGCGAAAGGGTTTACCTCCGACCCCGATCGGGTCGCCCAGCGAAGCCTCTTTCGAGGCGGCTCTGCACCCGGTGCAGAGCAAGTACCTCTACTACCTTCACGACGCCTCCAAGGTGCTCCACCCCTCGGAGAATGCCGAGGAGCACGAGAAGCTGCGCAAGCGCTACAACGTCTACTGAGCCGTCGCGGCCCGCGAGTCAGCGGAGCTCTCGCGCGTTGGCCGGTCAGCGCAGAGACCTCCGGGTTCCATTCGGCGGCAGGAGCGCAGGCCAGTAGCGCCACCGCCATGGGCCAGTTTCAGACAAAAAAAGGGCCACCCTCTCGGGCGGCCCTTTGGACTTCAGAACCTGTCGACAAACGGCAATTACATCCCGTTCGGGGCCTTCGCCATCATCTGAACTGCCTTCTCGGTCTCGTCGGCATCCTTCATCATCATCGTCGCCATCTCGCGCTCGAGGGTGACCTGCTTGGTCATCGTCTCGCCCATCTTCGGGTCCATCGCCTTCATGTCGTGGGGAGCGGAGGCGAGGTTCTTCTGCTTCATCATCTCTTCCGAGGTGCTCTTCATCATCGCGCCCATCTGGCGGTGATCCTTGGCAATCTTCATCATCGCGTCGTGCTCGCCCTTCGCCACCTTGTTCGCAGTGCCCGACCACTTGGCGTGCATCTCCATGCCGTCGGCGATCGCAGTCATCAGTTCGTTCATCTTCGCCGGCATCGCCGACTCGGCCGCCATCATCTGGCCACAGGTCATGTGCTCGGGCATCGCAGCAGCCGCCGCCGCAGGGGCCGGCATCACCTTGGTGCCGGTCGCGGTCGGGGAGGGCATCTTCATCTTCTCATCCGCCATCGCGTGAATGGAGACGGTACAGAGGGCAATCGCGAGAAGCTTCTTCATGGGGTGGATTCCTTCGGGAAAGGGCGGCGAGAGCGCCGCGGGCGCCTTGTACCAAGCGAATCAGCTGAAAGGGATTAAGAATTCCGGCCCTTCGTCGACCGAGCAGGCATCCCCGCGGATTGCTCTTTGCTTTCAAGGGAGTTCGCTGTTCTCGACAGTCCTTCATTCTTCGTGAAGGGTGAAATTTCTGGGCGACACCTGAACCGTCAGCTGTCTGCGTTTGTAGCCGTCGCGGGGAAGTCCGTCGGAGTCGAGTGCGAACGAACCGTCTTTCTTGCGGACGATCGCGTCCTGCTGGGGTTTCTCGGACCTGATCATCAGGTCCACTTCAATCATTCGCACCCGACGCATCACCGCTTGCTGTGCAGCGGTCAGCTCGAGGGAGGATTGTTCCGAGGCCTGGACGTCGCGAAGGATCGGCAAGCAGGTGTCATGTGTGCACTGGTCGACGGGAGGAGCCCCGGTGGTGGCGTCGGGAAACCATTGCAACACCGCTCCCGGGTCGGCGAGGGTTCCAATGCCCACCCGAACCTTCAGCTGCTCGACGCCCACGATTTCCGGAACCCATTGACCTTCGGCGCCGCCGAAGAGAACGACCAGACGTTCGAGCGTGGGGCGCTGACTGGCCCAATTGATTCTCAACCCTGCTTTCTTCACTTGCATGGCCAGCCCCCCGGTCCCCGCCCAGAGCGGGCTGTCCACGCCACATCCGACATTCGCCGATGGAGCGGCTGCGCCGTCAGGGCGTGTCTCGACCAGGGCGGTTCCGCTCCAGCCGACCACGCGCTCGAGGCAGGCAGATCGAAGCCCCTGGTTGACGAAGATCACCGGCGACCCGACGGCGGCGCCCTCGAGCTTTAAAGCCGAGCGAGCTGCTCCAGGGTGTCGAGGTCGGGAACCGGCGAAGTCGAGCTGGTCTCGAAGGACCGGTCAAAGGACAGCGCCTCGACAATCACTCGCGCGGCGCAGGGTGACCCGTCGTGCATCGTCACAGTATGGCCGATTGATCGTCGGTCGCGAAGAACCGGGAAGGGAATGCCCTTGCTGCCGATCTTCGCCGGCAAGACTCGACTGTTCGCCCCTTTTCCTACAGGGTTTTGGTACTGGGTCGACGATGAAGAATGACTCCGACAGCAGGTCAGCGGTTCTTTGGTGCGCTCTTGCGAGCGCCTGGCTTTGCGGTGCCATCGGGTGCGTCCCGAAGCAGACCGTGGTGCGCGGTCCGGCGATGGCGCAGGGCCCCTCCCTCGCTCCCCCCGAACTGCTGGGAGACAGGCGGAAGCGGGTGGAAGTGGCGTACGCCAACCTTCGTCCCGCGCTCGCCGAGTGGTCTCTGGAAGCTGACGGGCGCGACTGTCTGCTGCTCTTCAGCGACACCCAGGAGTGGTTGATCGGTTGCCCCGAAATGGTCGGTCAGGCCGGCTTTGCCGAGACCGGCGAGACCTGGGAAGGAAAGAAGATTCTCTGGAATCCGAAGTCGTTCACCACCAGCGACAGCTACCACCCCTACGACGAGGTCAAGCTGGCGCTGGTGGGCACGGTGGGGACGCAGAGCAGCGTCGATGCGGGAAAGACGAAGCTTCCGGTGCTGATCGTTCAGGAGTGGGACGCGCTGCACAAGAACCACCCCGGCTTTCAGCAGTCGGGCATCGAGGAATGGTTGGGGGTGTTCGTCCACGAGGCGTTTCACGCGCGGCAGATGTGGCAGCCGCGGGTGCGTTCGATTCTCGATCGATGGACAGGCAAAGCCGCGCCGGTGGGACCGGATGAGCTCGCCCGCTTCTACAAGGAGAACGAAGGCTTCCGGACTGCCGTGGGCAAGGAAGTGGCGCTGCTCTCCGCGGCCGCCGACGACTCCCAGGTGACGGCGAAGAAGGCGAAGTCGGTGCTGTCCCAATGGTTGACGCTGTATCGGGCCCGAGAGAAGCAGTTCGGTCCGCTCCGTGAGGCGGCGTTCCCTGGAAGGGACGGGGCGTTGATGGACGGGTTTGAAACCTTTCTCGAAGGCACCGCCCGCTACGTCGAGGCCAGGTTCCTGATCGCTCCCGAGGCCAGCTCGGTGGCGCTGATCGAGGCAGACCCGACGTTCACCGGGTTCAAGGCCAGCCGGGGCAAGAAGCCTTCAGAGCTTCCCGGACTTGGGAAGGTGGGGTCGAAGTACTTTTACTCCCTGGGCATGTATCTGGCGTTTGTGCTCGATCGCGCCGAGCCGAACTGGAAGAGCCGCGTCTTCGATACCGACCGGCTGCTGATCGGGGAGGTCGAGCGGGTGGTGGGCCAGAAGTAGATTTTGAAACGCAGCTCAGTTCTGGTTGATCTTCGACCCCTTCAACGAAAGGATCCCCGAGGCATCGAGCTTGAGCTTCTTTCCCTTCAACACGATGTCGCCGTTCTTCTTCAGCTGCAGCTCAGCGTCTCCAACCTTGAACACGATGCTGTCCTCGGCCTCGAGGGTGATCGACTTGGCCTTGACCGCGTAGGCCTTCCCGGCCTGAGCGCTGAACGCGCCTCCGGCCTTCACCGAGACGTCCTTGCCGGAGGAAAGCGAGCTGCTTCCCGACGCTGACACCGAGTGGTCGGCGCCCACGGTGAGGGAGACCGCCCCGCCGACCACCTCGGCCAGTGCTCCACCCACGGCCACGGTCTGGGCCCCGGCGATGCCGACGGTCAACGTATCGGCGAGTGCCACGGTGACCGCGCCGCCGACGGCCACCTTCATCGACCCACCGACCGTGAGGGTCTCGTCGCCTCCGATCGTCTCGGACCTGCTTCCCGTCACCGTGGTCGACTGATTGGCGCCGACCGCCAACGTCTGATCTGCTCCGATGTCGATCGACTGCTTCGCCTTCACCTGGGTGGTCTGCTCACCGCCCACGGTGAAGACGTCATTGCCGCCGACATGAAGGTCGTGGCTGCCACCGATGGTGTTGTGGTCGGTTCCCTTCACCGCCAGCTTCTGGTTGCCGTCGATTGCCCGGCTGCGATTCTTGGTCACCTTCAGCTTCTCGTTGGCCAGCACCTCTTGCGCCTTGTCGCTCTTG
>JAYUUC010000172.1:0-6499 GCA_043755105.1 Myxococcales bacterium
GTCCGAGGTCAGTGAGGGTTCCCCGGATCAGGGGTCCAGTCCCGGAACGCAGTCTGCGGGCGAGCCCGACGCGCAGCCGCTGATCGATTCGGAAGAGACCTCGGAGTGGGTCGACCCTGCGGTAGACGACTTGAAGCCCGAACTGTCTTCGCAACCAGCGGAGGAAGAAGGCTCGTCGGATTGGGCCGACCCGGCTCGCACCGCGCCTCTAGAGTTCGCGCCCGAACCTGTGCGGGAAGCTGAAGGTCGGGTGCCGGAAGCGGAAGCGTCTGCTGATTGGAGCGCTCCCGTTGAGGAGGCCATCGCGTCCGCGCCAGAGGCGGCCGACCCGTCGTCTGACGCTGACTCGCTCCGTTCCGAAGCGGAAGTGGCGCCTGATTGGTACGCTCCGGCAGTTGAGGCCATCGCGTCGGCGCCAGAGGAGTCCGCCCCGTCTTGGGAAGCGGCTTCATCCATTCCGGAAGCGGAAGTGTCGCCCGATTGGAGCGCTCCGGTCGAAGCGTCCACCGCATCCGCGCCAGAAGAGCCCACCCCGTCTTGGGACGATGCCTCGTCCCTTCCCGAAGCGGAAGTGTCTCCGGACTGGAACGCTCCGGTCGAAGCGTCCGCCTTGTCCGCGCCAGAGGAGCCCGCCTCGTCCTGGGTCGATGCCTCGTCCCTTCCGGAAGCGGAAGTGTCTCCGGACTGGAACGCTCCGGTCGAAGCGTCCACCGCATCCACGCCAGAGGAACCCGCCCCGTCATGGGACGCGGCTCCCCTCAGTGCGCCGTCGGAGGCGACTTCAGACTGCCGTGCCCCCCCCGCGGCCGAGCCCACGTCGAAGTGGGGCGCGCTCACTGAAAACGAGTTGCCGGAAGTCGAAATCGCCTCTGAATGGAACGAAGTTCCTTCCTCCTCGGAAGCGCCACTTGCTGCGGACTCGGCGGCTTCCGACGAAGCGCCTGCCGAGGTCGAGGGCGGCTGGAACGAGCCTCCGGCCGACCCCTCCCCGGAATGGACCGACCTTCCGCCGCCGGTCGCTTCACCTTCTGCGCTGGGCGAAGCAGAGCCTCTGTCTTCCGAGACTTCCATTCCCGCGATCGAGCTCGCCCCGGAGTGGACGGACCCCGACCCTACCCAGGCCCACCCCGTCAAGATCCCCGGGTTCTGGTCTTCTCAGCCAATGCCCTCGGCAGCAGAACCTCCGGCTCTCGACTGGAGCGACTCTGCTGCACCTCCCTCCGAAGAGCCCGCGGGCACTCCGGTGTTGCCTGCCCAGGAAATCGAGGAGGGTGAGATCGAGCTGTCCGAGGCCGAAGTGGATATCGACCTCACCTCGGCAGAAGTGGAGGCTCCTATCGAAGAGCTGGAGGCCCCTTCTGCTCCGACTCCGATGGCGCCTCGGGCCGGCCCAGGTACCCTGTCCGCTCCCGCGCTGCAGCCTCCCGTGGCCGAGCTCGGTCACCCCGGGTTCGAGATCAGCGACAGCGCTGGCCTGACCACCGCCTTCGTCGACGGTGAACACCGGGTCATCGTGCACACCATCGATGGCCAGGTGAAACGCGGCGTCGTCCGCAACCTGTTCCTGATGGACGAATACCTGCGCCTCGAATCGCAGGCAGGCGCCGAGCCCGAGCGCATTCCCAGCGCCAAGGTGAAGGCGGTGTTCTTCATGCTGACCGCCGGAACCAAGCAGCCCCCCAATGTCGGCGACAAGATCCGCGTCACCTTCAATGACGGTCGCCAGGTCACGGGCTTCTCGAACGACCACCACCTGCCCGATCCCGGCTTCTTCCTGATTCCCGCCGACAACCGCACCAACACCGCCCGCATTTACATCTACCGGGCCAGCGTCCAGGTCATCACTCCCGGCTAGCCCTCGTTCCGGTTCCAGGTGTCGGCCGCAACACAGTTCTTCGTCCGTCCCCTGTTTCCCTTTAAGATCGACTCGTAACCTTGACCGAAGGGAGCGGAAAATGCCGATGCTGCCGGAAGCGATCGAGAAGCGGGTCGCGCCTCGCGTACCGGTCGCCCTCACCGCTCACTGCCGCATCGGCACGCGCTACGTTCGGGATCCGGTCGCCGACCTCTCGCTCCAGGGTCTGTACTTGAAGACCCGGGAACCCGCGAGGGAAGGAACCCGCGTCAGGGTGGCGATGGCGCTCCCCGACCGGGAAGGTACCCGCTTCTGCACCCTCGACGGCAGCGTCGCCCGAATCGACATCGACGCCCGAGGAATCCTCCGGGGTCTCGGAGTCCGATTCGCCAACGAGCTCGACCCCATCGATCGCCAGGCGCTCGAGAGCTTCGTTCACGCCCACGAACGCGAAGGCTGAGCCTCTCGGGAATACCGCGGTGGGAGGCATTCTTGCCTCCTGCGTCCGTCCAATCCATTGGAGCCGATAGGTCTGCCCGAGCTTCAGGCACCCCAATGTAGGAATGTCCGAATCTCGCGAGCTTGCGACCTCAAGTGGCCGGCTTCGGCCTTGCAATGACCAGACGTCAGCGAGGGGCAAGCACATGGACCAAAACTTTCGAAGCTGGCTCGGACTCTTGGGTGTCGTCGCACTGGCAGCGAGCTGTGGCGTCCCGGCGGAGGGCACGGGGGAAATCGATTCCGATCTCACCGGCGCCACCCTGGTTCGCTGCAGCAACCTCACGGTCCAGCGCGGAAGCATCGGGGCGGGTCAGACCGAGTCCGGGCTCGCCACCCGGGACCTCTCCGGGACTGCCGACTCCTGGAACCAGTATGTCGAGTTCTTCCCCAGCACCCGCGCGGTGTGTACGTACACCCTTCCCTCCAGCATCACTGCCTCGAGCGTGACGTCGATGGTGCTCAAGGTGAACTATCGAGGTCCCACCCGAGCGGTGATGCCCTGGAGCTTCTCGGTGCTGAACAACGCCACCCAGGCCTTCGTTCCGGTCGGGGACAACGCCTTTGCCGCAAGCTGGACCTGGACCGTGGGCCGGCTCCCTGTGCCGCTCTCCGCCAACGTCGTCTCCTCCAACCGAACCATCCAGGTGCAGTACAGCACCGAGAGCAGCGTCGACTCGTCGCAGCTGGACCAGATGGTGCTGCTGGTCAGCACCACCAGCACGGACGCGGGCACCTCTTCTGTCCCACCTCCCAGTCCCGCTCCCTCGCCGACTCCCAGCCCGGCAGATACGTCCGCGCCCTCCGTGCCGAGCGGGCTGACCGCGAGCGCGGCGTCCTCGAGCAGCATCCAGCTCGCCTGGAGCGCCGCGACCGACAACGTCGGCGTCACCGGGTACCTGGTGTTCCGGGGGACCAACCAAATCGCGAGTCTGTCCGGAGCGAGCCTCGGCTACACCGACCTGGGCCTCACGGCCAGCACCGGCTACAGCTACACCGTCAAGGCTCGGGACGCCGCGGGCAACACCAGTCTCGCTTCGGCGAGCGCATCGGCAACGACTGCAGCAGCGAGTGCACCGGCCAGCGTGAACACGGGCACCGTGATTCCCCTCTACACCGACCCGAGCACGTGGGGAACGCTGATTCAGGCGAAGCAGAACCACCCTTCCGTTCCGGTGATCGCGATCGTCGACCAGACCGACCAAGGGCCTCCGGCCACCTGTGACTCGAACTGGAATCAGGGCATCACCTCGCTCCAGGCCGCGGGCATCACGGTGATCGCCTACGTCGACACCGTCTACACCCAGGTGACCGCCGCCGAGACCAAGTCGCGCATCGACAAGTGGAAGCAGTGCTACCCGAGCCTCCAGGGCGTGATGTTCGACGAGATGCAGAACGTGGACAGCGCGCAGGCCTACTACAAGGACGTCTCCGACTACGCCAAGTCCCAGGGCATGGGCCTCACCGTGGGGAATGCCGGCACCGACGTGCCCGAGAGCTTCTTCGGCGGCACCACCACCGACGTCATCTTCATCGACGAGTTTTCGGGGCTGAGGAGCGCGTCGATCTACTCGGTGTACGCGCCCCACCGGGATCAGGCCGCGGTCATCCCTTACGGGGTGCCGGCGATGGCCGGAAACAATGCCTCGATGTCCGACGCGACTCGCCAGTGGGTGCGCACGGTGAAGCAGTCCTGCAAATACATCTACGTCACCAACGACGGCGGCGCGAACCCGTGGGACACGCTGAGCACCTACTTCGAGGATCTGCTCGTCACGCTTGCTGAGCCCTGAGCAGCAACCCCGGTCGAGCGGGGAAACGCATTCCCCGCTCTCGCCGAACGCTCAGTGGAGGAAGCGATCCGAATCGCGCGAGGTGTTCACCTGGTCATCGGTGATCACCCGCAGGTGCTTCGAGCGCGCCTTCAGCTGCCGCTGCAACCGCCACGACGAGAAGCGAAGCCCGAGCAAGCGCACGCCCCCCACCCGCAAGTAAAGCCAGGTCAGCAGCAGCCCGAACGCGCTGGGGACGATCGCCAGCCAGCTGCCGAAGGCGCCGCTGAGAAAGACCAGCCCGACGCCGACCAGCGCCAGCATGTTTCCGGTCAGAGGCAGGCCCCAGAACGAGGTCTGCCGCTTTCCAAACGAGAGCCCGTACGCGACCCAGAGCGCGCTGGTCATCACCGTGCCGCCGGCATGGTGGTCGTTCTCCATCGCCGAGACCCCCAGCGAGAGTCCGAGGGTGAGCAGGGCCGCCAGCACCGTGACCCCGAGGGCGAAGCTCACCAGTCGCCGCGCTCCCCAGGTCTGTTCGAGCGAGCCGCCGATCGAGAACAAGATCAGCGCTCCGAAGATCACCCCCAGGGGCGACGTCTCGATGAACACGTAAGAGAACGGTTGCCACAGAGAATAGGCGTGAAGCACCGAGCCCGGGTTGAGCAGCAGAGCTCCTCCCAGCCCGCGCTGAGTGAGGGCGAAGAACACCGAGCAGGCGACCAGAGCGATCGCCAACTTCGCCGCAGCGGTGCGAATGGGAGGGAAACCAGGAACCCGCGTGCCGCGCATGGGTCTCATCGTGAGAACAGGGTGGCGAAGCCAGGCGCGATTCGCAACCCCGGCCTGCTGAATTGGGGAGAACCGCCGTCCGCGAAGGCTAGGCCCGGGGTCGGTAGAACAGGGTGATGGCGAGGCAGTGGAACTCCTTGTCGGAAGACTGGGTCACCACCTTGTCGACGATCTCGCTGTCGGGGTGTTCTTTCAGCCACTTGGTGATGTTCTCCCCCATCTGCTCGCGATCCCGAGCCAACGTGGTGGAGAACACCTTGATGTTGGTGAAGTTCAACGCGCCCAAGTCCCAACCTCCGATTGCACCATCTGCTACCGATCTACCGTCAAACCGAGCGCCCATCAACGCGAGAGCGACGCACCTTCTTCGCCGTCACCGCCTTCGAGCGTGAGCCTTTCGTGCCCGTCCCCGCTCCCGAAGGCTTGGCGATGGCGAGGATCTCCGCTTCCGAGAGCGTCCAGGAGCAAGCCTTGGCCCGCTTCAGAATCTGCTCGCACACCGAATCCGAAGCGTCGATCTTCCTCTGCTCGAGCCAGAAGCGGACG
The DNA here is from genome assembly GCA_043755105.1 of Myxococcales bacterium. Classification (GTDB taxonomy): domain Bacteria; phylum Myxococcota; class Myxococcia; order Myxococcales; family Myxococcaceae; genus JAYUUC01. The sequence continues at coordinate 5,464 of JAYUUC010000172.1, forward strand.
TTGCTCATCCCGCTCATGTGGCCGATTTCAATCTCCTGCGCCTTCCCGAACTCCCCCGCCGGCACCCCGGAATAAACCCGGTCGGCCAGCCAGGCGTTGCCCCGCCGATGGGCCTTGATGATCGCCGCAGCGTGGACCCCGGTGGCCGTGCGAAAGGCGTCTCCGCCCGAGAGCGGGTAGTTGACCGGAATGGGGAACCCGGTCGCGGTCGAGACCTTCCGCACATAGGGCACCAGGCGAGAGAGGTCCTGGTCGATCCACCCCATCAGCTTGAGGTTCAGCAAGAGCAGGTCCATCGAGGTATTGCCGACCCGTTCGCCGACCCCGAGCCCGCAGGCGTGCAGCCGGTGGGCGCCGGCCTCGAGCGCAGCGATGGCGTTGACCACCGCCAACCCGCGGTCGTTGTGGCCGTGCCAGTCGATCCGCACCGAAGTCCCCGAGCGCTCGACCAGCTTCCGGGTCCACCGCACCAGCGACTTCACGCCTTCGGGAGTGGAATGCCCGACCGTATCGCAGAGCACCAGCCTGCTCGCGCCCTGGTCGATCGCGGAGCGGAACAGGCGCTCCAGGGTCTGCGGCGGGGTGCGGGTGGTGTCCTCGGTGACGTAAGCGACCTCCAGCCCTTCCTTCACGGCAAAAGAGATCGCCGCCGCCGAGGTCTTCTCGATGAAGTCCACGTCCCAGTCTTCTGCCCACTGGCGAATCGGGGACGAGCCGATGAAGGTGTAGACGACGATCTTCTGCCCCGACCGCTGCACCGCCTCGGCCACCGGGGCGATGTCCGCCGCCAGGGTGCGCGCGGCGCAGTTGGGCTCGAGGCGCAGCTTCTTCTTCTGGATGAAGCGCGCCTGCTCGACGACGTCGTCGAAGGCCCGCTTTCCCGCCCCGGGCAAGCCGATGTCCACCGCGCGGATGCCGATCTGGTCCATCAGCCCGAGCAGCTCGAGCTTGTCGGCCACCGGCGGGTCCTTCACCGACGGAGACTGCACCCCATCGCGCAGGGTCTCGTCGTTGAAGTCGAACGGCTGCGCCGGCT
>JAYUUC010000173.1:0-18389 GCA_043755105.1 Myxococcales bacterium
GCCTTTCCCCGGGGCCGAAGCGGGCAGCTATAGAGCCTGAATGCACTTCCGTCACCTTGGCAGCAGTGGGCTGGTGGTCAGCGAAATTTCTTACGGCAATTGGATTACCCACGGGTCTCAGGTTGAGGAAGCCCAGGCCCAGGCCTGTGTTCGCGCCGCGCTCGAGGCGGGCATCACCACCTTCGACACTGCCGACGTCTACGCCCAGACCCGCGCCGAGGAAGTGCTCGGTCGCGCGCTCTCTGGCCAGCGACGCTCCGGGCTGGAGATCTTCACCAAGCTCTACTGGCCCGTCGGCCCGGGGAAGAACGACAGCGGCCTCTCGCGCAAGCACGTGTTCGAGGCACTTCACGGCTCGCTCCGCCGGCTGCAAACCGACTACGTCGACCTCTACCAGGCGCATCGCTATGACTTCCAGACGCCACTCGAAGAGACGATGCTCGCCTTCGCCGACGTCGTTCGCCAGGGCAAGGCGCTCTACATCGGGGTCTCGGAGTGGACCGCCGCCCAGCTGCGCGCGGCCGCTGCGCTGGCCAAGGAGCTGAAGGTTCCTCTGGTCTCCAACCAGCCGCAGTACTCGATGCTCTGGCGGGTGATCGAAGCCGAGGTCATTCCGACCTCGATCGAGCTGGGCATCGGTCAAATCGTGTGGTCGCCGATCGCCCAGGGCGTGCTCACCGGGAAGTATCGGCCGGGTCAGGCGCCTCCTCCGGGTTCTCGGGCCACCGATGAGCGCGGCGGCGGCTTCATCCAGAAATTGCTCACCCCCGAGGTCCTCACCCGGGTGGAAGGGCTCCGGCCAATCGCTGCCGACGTCGGGCTGTCGATGGCCCAGCTGGCGATTGCCTGGGTGCTGCAGAATCCCGCGGTGTCGTCGGCGATCATCGGAGCGACTCGCCCCGAGCAGGTGAGCGAGAATGTGAAGGCCGCCGGGGTGAAGCTCAGTGCGGAGGTGTTGGCACGGGTTGATCAGGCGCTCGGAAACGTGATCGAGCGCGACGCCACCAAGACCTTCAGCCCCAACCCGCGGCCGTAGCGTGCCTATCTCCCCCCGGAAGAGCTCAGTCCAGGCCGCCCGAAGTCTCCTCAGAGCTTTTCTCGGGCACGAGAACCCTGGAAGGCAACCGGAGCGACATTCGCGTTCCCAGGCCTGGCCGGCTCGACACCTGCAACGTTCCGCCGAGCTCCTTGACCATCGCCTCCACCGCATCAAGCCCGACCCCGCGCCCGCTCACCGTCGACACCTGGGCGGCAGTGGTGAAGCCAGGGGTCTTCAACAGGCAGACCGCCTCTTCCATCGAGAGAGCTGAGCGCCCCGGCGGGACCAGGCCCCTGGCCACCGCCACCTCGAGGATCTTCTCCGGGCGAATACCGGCGCCGTCGTCCTCGACTTCGAAACAATAGGTCCCGTCGCTGGGGGTCCAGTCTTCCCGACACGGTGATCAGCCCACCGCGGGCCTTTCCTGACAAGGCGCGCTCGTCGGCGAGCTCCACCCCGTGGGCCACCGCGTTGCGAACCAGATGGCCGAGGGCGCCTTCGACACCCTGGGCGGTCCGTTGTCGCAACGCGCCGCCGCCCTGGATCGAGGTGCGGACATCGAGTTCCTTCGAAAGTTCCTTGGCGGCGATCTGCGCCGTGCGGGCGGCCCGGCTGAGCAGTTCGTGGATGGGGACGGTGAGCGTGAGCTCGGCCAGCTCGAGTGCTTCTCTGATCGCTGTCGACGCTTCCAAACCCGGAGCGAGCTCACCGAAGCCCCGGTCCACTGCTGTGGTCAAGCGAATCAGCGCCCGGGTGCGAGAGATCAGCTCTGCTCCTGAAACCGCGCCAATCCGGCTGTGGAGGTCGGCCGCGCGATCGATCAGCCGGTAGAGCTCGCCGACCACCGCCTGGGCACTTTCCAGTCGCTTCCGGTCGTAGCTGCGGTTGTTCCGCAGCGGCAACAGCAGCGCCTCGGCATGGTGGGTGCGGCCCCCGAGCAGGTTCAAGCCCATCGAGCGCGCGTTGCCCTTCAAGGTGTGCAGCGATCGCAGCAAGGTGACCACGTCTTCTTCCGCGATCGACGTGCCGGGTCGAAGCGAGGCGAGCACCGACTCCACCCGCGAGATCTGGTCGCGACCTTCTTCGAGGAAGCCAATCACCACGTCGGCGCCGAGCTGGGCAATCTCCGAGAACTGGGCGAGGTCGTCCTCGTGCTCGCGAATCCGGCGCTGCACCTCGAGCTCGAGCTCGCGCTGCCGCTCCTTCTCCCTGGCGAGGTTGACCCGGAAATCTTCATGGAGCTTGGCTTCGAGGCTGTTGTTGCGCAGCAGAAGCCACTTCTCGTCGTCGCGCTTCGCGCACTGCGCGGCCACCACCAGGGTCTCTCCGCTGGGGCTGACCGAGCTCAGCTCCGTCCACCCTCGCGCACTGCCGTCGATGATCGGCCCCAGGGCTTGGGCCAACGCCGTGCCTACCGCGTCCTCGAGTCGCTTGGCCCGCTTCTGGGCAAAGAGCTGAACAAAGGCAGGGTTCGACCACAGCAGGGTTTGGCCACTCGGGTCGAGCACACACACCGGGTCGAGCCAGCGCTCGGCCAGCCACCGAACGGACTGCTGCGGGTCGGTCACCTACGCGACTCCAAGAACCTTCTTCAGCACCGCGGTCACCGCCGGGCCTTGAATCGGCTTGGTCAAGTAATCGTTGGCGCCCTTGGCGATCGCCCGCGCACGGTCGTCGGAGTCGCTCTCGGTGGTGATCACCACGATGGGCACCGTGGCCCACTTGGGGAGCGCACGAAGCCGGTCGATCAGCGTCAGCCCATCCATCACCGGCATGTTGACGTCGGTGAGCACGCAGGCGACCTCTTCGGTTTGCAGGTGGGCGAGCGCTTCCTCCCCGTTGCTTGCCTCGAGAATTCTGAGCGGGCCCACCCGCTTGATTGCGAACTTGAGCAGCTGCCGCATCGTCGGGGAATCGTCGACGATCAAGATTGTTTTTTCCGAGCTCATCACTCTACCCACATGGACAGGGACGCGTCGTCGGCCGGTGCCGCCTGGCCGGTCCTCTCGAACAGATGGGCCCGCAGCAAGACGGGACCCAGCTGCTCGCTGATCAAATGAAGCATCTCGAGATCTCCGGAACCCAGTCGCCGCTTGTGCGGCAATAGCCCCGTCACCACCAGCGCCCCCACCGTTCGAGCCCCCAGAAAGATGGGTGCCACCGCGCCGGAAAAATCCTCGAGCGCCTCGACCCGCCCGGAGCGGAGCGACTCGGAGATCTGCGCTGTGTTGCTCCCCGGCGGGGGCCGGCCCTTGAAACTCTGCAGACCGATCGAGGCGAGAGCGCCGCTGCGCTGGGTGAGATAGAGCTCGAACTTCGTGGCGCCGACAAAGTTGATCAGCAGTTCCTTCAACACCACCATCACCCCCTCACCGGTCCAGGCGGAGTGCAGCTGGAGCGCGGCGACGAAGAGGTTGCTGAGCGAGTCGTATTGCGCTTCCACTTCGGCCATCCGCTCCGCCGGAGTGCGATGCGGCGCGGCCGCGGCCAGCTGCCGCTCGACCTCGGGCAGCGCCCCCCGCAGCTGCGCATTCTCGGCGAGAATTCCCTCGAGGCCCTTCTTGCCCTGCTCGATCAGCTCGAGCAGCCAGTTCAACTTCTCGTAGACCGTCTCTGCCATAGGCCCTCGTCGGTTTCGCTGCGGGTCTTCGCTTCTGCATCAACCTGGCAGCACCACATCGCGGCCGCGACCTTGTTCATCGTAGAGGCGCAGCGCGTCCATCAACAGCGCGTTGCAGCTCAAGACTTCGTTGGGAATCGTCGCCGGAGTCTCGGAGTAGAAGACGAAGGTGCCTTCTTTCTCCACCCAGCCGCTGAGCAGCTGGGACGCATCGGCCAGCGGAACCCGCATGCTCCCCTCAGCGAGGTCGAACACCGCCCCATCGTGGAACTGGAATTCGATACCCCGGTCGCCGTTGGTCAACTGCAGTCGCCCTGACTTTCGGGTCATGCCGATCAACTGAATCACGTCGATCAGCTTGGTTTCGTCGAGGTCGCCCTGGATCGAAGCCTTCCCCGAAGGCCGCTCGGACTGCTGCAGCAGCAGCTCCACCGCGGCGTTCTGGGATTCCGCCCGGGTCCTTTCCCTCGCCCGCAGCAGCGCCGGCGCCGCCTGGGCCGAGAGCAAGGAGAGCAGCTCGAGGTCGGTTCCGCTGAGCTGCCCCTGCTTCTGAGGCAACAGCGAGTCGATCACCACCGCCCCGACCAGCTCGCCGCCATAGTGAAGCGGGGCCACCACACCTTCGAGGCTGCCGTCCGCCCGGCGAAACACGCTCGGCTGGCTGAGCTTGAGGGCATCGGAAATCTTCGGGCCCAGCGACTCCATGCGAGAGTTGCCACGCCGCAGGATTGGCCGCGCGAGCCGCTCGCCCGGACGCCAGATGAAGAGCGAAAAACCCTTGGCGCCGACCAGATTCTCGAGCACCTCGGCGACGATGCGAACCACCTCGCCGGGGTCCTTCGCTCCGAGAAACTGCAGGCTGGCGCTGTAGAGGTTTTGCAACAACACCAGCTGCTCCTCGGCCTCAGCATGCGCCCGCTGAAGTGCAACGAGGACCTCGCTGGACGACTCGGACATCGGACGATTCTCACCGGACGCGCCGACGCCCGAATGCTCCCCTCGCCGATTGTCGCGGAACTTGAATCCCTAAACCAGAAAGGCGCGCTCCAAATACTCGCCCGGGGAGGTCCACGTGCGGAAGAAGCGCTGCTTTCCCTACCGCTTCAGCGGCTGCAGCTCGCCCAGCTCGGGTTGCACCAGCTGGCCTGGCGTTCGATCGACCGTTCAGCGCCGCCAACCGGTCCGTCGGCTTGAGCGACCTGGAACCACTTCGCCCCATCGGTGGAGAAGCGAAAGGCGTAGCGGTAGGTGTTCCAGAATTCGTAGTTCATGCTCCCGCGCGGAAGCTGCCATCGATAGCGGTAGTTGTTGCCCACTCTGCCCGCGAAGGTCAGCCACGCAGGCGCCGCCGGCTTCCCGTCGATCGAATAGGCGGCCTGGGCGGCGATTCGCTCCGGGTGTTCGCCCGCGACATCGGTGAGCCCGGGCACATAGACGTCGGCATCGATGAAGGTGCAGGCACGGGTCTGCACGTAGTCGTCGACCCAGTTGGGCTCTTGCAGCCCGTCGCGGTGCAGGCAATCGCGGGCAAAGCTTCCGCCCCAGTTCCCTGCCCAGCCCACCGCGGAAGGAAGGCTTCCCACCACGGCGAAGGCATAGTTCTGTCCGAGGTTGCTGTCGTAGGCCTCACACCCGTCGAGCGCGCCGATGTTGTGAAACCACATCTCGACTCCGGTGGCGCCCGCGGGCACCTGCAGCTCGAGGGGAACCGACTGGCCGGGCCCGTGGGGAACGCCGCCGGGGGCATCGAAGCCGCGCACCGTTCCATCGAGCTGCTGGCCGGCGGGAAGAAAGCGCGCCACCGCTCGCACGTCCCACGCAGGAAAGCCATTGTGGGTGCCTCGGCAGCTGCCCAGTTTTTCGATCGGGTACTGAATGACCAGCGTCCCGCCAGGCACCAGACTTCCGTGCTGCACCGGCGGCGAGCTGAAGGGGAACTCCACCACCGCGCGCGCCGGAGAAGCCGCTCCACAGAGCGCCGCCAACGCGGACACCTGAAAGTTGTTTCCTGACTCGAGGACGTAGTTGTCAAAGGGCCCGGGGTTGCGGTTGTGGTCGAAGAGGCGGACCCCCGCTGCGGTTCGAAGAAACGGCGCCACCTCGATGCGAGTTTGATTCAGGCTCGAGGTGCTGGCGCCCGCAGGCGCGGTGTATCGCTTGAGCTGAAATTGGTAACGCTGGAATCCTGCCGACGCTCCGGGCACCGCGGTGGCGGCGCTCGAATGCCACTTTCCGTCCCAGCTCGACCGGTAGCTGACGCCAGGGCGACTCCCCTGCGAGACGGCGGTCGCGCTCAGCTCCAGGGTGCCGTTCCAGACGAACCAGCAGGTACCTCCCGTGCACGAGCTTGGGCCCGCGGGAAGTGGAGTGGTTTGACGCTCGAGACCTCGAAGCACCACCTGACAACCGTGGTCGGCGCCATCGCTTCCGGTGAGCGGCTGTGCGAAGTCCGCAAGTTCCTCGGGAGCCAACGCCGCGGGCTCCACAGAGGGGTCCGCGAGCGAGCCGCAGCCGAGCAAAGGAAGGACCGCCAGGACGACGAAGGAAGTTCTCATGGGTGCAGCTCCAGGGAATGCGGGCGGAGCAATGCTCCAAGGCCGTCCGCAAAGCAAGCCCACCTCCGAGGCGAGCGAGCGCGGGGGAGCGCGGTGAATTCGACCCCCGAACAAGCTCGTGTACCGTCAGGCTCGATTCTGTCCCTGCTGCAATCAGGAGCCGCCGTGCCTGAACCCGAGCGTCTTCGCCTCTTGTTTGGAAGCGGCCTCTCGCCCGTTCGAGGCCCCTCGCTGCACGACGCCGCTGCAGGCCCGCGGACCGCAAGCCATGACCGCCTGTGCGAGGGGCTTCACTGATGTTCGCCACCTACCCCGCGCTGCTGCTCAAACATCAGAGAGCGGAGAAGGCGCTGCGCCGGCTCAACCGCGGGTGGAAGCGGACCGCCGGGCTGCGTTTTCTGAGCTCCGCGCCGCCGCGGATGGAGAAGGTCGGCACGTCTTACGGAGGCTGGTATCTGCCGGTGGAGAAGATCCGTCCCGATTGGGTGGTCTACTCCGGGGGCGTCGGTGAGGACATCAGCTTCGATCTCGAGCTCATCTCCCGGTTCGGAGTGGACGTGTTCGCTTTCGACCCCACGCCAAGAGCAGTGCGCTATGTGGAGCATGCGGCACGAGGAATCCCGCGGTTCCATTTTTCGCCGGTTGGGTTGTGGTCGCATCGCCGCACGCTGAAGTTCTTTGCGCCGCGGGACCCCGCGCACGTTTCCCACTCCGCGCTCAACCTCCAGGGCACTGCCGACTTCTTTCTCGCCGAGGTGCGCAGTCTGGGTGAGCTGATCGCCGAGCGCGGCCATCGCCGCATCGACTTGCTCAAGCTGGACATTGAAGGCGCAGAATACGAGGTCCTCGATCAGCTGCTGCAGAGTGAGCTTCCGGTGCAGGTGCTGCTGGTGGAGTTCGATCAGCCCGTTCCCTGGTGGAGGACCGAGAGGATGCTGCGAAGGCTGCGCGCGGCGGGGTACGCGCTGGTGTGCATCGACCAGTGGAACTTCACCTTCGTGCACCAGACCTAGCGCGGGGACAGAACCCACGGACGCTTCCGAAGCGCCGCGCGATGCTCAGTCTCTCTCGAGCAGCCTGTCGTCAACCGCGCCCGTCCAGGCCAAGGTGATTCCAGCTCCGGAACTCGACCCGTGTCCGACAATCTGCTCCCTCAATCCGACTACACTCCCCCGCCATGTCCGGGGCGCCCAATCCACTGGAAAATTTCGAGCCGGGGGCCGAGCTCAGACCTCCGCTCACCCCTCTCGCGGTCACCACTTCAGATCGCCGCGACCGCGCTCTGGTGGACCGCGCGCGCGCCGTGGCGGATGCCCGCGGCCTTCCCTTTCTCAGGCGGAACCACCCGCAGACCCTTGCTGAACTCCTCCAGACCCAGGCCCGCGCCTTGCTGGTCTTCGAGGCCGACGCCATCTGCCTCATCGATGCCCAGGGAGTGCTGCGATTTTCACCCGGGCTCGCCCACCTGCGAATCAAGCAGCTCGATGCGGGCGTCGAGGAAGACATGCTCGTTCGCTTCGGAGCCCTTCGCGAAGGAGAGCAGGTGCTCGACTGCACCCTGGGGCTTGCGGGTGATGCCCAGGTCGCCGCGCGGTTGGTGGGGCCTCGGGGCCGGGTGGTCGGCCTGGAGAAGAGCCTCGCGCTCTCGCTGCTGGTGGAACATGGGTTGAAAACGCTCGAGCGACACCCCCGCGCCTGTTCCGTCGACGTGCACTCCGTTGACGCCGGAGATTACCTGCGCGCGCAGCCGGACGGTTCCTTCGATGCGGTGCTGTTCGATCCGATGTTCGGCCGCGAGCGCAGGGCCTCGGCCGCGTTCGAGACGCTTCGCCGCTATGCCGATTACACCCCGCTGACCCCGTCGATGGTCGCTGAGGCCCAGCGGGTCGCCCGCAGGGTGGTGCTGATCAAAGGCTCTCGCTACTCCACCGACTTCAAGAAGCTCGGGCTCGAGCCGCTTCCTGCGCGCCGGAGCGCCACCGTGCTCTGGGCGCGACTCGGACCTCTGCGATGAGCGACCGGGGCTCCCCGGCACGGCACGACGAGAAAGACATTCTTCCGCGCTGGCGTTAAGTGCAGGTTGTGGAGAGCCGCCGATGACGTCGCCATTCGAACGGGGAACCGCGCTCGAGCCGCGCGGCGAAGGGCGCTTCGCGATGGTCATTCCCGACGGCTGGCAACAGGGCCGAGGCGCTTTCGGTGGCCTGGTGGTGGGTGCGCTCGCGCGAGCGATGCTCGGCTCCGAGCCGGACGCTGAGCGATCTCTGCGGACAATCACCGCCGATCTGTGCGGGCCCGTGCTGCCAGGGGAAGCAACCCTCGAGGTGACGGTGCTGCGTCGGGGAAAAAACCTCTCCAACCTCGACGCCCGCTTTCTTCAGCAGGGCCAAATCCAGGCACGCGCCAGCGCCGTCCTCTCGGTAGCCCGCGCGGTGGAATCGCCCTCGGTTTCGCCGGCTTATCCTTCTCGTCCGAGCTGGAACCAGGTCGAGGTAGCGCCGGTGGGCCCTCCGATGGGCCCGGTATTCGCACAGCACTTCGAGTACCGACCGACCGGGCCCTGGCCCTTCGCTGGGGGCGCCGAGGCGGTGGCCTCGGGGTACCTCCGCGAGCGGATTCCGCCGGCAGTGCTCGACGCTCCCGCAGTGTTGGGCTTGCTCGACGCCTGGTGGGCGGCCCTGTTTGCAATCGAGACCCGGCCCCGCGCGATCGCCACCGTGAGCTTCACCGCCGAGCTGGTCGAGCCGCCCGCGTCGCTGCCTTCCGATGAACCTCTGTTCCATACCGCCAGGGTGGTGGCGCAGCGGGACGGCTACAGCACCGAATTCCGAGAGCTCTGGTGGGGCCAGAAGCTGGTGGCGCTCAATCAGCAAACCTTCGTGGTGTTGAAGTAGCGCCGACCCGTGAACCGACCTTCTAGAAACAAGGAGCACCCGTGAACCGAAGATTTTCGCTGAGGGTCACTGCCCTCGCAGCCCTGACCTGGCTGGGGTGCGGCAAGCTTCCGTCTCTGTCCGACGGAGGGCTCGTCGCTCCGGGCTGCATCGAGAGCGTCAGCACGCATCCGCTGCTGGCGAGCTCTCATGTTCCCGCTGGAAGCGCGGTGGCCTGGAATTCCAACCCGCCCTCGAGCGGCCCGCACTACGGGGTGTGGGCGGCCTATCAGGAATTCTCCACCCCGGTGCCGCGAGGCAATTACGTGCACGACCTCGAGCACGGCGCGGTGGTGTACCTCTACAACTGCGCGCTCCTGGGAGGAGGTTCCGCGGTCGATGCGGGAACCGACGGCGGGGCGGCTCAGGGAGCAGACGCTGGCACGGAAAACTGCGAGGCGCTGGTGCAGGGGCTGCGCGACGCGGTGGCAGCGCTGCCCGATGACCCGCGCTGTGCCTCGACCCCGGTGCGGGTCCGGGCGGTGATTACGCCTGACCCCTTGATCACCAGTGCCATCGCGGCAAGCGCCTGGGGCTTCACCTATACGTCGGAGTGCCTCGACCTGCCCACGCTGGAGGCCTTCGCTCGCGATCACTACGCCCACTCACCGGAAGACGTGTGTGCCAACGGCGCCACCTCGTTCGGTCCCTGACCATGGGGCGCTTCGATTCGCGAGCGACCGAAATCAAGGGACCCGGGGAAATGCTCCGGTGGAAGCTGTTCGACCCGCTGCGGGGCCGCAACAAGGCCGACCACACTCCGTTCACGCCTCCTTCGAAGGCCTACGATGCCGAGCTGACGGCCAGCGCGCGACCGTCTTTGACCTGGATTGGACACGCTTCGTTCCTGCTCACCCTTGACGGAAAGAAGGTGTTGATCGACCCGGTGTTCGCGCCGGCGCTGAGCGGGGTGGTGAAGCGGTTGGCGCCGCCTGGCATTCCCCTCGAGGCGTTGCCAGCGATCGACGTGGTGCTGGTGACTCACAACCACCGCGACCACCTCGACGCGTGGACCTTGCGTCAGCTCGGCGCCCAGCCGACCTATGTGGTTCCGCTGGGCAATGGAGCGCAGATACGCGCGCTCACCGGAGCGACGACGGTGGTCGAACTCGACTGGTGGGAGCACACGGCGATCGGGCCGCTCGAGGTGACGTTGACGCCGGCGCGCCACTGGTCGATGCGAATGCCCTGGGACCGCAACGATGCCCTCTGGGGAGGGTTTGTGATCCGAGGCTCAGAAGGAACCGTCTACCACTCCGGCGACACCGCGATGTTCGACGGCTTCGCGGAGATTGGCAGCCGTCTCGGCCCGGTCGACTGGGCGCTGTTGCCGGTAGGGGCTTATCAACCGCGCTGGTTCATGAAGTCCCAGCACATCGACCCCAATGAAGCAGTGTCTGCAGCCCTGGCGTTGAAGGCGCGCACGATGGTGGCGATGCACTGGGGCACTTTCCGGCTCACCGACGAGCCGCTCTCCGAGCCGCCGGTGCGCGCACGACTGGCCTGGGCAGAGAAGCACCTCGATCCGGAGAGGCTGTGGGTGCTGGACATCGGAGAGAGTCGGGCGCTCGACCGCCGGTGAGCCCACCAAGAAGTTTGAGTCCCCATCGGGCGCTCGGCGCCGACGCTCCTGTGAGCATTGGAGGCGGCTGGGCCACCGTCCGTCGATGCCGATGCGAGCGGGGCGAACGCGAACCCGGCCAGAAAAACAACGCGGCAGGAAATCATCGGGCTGTCATCGACTCAGCGGAACCGCATGGCAAGCGCCCTGTCTTGTCGTCTCCGACAGCTGACACTCCGAAGGCGGGAACGATGATTTCGGTCAGGAACTCAGAGCTGGCGCTGACGTGCCAGCCGCTGCGCCACCCGGGGTAGATCTTCCGGCGCCTTCACCGGCTCGAAGCGGCTGCCTGAGCCCTCTCTCGGAACCTCGACGAAGGCCACCGGGAGCAAAGGCTTCCCATCGCTGCCCACCAGCCCCGTCGCCTCGGCCGTGACCTGCTCGAGCTGAAACACGGTGTCGCCGTCCACCTTCTTCTTCACCACTCTCCACGGCAGCGCGATCTCTCGTTCGAGCAAAGGGGCCAGCGCAAAGGTGATGTTGTTGGTGGAGATGGTCGCGTGGCGCTCGGGGTCCACCTTTTCCACCAGCTGCAGCTGCCCGTTGATTCGCACCGGAGCAGCCCCCGCGTCGAGCGCGCCACTGGGGTTTTTTCTCGGAGTGACCTCGACCGTCATCGCCTGGCCGAGCTTCAAATGCAGCCCCAGCACCACCGGGTCGAGGGTCGCGGCGAGGTTGTCGACGTTCGAGAAGTAGAGGTGTCGGACCCCGGCATCGAAGAGCTGCTTTCCTACTCCGCTGTCGCGAAGCGCCCGGTAGAAATCGCCGTGGCCGCTGGGAGCAAACGAGATCTCCCCGCTCTGCTCTCGGTAGGGTTCCCATTTCTCGGTCAGCCGGGGAAAGCTGCCCTGCGCGAAGAGCAACACCTGACCTCGGGGTACACGCGCGGTGAGATGGGCGCGGATGCCGGCCTCCGTGAGCGAGGAGGTCATCACCCCCAGCGGCACCGGCCGGCCACGACCTGCCCGCTCGGCGTCCTCGAGCTTGAAGTCGAGGAACGTTCGCCCCTCGAGCACGGGAACCAGCGCCTTCACCGCTCCGCCAAATCGTGTCCCCGCGCCGCCGGCGACCACCACGCTTGCGAGCTCGCCGCGGCGAAGCGCTTCTTCCCCCAACCGTTGACACTCCTCGAACAGCGCGGACCCTGCGCGCGGCAACGGCACCACGTCCCCGGGGTGGAGGGGCTCCAGCGCGCCACTCGCCGTCACTCCCTCGCCCAACGCTCCGGTTCGAAGCTGTTCCTGCAACGTCTCGAATCTCTGCTCGTCGTACTTCGGCTGTGCACCCATCGGCTCACCCTCGCGGTCGATTCGCCTGACCCGAACCTTCGCACGCTTGGGCGATGGTCGACGGGCCAATAGGGGTTCTCCCGCGGCTCTGACACCTTCCTCTCACGAAGGCTGCGGAGGTTACGGACGATGAAGACCCCTGGACAGACAGTGCTGGTGGTGGAGGACGACCCCGGCTTTCGCACGCTGCTCACTGAAGTGCTGACCGAACACGGCTATCGGGTTCGCACTGCGAAGAATGGAGAGGAGGCCTGGGTCCTGCTCGAGCGGGAAAGCTCCCCTCCGGATCTGATCCTGACGGACCTGCTGATGCCGAAGATGGGCGGCAGCGATCTCGCGAAAAAGGTGAAGTCCGACCGGCGCGTCGGCGGAGTGCCGATCGTCGCGGTCTCCGGAGCAGGGGCTGAGAGTGTGCTCGACACCCAGGTCGACTGGTACCTCGCCAAGCCTCTGGAGCTGGCGACGCTATTGAAGACTGTACGCCACTACTGCGGCAGGGGAATGGCCGCGGCCTGAGGCGTCACGCCCGCCAGCGAATTCGCATCGTGCAGCGATGGCTGTCGAAGTTGACCCGTTGGAAGCTGAGGTCCTGTGCGCCGGCGAGCTTGAGCCCGCTGTCGAGCACGCCCTCGAAGTAGCTGGGCACCCCGCTGGTCTCGCTCAGGGTGAGTTCCATCTCGCCGGGGCCGAGTTCCTTCACCGAAGCCTGCATGTAATTATTGGAAGAGCGGAAGCTCTGGCTCATCTTAATAAGCACCCGCTTCGGGCTCATCATCCGCAACATCGCCAGGGTGGCCTTGCCCATCATCGTCTCGCCAAAGTCAGCCATGAAGGCCTTGCCGAGCTCGAACTTCGCCCGTTCCGGACCAAGCGCGGGGTAAAGCTTCTCGGCCGCCAGCTGAAGGCAGCGATAGTAGGTCGGGCGGGAGTAGGAGGGCTTGAGCTTGGCGCCGAGGTCGATGCCGTGTTCCTTCATCTTCGCTCGCATCGGCACGGTGATCCGGGGATCGAGCGCGCAATGAAAGTGCGCTTCCACGGTGTTGTCGAACACCACCTCTTCACTAATGTCCCCCGAAGCCATCCGCGGATGATTCTCGGAGCGTCTGCCCGATTCCAGCTTTCGGCAACCGCACAGGTGATCGACTGTGTTATCTGCGGCGTCTATCGTACTGAATTCAGGATCATATTCATGAGCGAAGATTGGGGGATTATGTCCAAGCCGCTCATTCGACTTTGGGAAGAGTCGACCCTGTGCCTCGTTATCCCGTGGCCATCAGGGGTGCGCTACTCCAATCAGACGAGAGGGCACCGCTGCTGGCAGGAGGAGTTGGAAGGAGTCTGTGTCCCGGTTGGAGAAAGTGGTCGGGGCGCGACCGGCTACGTCACTGTCCAGGGAAGTTTGGAGACCTATTTCAATTTTGACATACGGTATCCAGGAAGCGGCGAGGCGCTGACCCCGGCCGATGCCGACCTTATCGACAAGATGTTCCAGGAAGAGGGAAGCGCCTTGAAATACTTGAGCGTTGACCGCATCCGAATCGCGGCCTCGTATGAGGCTTGGGTCTGGGTGGTGGTCGATACTCCAGATCCCTTCGATCTCTTAGAAGGCTTCCAGCCGAGTCCCTTTTCCGCGGTCTTGACTTGGCCGAACAGCGATTGACATGACAACGGAGGCTGATTCCCGTCGCCGCGCTTACAGGGTGAAGAACTACGGCTCCGAAGGCTCCTCATCGTCGTTGGGAGTCTCACCTTCCCCGGCCTCCTCTGCAGCCCCGGCCTCTGCCTCCGGGGTGGCACGCTTCAGCTCCTCGAGCTCGCTCCCCGGCTCGACCCCTTCAGCCACCTCGGCCTCAGCTGCCATCTCCGGCAGCTTGGAAATGCCACTCACCTTCTCCGAGGTGCTCTCCATCGAGATCAACCGCACGCCCTGGGTGTTGCGGCCGATCACCGAGATTTCATTCACCTTCATCCGGATCAACATTCCGCCGTTGGTGACCAGCATCACCTGGTCGTCGTCCTTCACCTGCACCAGGCCCACCACCGGTCCGTTCCGCTCGGTGGTCTTGATGTCGATGATGCCCTTCCCGCCGCGGCCCTGGACCCGGTACTCGGACTCGAGCGTGCGCTTGCCGTAACCGTTCTCGGTGACGGTGAGAATGGTGGTGTCCTTCTCCACCACGTCGGCCCCGACCACCTCGTCGCCTTCTTCGAGCGTGATGCCCTTCACCCCATAAGCGGCGCGACCCATCGAGCGGACCTGGTCCTCGGAGAAGCGGATGCTCATTCCCTGCGCGGTGGAGAGGAGCACGTCCTTGGTGCCGTCGGTGATCTTCACCGCCACCAGGCTGTCCCCTTCATCGATGCCGAGGGCAATCAACCCGCTCGCGCGCACGTTGGAGAAAGCAGTGAGGTCGGTGCGCTTCACCACGCCCTTGCGGGTGACGAAGAACACGAACCGGTTCTCGGGGAAGTCACGGGTCACCAGCAGCTGCGCCAGCTTCTCGTCCGGAGCGAGCTGAATCAGATTGACGATCGCCTTGCCCCTGGCCGCCCGTCCCGCCAGCGGCAGCTCGTGCACCTTGAGCCAGTAGAGCTTGCCCTTGGTGGTGATCGGCATCAGGTAGGCGTGGGTGGAAGCGACGAAGAGGTCGGAGACAAAATCGTCTTCCTTGGTCGCCGCCCCGGTCTTCCCGCGGCCTCCCCGCTTCTGCGCCCGGTACTCGGTGAGCGGGTTTCGCTTCACGTAGCCGGCGTGGGAAAGCGTCACCACCATCGGCTCTTCGGCAATCAGGTCCTCGTTGCTGATGTCTTCGAGGTCGCCGGTGATTTCGGTGCGGCGGGCATCGCCGAACCGAGCGCGAATGTCCTGGAGTTCTGACTTGATCACGTTCAGCAGCGAGTTCTCGTTGACGAGAATGTCCCGCAACCGGGTGATGTCCCTCACCAGAGCGAGCAATTCCTTGAACAGCTCTTCGCGCTGCATGCCGGTCAGCCGCTGCAGTCGCATGTCGAGAATGTTCTTCGCCTGCTCTTCGGAGAACCCCGATCCTTCGTAGGCGTGCGACAGCCCTGGGTAACTCACCTCTTCGTTGCGGACCCGCGCCACCAGCGCTGCCATCTGGCCGCGCGCCTTCTCCAGGTCCAGCCGGGGCAGGTCCTTGAAGGTGGGGTGCTCGTACATCGACGGCGAGAGCACATGGGTGAGGCCCCAGCGGGCCTCGTCGACGTCGGGCGACTTGCGGATGATCGCAATCACGTGGTCGATGAAGTCCTGCGCCACCAGCAGACCTTCGACGATGTGCATCCGCGTTTCGGCCTTGCGCAGCTCGAAGCGGGTGCGTCGGGTCACCACCTCGCGGCGGTGCAAGATGAACCGCTCGAGCAGCTCCTTCAAGGTCAGCGTCCGCGGCTGGCCTCCGTCGATCGCGAGCAGAATGATCCCGAACGAGGTCTGCATCGGGGTCATCGAGAAGAGATTGTTGAGCACCACCCCGGTGATCGCGTCCCGCTTGAGCTCGATCACGATCCGCATTCCCTGCCGGTCGGACTCATCGCGAATGTCGCTGATCCCCTCGAGCCGTTTCTCTCGCACCAGCTCGGCGATCCGCTCGATCAGCCGCGCCTTGTTCACCTGGTACGGAATCTCGGTGACGACGATGGTCTCGCGCTCGGTCTTCTTGTGGATCTCGATCTCGTGCCGAGCGCGCAGGGTGATGTGCCCTCGCCCGGTCTCGTAGGCCTTGCGAATGCCCTCTCGCCCCGAGATGAACGCCGCGGTGGGAAAGTCCGGCCCCGGGATGAAACCCATCAGGTCGGCAATGGTCGCCTTCGGGTTGTCGACCAGATGCACCGTGGCGTCGATCACCTCGGTCATGTTGTGGGGGGGAATGTTGGTGGTCATGCCCACCGCGATTCCCGACGAGCCGTTCACCAGCAGGTTGGGGAACTTGCTCGGCATCACCAGCGGCTCACGCTCGCTGCCGTCGTAGTTGGGCCCGAAGTTGACGGTGTCCTTCTCAAGGTCGGCGAGCAGCTCCTCGGCGAGCCGGTCCATTCGAACTTCGGTGTAACGCATCGCCGCCGGCGCATCGCCGTCGACCGAGCCGAAGTTGCCCTGGCCTTCGACCAGCATGTAGCGAAGCGACCACGGCTGGGCGAGGCGGACGATCGCGTCGTAGACCGCAGTATCGCCGTGAGGGTGGTACTTGCCGATCACGTCGCCGACCACGCGGGCCGATTTTTTATAGGCCCGGTTGTGGGTGTTGCCGAGCTCGTGCATCGCGAACATCACCCGGCGATGCACCGGCTTGAGGCCGTCGCGTACGTCGGGCAGCGCCCGGCCGATGATCACGCTCATCGAGTAGTCGAGATATGACTTCCGCATCTCGTCTTCGATGTTGACCGGAATCAGATTTCCCGCGTTGCCGCTGGACGGAGGAGGGGTCGCGGCGGGAGGAGAATCGCTCGGAAGGTCAGCCATATTTGACCTCTGGAAGTAGCTGGGAAACGCTCATTTATCAAGGCTCGTTCCGGCCCGTTTTCCGAGCAGAATTCGCCTGCTCGAAGGCCGCGACACTTGACTCTGTCGACAGTTGTCCGTCGGTTCAGCGAGGAAGCAGGCCCAGCGCAGGAAGGGTGTCGAGCAACCGCTCGGCCTCCAACCCGGCGGGCCCCTTGGCATCCAACCCTCGCGCCTTTTCGAACGCCTCGCGGGCGCCGGCGAAGTCGCCCTTCAACTTCAGCGCGACCCCCAGATTCAGCTGCACCCGAGGGTTGTCCCGGTCCATTCCCTGGGCCTTGCGGAAGTGCACCAGCGCCGGCTCGACCTCGCCGGCGAGCAGCTGTTCCCTCCCCCGCGACAGCTCGGCCTCCGATTCATTGACCAGCTCGAACTCGAAGACACTCTTGCCGGCAACGTTGACGATCAGCGCCCGCAGCAGACCTCCCCAGTAGAAGGTCAGCCCTTCGGCGGCGACCACGGCGGCAAGCGGAAGGTCGGGCAGCAGCGGCTTGCCGCGAAACTTGAACCGAACCTTGGTGTAGCGGCCTTTGTTGGCCCAGTGGACGAGCTCGGAGCGAAGCGAGTCCAGCCCTCCCGCGAGCTGACCGGGGTCGATTTCGATTGGAAGGGTCCGGGAGGCAGCAGGATCCCGGGAGCGGGGGCGGGACCGCGCCCCGGGAGGCGCTGAAGGAGCCTTGGACGGAGCCGCCAACGGAGCCGATTTTGATCGCTTCACCGCGGCCGATTTGGGCCTTGATTTCCTCACAGCGGGAGTGGACGGGGTTCGGGTTCGCTTCGCCATGCGCAGCTCCTGGGTCGGGCGCCTCAACACATACACCGTCGCCGCAGCAAGAACGGTGGGTGCAACTTCTTTCCGTCTTCCAGCGCGGCTAGCATCTGTCGACATGACGATGTACGCCGAGTCCCTTCGGGCCTATCTCAAGCCGGTCCTTGCCTTCCTCGATGACGACACCGTCACCGAGATCATGATCAACGGTCCCGGCGAGGTTTGGGTCGAGCGCGGCGGAAAGATGTTCCGCACCGAGGCCCGCTTCACCGAGGAAGGGCTTCTCGGAGCCGCCCGCAACATCGCCCAGTATGTCGGCCGACCGCTGAGCGACGAGCGGCCCCGCCTCGACGCCCGGCTCCCCGACGGCAGCCGCATTCACGTGGTGCTCCCGCCGCTCGCGCGCAACGGCACCTTGATCACCATCCGCAAGTTCTTCAAGGACCGACTCACCGTCGACACGCTGCTCCAGCTCGGGTCCTTGAACGCGCCGATGTCCCGGCTGATCGAAGCGGCGATCCAGCTCAAGCTCAACGTGATCGTCTCCGGAGGGACCGGCTCGGGGAAGACCACCCTGCTCAACCTCGTCTCATCTCTCATCCCCAACGAGGAACGCATCCTCACCATCGAGGACTCCGCCGAGCTTCAGCTCAACCAGCAGCACCTGGTCGCGCTCGAGAGCCGGCCGCCGGACAAGCAGGGCAAGGGCGAAGTTCACATCGGCGACCTGCTCCACTCCGCCTTGCGGCTCCGGCCGGACCGCATCGTGGTCGGCGAGGTTCGCGGAGGTGAGGCCTTTCATCTCATCCAGGCAATGAACACCGGCCATGGAGGCTCACTCGCCACCACCCACGCCAACACCCCGGTCGACACCCTCCGCCGGCTCGAGTCTCTCTGTCTGATGAGCACGATCGAGCTTCCCCTGGTGGCGGTGCGGGCTCAGGTGGCGAGCGCGGTCCACCTCGTCATCTGCTGCGAGCGGCTCTCCGATGGCAGCCGCAAGGTGACCGCCATCTCCGAGGTGCTCCCGCTCAATGACAAGGG
>JAYUUC010000174.1:0-6489 GCA_043755105.1 Myxococcales bacterium
CCGAGGTACATCGGCGCGAAGACGATGCCGATCATTCCGCCCTTCTTGGCCACGGCGCGAAGGACGTCGTCGGGCAGATTGCGCCAGCTCTTCTTCGCTCCGGTGACCCCGGTGTGCGAGCAGAACGGACGAGCCCGCGGGTGGGAAAGGATGTCGGCCAACGTTCGGGGAGAGCCATGGGCCAGGTCCACGGGCATTCCCAGGCGCGCCATCTCGTCGAGCACCTCTCGACCGTGAGCGGTGAGTCCGCGGTTGCCCATCAGCGGAAAGGATGAGCCGCCGAGGGCATTGTTGGAGAGGTGGGTGAGCCCGATGAAGCGGACGCCCTTCTGATGAAGCACTTCCACTCGATCGGCTCGACCTTCCAGCGCGTGGGCGCCTTCGATTCCCAGCACCGCAGAGAGCTTTCCAGCGGAGAAGTTCTGCTCGAGGCCGGTGGCTGACGTCGCCAGAGCCGCCCCGGCGTCTGGCTTCTGGCAGTAGGACGTGAGGCGGTCGATCTGGAAATTGGCACGGGCCCACTCCCCTCTCCGTGCAGCGGCGGGCCAGCCGCGCTTCCGCGCGAAGACCGGGAAGCCTCCGATGAAGGGAAACCCGCGGGTGACCACGGTGAAGCACTGCAGCTTCACGCCGGCCTGGCGCAAGCGGGGGAAATCAACGTGGCCCTCGGCGGATTGAACGGTGAGGTCGCGATTCCACATCAGTGAGTCGGCATGGCCATCGGCGATATAGGCGCGCCGGTGGAATGCTTCGAGGTCGAACGAAGAACTCACCGGGCCGACTGTACCGCGAACCCGGCCACGACCCCCTCGACGTTGAAGGGGAACCTGCCGTAGGTTGCGCGCCCTGATGACCACCCTTCTGAAGAGCTATCTCTGTGGTACCTGGCAGGCCGGTGCGGGCAAGACCAGCGACCTGCTCAACCCTTCCACCGAAGAGGTCCTGGCTCAGACCTCGACCCAGGGGCTGGACCTGGCGGCAGCGGTGACGTTCGCGCGCGAGACAGGCGGCCCCGCGCTCCGAGCAATGACCTTTGCGGCCCGGGCGGAGCTGTTGAAGAAGCTCGCCAAGGCGCTCGGCGATGCCCGCGAAGAGCTGATCACGCTGGGCATGGAGAACGCGGGCAATACCCGGTCCGATGCCAAGTTCGACATCGACGGCGCCGCCGCGACCTTGATGTACTACGCCGAGCTGGGAGCAAAGCTGGGCGAGACCCGAACGTTGGTGGACGGCGAAGGCATTGCTCTCGGACGCTCGGCTCGGCTCTACGGCCAGCACGTGATGGTTCCTCGAGAAGGGGTTGCGGTGCACATCAATGCCTTCAACTTCCCGGCCTGGGGCATGGCGGAGAAGCTGGCGGTGGCGCTGCTCGCGGGGGTTCCGGTGATCACCAAGCCGGCGACCGCGACCGCTCTGATGGCCCACCGAATCATGGAGCTGTGGGTCGCGACGGGCGTGCTGCCCCCGGGCGCTGTTTCCTTCCTTTGTGGCAGCGCGGGCGACCTGCTTTCGCATCTGAAGGGGCAGGACGTGCTCGCCTTCACCGGTTCGGGCGAGACCGCCGCCGAGCTGCGGCGGGGAGAAGGACTGACCTCGCAGAACGTCCACGTGAACGTGGAAGCAGACAGCCTCAACTCCGCGATTCTGGGGCCCGATGCGGCCGACGGTTCAGAGACCTTGAACCTCTTCCTCACTGACGTGGTGAAGGAGATGACCCAGAAGACGGGTCAGAAGTGCACGGCGGTGCGCCGGATCTTTGTCCCTCTGGAACGTCTGGACGAGGTGAGGGACCGGCTGGTGGAGCGGCTGGCAGAGGTTCGCGTCGGCAACCCGAGCGACGAGAAGGCGACGATGGGGCCGCTCACCACCGCGAGCCAGTTGAAGGATGTCCGGGCGGGGATCGACCAGCTCGCAGAAGGTTCGGAGATTGCTATGGGCGGGGCCAAGCCGGTCTCCGCGCTGGGCTCCCCCGGAGGGAAGGGTTTTTTCGTTTCTCCGACGCTGCTGGTGCGGCGGTCGGTGCGCGCCGGTGACAAGGTCAACACGCTCGAGGTGTTCGGACCGGTGGCGACCCTGATGCCTTACCGTAGCCCCAAAGAATTGGTCGCTCTGGTAGCCAGTGGCGGAGGAAGTCTGGTGTCGTCCGTGTATTCGGACGACCGGGCATTTCTGCAGGAGGTGGTGCTCGGCATCGCACCCCATCACGGCCGGGTCACTGTCAGCGGTGAGAAGGTTGCCGGACAGACGGTTCCGCCGGGAACGGTGATGCCGCAGCTGGTGCATGGCGGACCGGGGCGAGCCGGAGGCGGAGAGGAACTCGGAGGAAGTCGGGGACTTGGGCTTTATCTGCAGCGGGTGGCGATTCAGGGCCACCGCGCGATGATCGAGCAGATGTTCTCGATACCGAAGAAAGAGGCAGGCGCTTCTTGAGTTGAGCAGTCGGGTGCTCCCCCGCCTGAACGACGGTCGCTAGGGGCCGCCATCGCTGGCGGTGCCGGCATCCGAGCAGAACTGAGCCCCCGCTCGGACCCAGGCGATGAGCACCTGTCGTTCTGCGTCCGTGGGCGAGGGAACCGTTCCCTGAGGAGGCATCGGGCTGGCAGGGTTGGACACCCGTTCCTTGATTCGAGGGGCGAGATCCTTGGCGCCGAAGAGGCCGCCGGGGGCCGACTCGAAGTAGTCCAGCCTGAAATCAGTGCGACCGCTCCCCGATGAATCGACACCGTGACAATTGTTGACGCAGGTGCGGTCCAGAATGGGTTTCGCGTCGCGGCAGTAGGTCACTTCGCCCAGGCCAGGGCCCGCGTCGGCGATTTCCGGCAACAGCAGCACTTCGCACGTACGCCCTGCGGCAGGTCGCGCCACAACGCAGACATAAGGGAGGGGGCAGTCGGTTGCGTTCTCGCAACTCTTGCCCTCAAAGCCGTCGATTCCCATGGAACAGGCGGGCAAGACGAGGCCGAAGAGCCACCAGAGGCGGAGCGGGGGTGTCAATTGTTCTTCGCTCCCTCGAGAATCCACTGCTCGATCAGCTTCACCAGGTCGGGGTTCGAGCCCCTTAATCCTGAGGGAGTGGAGGGAGGCATCGCTCCAGTACAGCCGGGACCGGTGTTGGTCACCCTCCGCCAGAGCTCGCTGCTGGAAAGGCTGGCGGGGACGACCCGCTTCACCGTGGGGCTACAAGCGCTGGCCACGTTCACCAGTGCCGCGTAGGACTTGCCGGAAAGCAAGGTGAGGTTGCCACTGCCCGGTTCCTTGAGGTGACAGCCTCCGCAGTGGTTGTCGAAGATCGGTTGCACCTGGGCGCTGAACGAGACGCCGGCGTCGGGGTGCATCTGGCTGCCGCCATCGACCAGGCCTGTTCCTCCATCGGCGCAGGACAAGGCACCTCCGGTTACCCAGCGGGCGACGAGCTGACGTTCCGCATCGGTGGGCACCGGTGTGATCCCCAAAGGCGGCATGTCCTTGAAGTCGAACATCTTCATCTTGATGTTGGGGGCTTTGGCTTTTGCTCCGGGGAGTCCGCCAGGCTGCTCGTAGTAATCGAGCCGGAAGTCCGAGAGCCCGCTGCCTGTGCTCACCGCGCCGTGGCAGTTGGAGACGCAGGTCTGATCGAGCACCGCTTTTACCTCGCCGCAGTAATACGGCACCGCCTCGTGGGTACCCCCATCTGTTCCGCCGTCCGTTCCGCCGTCCGTCACCTGGGGAATGACCGGGGGGTAGATGACTTCGCAGACCCGCCCTCCGTCGGTTCCCCAGAGGACGCAGGCGTAGCCTTCCGGGCACGCCGCCGCGGTTTCACACCGGGTGAGCTCGTACGGAGCGTTGTTCACGATGCAGCCCGCAACCACCAGTGCCAGGGCTGAAGCGAGAAGGAGAGCGGGTCGCGGGGTCGAGGGTTTCAGGACGGGACCCTCAAAAGTGGAAATTGAGGCTCGCCCGCTCGGCGACCTGCGGGGGAAGGAACTCGAGCACCAGGGCGTAGCCGGCGGTCAACGCGGCGAGCCCGTAGAAAACGTCAGCGGTGGCCGCAGTCGCTCTTGCACCCTCCAGGGTGGTGGTGACCTGACGGGCGTTGCTGATGGTCTGTGCGCGCTTGACTC
This sequence comes from Myxococcales bacterium, assembly GCA_043755105.1. Classification (GTDB taxonomy): domain Bacteria; phylum Myxococcota; class Myxococcia; order Myxococcales; family Myxococcaceae; genus JAYUUC01. The sequence continues at coordinate 4,104 of JAYUUC010000174.1, forward strand.
CGCCTTGCGCCGTGTAGCCGAAGGCCACTCCCCCCAGCAGGAGCACGCCGGCCCCGAAGTAGGCATACCGGTGCCGAGGAACCGCATCAGCGACTTGTGGAGAAGCAATGGGCACGGGAATCGGGTTTGACGCCTGCGCCGGAGCACGTGCCGTGGGCGAATCGGAGGCCCGGACAGGAACCCGTGTCTCTGCTGGCGCATCCTGGGAAACCCCCGCCGCGGGAGGCCCACTCGGAGCGACAGGAGCGACGGCAGACGCTGCGTTTTCAGTGGGGGCGGCATCCGGCGTCGTCTGAGGGACGGTAGCCTCGTTGGGGTGCGGTTCCTCGACGACCTTCGCCGGGGACGGGGCCTTCACCTGCTTCGCGGCCTTGCGTCGAGTCGCGGTGACGAGGTCCCGCTTCTTCCGGGGCCGGGACGCAGCGAAGGCCGGGGCAGTGAGCGCAACGATGACGCAGAGGCCGGTCAGTCGGCGGAGGGAGCCCAACATGGTTCGAGTATAGCGGGGGGAAGGTCGAGGAGAACAAGCCCCCTCGCTTCGAGCCAGGGGCCCGCGTTGACAGCAGGGCCGCGGCCCCGCTATCGGTCGCGCATCGTGAAGGTGGTCGTGAACGGGGCAGCCCGGGAAATTGCCGACGGCAGCACGCTCCAGCAGCTGCTGGTCAGTTTGCGTGTGGACGGAGGTCCGGTCGCGGTGGAGGTGAACTCGGTGGTGATTCGCCGGGCGCAGCAACCCGAGCACCGCCTGGAACCGGGCGACCGCGTCGAAGTGGTCACCTTTGTCGGAGGAGGCTAGCGCCATGGAAGACACCCCCCTGAAGATTGCAGGGAAGACGTTCCGCTCGAGGCTGATCATCGGCAGCGGCAAGTACCCGGACTTCGACGTGATGAAGCGCTGCCACCTGGCATCGGGGGCACAGATGGTCACCGTGGCGGTTCGGCGGCTGGACCTCTCTGCCAAGGGCGAAGCCTCCCTGATGCACTGGATCGATCGCGAAGCGATGACCCTCTTGCCCAACACCGCCGGTTGCTACACCGCCGAAGAAGCGGTGCGGACCTGCAGGCTGGCCGAAGAGCTGGGGATGAGCAAATGGGTGAAGCTCGAGGTTCTCGGCGATGAGAAGACCCTCTTCCCTGACGTGGAAGAAACCCTGAAGGCCGCCCGGATTCTGGTGAAGGAAGGTTTCACCGTGCTTCCCTACACCAGTGATGATCCGATCACGGCTCGGAAGCTGGAGGAGATCGGCTGCGCGGCAGTGATGCCGCTGGCAGCGCCCATCGGTTCGGGGCTCGGCATCCGCAATCCCCACAACCTGAGGTTGATCCGCGAGATGGTGAAGATTCCGGTGATTGTCGACGCCGGCGTCGGCACCGCCTCGGACGCAGCGATCGCGATGGAGCTGGGGTGTGATGCCCTGTTGATGAACACCGCCATCGCTGCCGCGCGCGACCCCGTCCAGATGGCGGGAGCGATGCGAAAAGGAGTCGAGGCGGGCCGTGAGGCTTTTCTCGCCGGTCGAATTCCGTTCAAGGCCTACGCTTCAGCTTCGAGTCCGCTGGAAGGGCTCGTGCGGTAGTTGTCGGGTTCCCTGCCCAGGTTGATCGTGATCACCGACTGGTCGCTCGGTGAGGCTCAGCTGCTTTCTCAGCTCGCTCGGTTGAGGAAGCTGGGGCCCCGGGTGGGAATCCAGCATCGGCATCCCGGGGTGGGCGGCAGGCAGTTTCTGGCCGAAGGTCGTGCGCTGCAACACCTTGCCCGCGACCAGAACCATCCGCTCTTCGTCAACGGGCGACTTGATGTTGCCCTGCTGATGGACGCTCACCTTCACCTGCCTTCGAATTCGATCCGGGTGAAGGAGGTGCGGGCCCACCTGCCCCCTGGACGCTGGGTGAGCGTGGCCGTGCATGATCTCGATCAGGCGCGAGAGGCCGACGGTGCAGACCTGGCGCTGGTGAGCCCCGTCTTCTTGCCCTTCTCCAAGCCCGATGACCGGCGGCCCGCGCTCGGAGTGACGGGCTTGCTGTCCTTGGCAGCAGCACTCCCCTGCCCCGCTTACGCTCTGGGCGGCATCGATTTCGCGTCAGTGGCCGTGTTGAGCGGTGCCGCGCCGGGATGCGCGGTGATGTCCTCAGTGCTGAGGGCGCCCGAGCCCGAAAACGTAGCGACCGCGCTGCTGGCCGCGCTCGAGGTCAGGAACCGGTAGCGACGGCGAGGGTTGGCGGAAACCCTTCATTCTCTCAGAACCCGGGAGTTCGTTGCCGACCGCTGCACGAATCCTGGATCGTTCAACAAATCCAGGGAGTTTCTGCCCGACTGGCCCTGCCGATTTCCCAAGATCCGAAACTTCCGGGCGACCCCTTTCGACAATCCTATGGATGTCTTGAA